>NZ_JBWKWB010000005.1:0-415875 GCF_059421985.1 Pseudomonas sp. GW821-FHT02A11
ATTGCGGTGTGCTATCCAACATCAATGCGTCTGCATGGACGCAATCGCGGGCAAGCGCGCTCCTACAGTGGGGCATTGCGTATTCGTGATCTGCACGCAAGAGTCATTTGGTCCGACAGCGGTTTTTCGCAAGGAAGCGCACGCCGATACTGGCTCCATCATTTACAGCCAATCGGGAGTCACCACATGAACATTTTCATTACCGGCGCCGCAGGTTTTATCGGTGGCTCCATCGCCACCGGTCTGGTCCAGAAAGGGCATCACGTCACTGGTCTGGTGCGCAACGCCGAGCAAGCGGATGAACTCAAGGCGCTGGGCATCGTTCCGGTCATCGGCACGCTGGACGATAAAACCATGCTGATTGAACAGGCGCGCAAGGCCGACGGTGTGATCAACGCCGCCAGCAGCGACCATCGCGGCGCGGTGGAGGCACTGATCGAAGGCCTGAAGGGTTCGAACAAACCCTTCCTGCACACCAGCGGTTCGAGCATCGTCGGCGACGCGTCGGGCGGCAAAGGCACCGACAGGATCTACTACGAAGACCAACTGCCTGCCGCCACGCCAGACAAGGCCGCCCGGGTGGCCATCGACGACCTGGTGCTCGCCGCCGCGAAAGAAGGTGTGCGTTCAGCGGTGCTGTGCAACACCCTGATCTACGGCCACAGCCTGGGCGTGAACCGCGACAGCGTGCAGTTGCCGCGTCTGGTGAAGCAGGCACGCAAGAGCGGCATCGTTCGTCACGTCGGCACCGGCGGCAACATCTGGTCCAACGTGCACATCAACGACGTGGTCGAGCTCTACGCGCTGGCGCTGGAAAAGAGCCCGGCCGGTACCTTCTATTTTGTCGAAAGCGGCGAAGCCTCGTTCCACGACATGAGCAATGCCATTGCCGAAGCGCTGGGCCTGGGCAAAGCGCAGGACTGGCCGCTCAAGGACGCCGAGACCGAGTGGGGCTACGAGATGGCCAATTACGGCCTGGGCTCCAACAGTCGCGTGCGCGGCAAGCATGCCCGCGAATTGCTGGGCTGGGTGCCGAAAACCACGTCCGTAATCGAGTGGATCAAGGGCGAGATGATCAAAGGCTGACACGGCCAGATGATAGCGCGCGGACAACGGCCACCTTCGGGTGGCCGTTTGCGTTCATGCGATAC
Source organism: Pseudomonas sp. GW821-FHT02A11 (assembly GCF_059421985.1). Lineage (NCBI taxonomy): Bacteria > Pseudomonadati > Pseudomonadota > Gammaproteobacteria > Pseudomonadales > Pseudomonadaceae > Pseudomonas > Pseudomonas sp. GW821-FHT02A11. The sequence goes on from NZ_JBWKWB010000005.1 coordinate 1,152, forward strand.
CTATTGACCTCACATCGTTTTGCGCGGGACGCTAGCGTGCTCAGCCGTTCGACAGATCAGCGCTCAGACCTCCCCCTGCCACACGCTGCCACCTTTGCTCATAAAGGACGCCCTATGCGAGTCGTGACCCTCAAGACCCTCACCTTGTCGATGATCTTCGCCGTCAGCTCCCCGGTGTATGCCGCCATCACGCTGGAGGGTGGGGCTGTTGCTTCCCCCGACCAGTACGGCGCTGACGTCGCTGCGCAAATCCTGAAAAAAGGCGGCAATGCCGTCGACGCCGCTGTCGCCACGGCCTTCACCTTGGCGGTGACGTATCCCGAGGCTGGGAATATCGGCGGCGGGGGCTTCATGACCCTGTTCATGAATGGCAAACCCTACTTCCTCGACTACCGCGAGACCGCGCCAAAAGCCGCCAGTCGCGACATGTATTTGGATGAAAAAGGCGACGTGATTCCCGGCATGAGCCTGGTCGGCGCCCGCGCTTCGGGTGTGCCGGGCACGGTGATGGGGTTGTGGGAGGCCCACAGAAAATTCGGCAAGCTGCCTTGGGCCGAGTTGCTGACGCCGGCCATCGGCTACGCGAAAAACGGCTTCACGGTGGCTGACAAGCAATACATGTACGGCGCCGAGGCGATCAAGCAACTCAACGGCAAAACCAATTTCGGCGACTATTTCGGCAACATGAAAAGCGGCGAAACCTTCCGCCAGCCTGAACTCGCCAAAACCCTGGAACGCATCGCCGACAAGGGGGCGGACGAGTTCTACCACGGTCAGACCGCTGACCTTCTGGTGGCGCAGATGCAGCACGACAACGGCCTGATCGCCAAGCAGGACCTGGCCGATTACAAGACCCTGTGGCGCAAGCCGCTGCATGTGAATTTCAACGGCAACACTCTCTATACCGCGCCGCTGCCCAGCTCCGGCGGTGTGGCGCTGGCGCAGTTGATCGGCATCAAGCAACAGCTGAGCGAGGACTTCAAAGGCGTGCCGCTCAATTCGGCGCGCTACATTCACCTGCTCGCAGAAATCGAAAAACGTGTGTTCGCCGACCGCGCCAATTATCTGGGTGACCCGGACTTTTCCAATCCACCGGTCAGCGAGTTGATCGATCAGGTCTACCTGGCCCAGCGCGCCAGTGAGGTCAACCCGACGGCCATTTCACCGACCGAAAAGGTCAAGGCCGGGCTTGAATCCCATCAGACCACGCACTTCTCCATCGTCGACGCCAAAGGCAACGCGGTCAGCAACACCTACACGCTGAACTGGGATTACGGCAGCGGTGTAGTGGTTTCGGGTGCAGGTTTTCTGATGAACGACGAGATGGACGACTTCAGCGCCAAACCCGGCGTGGCCAATGCCTTTGGCGTGGTCGGCGGCGACGCCAACGCCATCGAGCCTGGCAAGCGCATGCTGTCGTCGATGAGCCCGAGTCTGGTCACCCGCGATGGGGCGGTGACGCTGGTGCTGGGCACACCGGGCGGCTCGCGGATTTTCACCACCGTGTTTCAGGTGCTGAACAACCTGTATGACTTCCACCTGCCACTCAAAGACGCCGTGGCCGCACAACGGGTGCATCACCAGCTGTTGCCGAAGGACACGATCTTCACCGAGAAATTTGCGCCGCTGAGTGAAAAGACCGCTGATGAACTGAAGACGATGGGGTACACGCTGAAAGATCAGGGCTGGTCGATGGGCAACATTCAGGCGATCAGGATCGAGGGCTCGAAAGTCGAAACAGCGTCGGACCCAAGAGGGAGAGGCGTGGGGAGGGTGGTGAAGTGAGGCTGGCGGTGGCGCGCCCACTGTAGGAGCGCGCTTGCCCGCGATTGCGGTGTGTCATCCAACATCAATGTGTTTGGATGTATGTCATCGCGGGCAAGCGCGCTCCTACGAGGGCTGGTGTTGCTTAATGATGCTCGCGCGTCGCGCGGAAGTTGATATCCGGCCAGCGCTCTTCCATCAGGCTCAGGTTGACCCGCGTTGGCGCCAGGTAGGTCAGGTGACCGCCGCCGTCCATCGAAAGGTTTTCCACGGCCTTGTTCTCGAATTCCTCGAGCTTCTTCTTGTCGCCCGAATCGATCCAGCGCGCGGACCACACGGTGATCGGCTCGTAGGAGCATTCCACCTTGTATTCCTCTTTAAGGCGGCTGGCGACGACGTCGAACTGCAGCACACCGACGGCGCCGAGGATGATGTCGTTGCTGCGCAGCGGGAAGAACACCTGAGTGGCGCCTTCTTCGGCCAGCTGTTGCAGGCCCTGACGCAGCTGCTTGGATTTCAGCGGATCGCGCAGGCGAACGCGACGGAACAGTTCCGGGGCGAAGTGCGGGATGCCGGTAAAGCCCAACGCTTCGCCTTCGGTGAAGGTGTCGCCGATCTGGATCGTGCCGTGGTTGTGCAGACCGATGATGTCGCCGGCGTAGGCTTCTTCCAGCTGTTCACGCTCGCTGGAGAAGAACGTCAGGGCGTCGCCGATGCGCAGGTCCTTGCCGGTACGCACGTGGCGCATCTTCATGCCTTTGTCGTACTTGCCCGAACAAATGCGCATGAAAGCAATGCGGTCGCGGTGCTTGGGGTCCATGTTCGCCTGGATCTTGAAGATAAAGCCCGAGAACTTCTCTTCGACCGGCTCAACGGTGCGCTCGTTGGCAACCCGTGCCAGCGGCTTCGGCGCCCAGTCCACGACAGCGTCCAGCACGTGGTCGACACCGAAGTTGCCCAGCGCGGTCCCGAAGAACACCGGGGTCATGTGGCCGTCGAGGAATTCCTGCTCGTTGAACTCGTGGCAGGCACCTTGAACCAGTTCGAGCTGCTCGATGAAGCGCTCGTACTCGTCGCCCAGGTGCGCGCGGGCTTCGTCGGAGTCCAGCTTCTGGATGATCTTGGTCTCGGTGCGTTCATGGCCGTGACCCGGGGTGTAGACGATGATGTAGTCGCCCGCCAGGTGGTACACGCCCTTGAAGTCGCGGTAGCAGCCGATCGGCCAGGTGATTGGCGCGGCCTTGATCTTGAGGACCGCTTCGATTTCGTCCAGCAGCTCGATCGGGTCGCGGATGTCGCGGTCGAGTTTGTTGATGAAGCTGACGATCGGCGTGTCACGCAGACGGCAGACGTCCATCAGGGCGATGGTCCGCGGCTCGACGCCCTTACCGCCGTCGAGCACCATCAGCGCCGAGTCAACGGCGGTCAGGGTGCGATAGGTGTCTTCCGAGAAGTCTTCGTGACCCGGGGTGTCGAGCAGGTTGATCATGTGTTCGCGATAAGGGAACTGCATGACCGACGTGGTAATGGAAATACCCCGTTGCTTTTCCATCTCCATCCAGTCGGAGGTGGCATGGCGGTCGGACTTGCGGGACTTCACCGTACCGGCGACGGCAATCGCCTTGCCCATCAGCAAAAGCTTTTCGGTGATAGTGGTCTTACCGGCGTCGGGGTGAGAAATAATGGCGAAAGTGCGGCGTTTCGCGACTTCGGCGGCCTGTCTGGTCATGGGAAATCGCCCGAGAGGTGATTCAAAAAAGGGCGGCGATTATAGCCCAAACCAAGCGAATAACCGAACCGTTCAGTCGATAAAGGGTGGCCAAATAGCATCCCGCGTGGGAACCTTTGCGGTTGTGGAGACGTCCACTCCCTGGCTGCGCAAGTAGCTCTGCAAACTGCCAAGGGTCGCAAAATCAGCAAGTTAGCTTGACGAAGCTGCGCTCATGGCTCGTGTTTTCGCCGAGGTTAAACCCTTACCGGCGACCCACCCGCTGCTCTTCGCGAACGTTCGCCCATGGCCCGAAACGGCTGTCGAAGGCGAGGCGTTCGCCGACTGAAATAAGGAGTCCGCCCGTGGCTAATCGCTATGGCAAGGGGCTGATGGGAGGTACGATCGCTATCGTACTCCTGGCCCTGCTGATCCATTGGATCGGCATCGATACGCTCAAGCAGTATCAGGATGATCTGCTGTTTTATCTGCAAGCCCACGTGATGCTGGTACTGGCATCGATGCTCGCGGCACTGGTGGTCGGAATCCCGACCGGCATTGTCTTGAGCCGACCGAACATGGTTGGCCGCGCCGAACGTTTCATGCAGATCTTCAATATCGGTAACACCGTTCCTCCTCTCGCGGTTCTGGCCATTGCCCTGGGCGTCCTGGGTATCGGCAGTGGACCTGCGATCTTCGCGCTGTTCCTCGCCTCTCTGTTGCCCATCGTGCGCAACACCTACGAAGGCCTGAAAAACGTCCAGGGTTCTCTCAAGGAAGCTGCCACCGGCATCGGCATGACGCCCCGTCAGGTGTTATGGCGCGTCGAGCTGCCCAATGCCGTGCCGATCATCATCGGCGGCGTGCGTGTGGCGCTGGCGATCAACGTCGGCACCGCGCCGCTGGCCTTCCTGATCGGCGCCAACAGCCTCGGCAGCCTGATCTTCCCCGGCATCGCCCTGAACAATCAGCCGCAACTGGTGCTGGGCGCCGCGTGTACCGCGCTGCTGGCCCTGTTGCTCGATGGCGCCGTGACCCTGGCGAGTCGTCTTTGGCTGGAACGTGGCCTGGCTCGCTAACGGGCCGCGCAGAGAAAGGAATTCGCATGAAGACGTTATGCACATTAATAGTGGGCGCGGGCCTGTTGTTGTCCGGATTTGTCCAGGCCGCCGATGCCCCCGCCGAACGACCTGTCTTGCGCATCGGCGCGCGGGTCTTCACCGAGCAGACCATCCTCGCCGAGTTGACCGCGCAATACCTGCGCGACAAGGGCTATCAGGTGCAGATCACTGGCGGCCTGGGCAGCAACCTGGCGCGCAGCGCGCAGGAATCCGGCCAGTTGGACATGCTCTGGGAATACACCGGGGTGTCGCTGGTGGCCTACAACCATGTCGACGAAAAACTCGACAGCGAGCAGACCTACCAGCGGGTCAAGGAACTGGACGCGAAAAAGGGCCTGGTGTGGCTGTCGCCGTCGAAGTTCAACAACACCTATGCGCTGGCGCTGCCGGACAAGATCGCCCGCCAATACCCGCAGATCACCAACGTTTCAGGCCTGACGGCTGTGCTCAAGGATGAAGCGAAACAGGGTCATATCGTCGCGCTCGACACCGAGTTCGCCAACCGTTCCGACGGGCTGGTGGGGCTGGTCAAGCACTACGACATGAACTTGAGCCGCGAGAACACCCGCCAGATGGACGCGGGGCTGGTCTACACCGCGCTGCGTAACGGGCAGGTGTTCGCCGGGCTGGTCTACACCACCGACGGCCGTTTGAACGCCTTCAAACTCAAGGTGCTGGACGACGATAAACACTACTTCCCGGACTACACCGCCGCGCCAGTGATTCGCAAAGAGTACCTGGACAAGCACCCGCAACTGGCCGAGCAGCTCAAGCCGCTGGCCGCGCTGCTGGATAACCAGACCATGATCGATCTGAACGCGCGTATCGATGTCGATCACGAAAGCCCTACTGTCGTGGCCGCCGATTTCCTGCGCAGCCATCCGATCAATCCTTCCGCTGAAAGCGTACCGATCAGACAGACGCCAGTGGAAAAGCAAGAGGAGAAACTATGAGCTTCTTCAGCGCTTTCTCCCATCTGGACTGGAATCAGGTGTTTCACCTGACCCTGCAACACATCACCCTCGTCGGCATCGCAGTGACCCTGGCGATTCTGGTGGGCGTGCCGTTGGGCGTGGTCATGACCCGCTTCCCGGCGCTCGCTGGCCCGCTGCAAGCCAGTGCGACCGTGCTGCTGACGGTGCCGTCGATTGCCCTGTTCGGGCTGCTGCTGCCGTTCTACTCCAAGTTTGGCCAGGGCCTGGGACCGTTGCCTGCGATCACGGCGGTGTTCCTCTATTCGCTGCTGCCGATCATGCGTAACACGTATCTGGCACTGACCGGCGTCGAACCTGGCATTCGCGAAGCCGCCCGTGGCATCGGCATGACCTTCGGCCAGCGCCTGCGCATGGTCGAACTGCCCATTGCCGTGCCAGTGATCCTCGCTGGCGTACGCACCGCCGTGGTCATGAACATCGGCGTCATGACCATCGCCGCCACCATCGGTGCCGGTGGCCTGGGCGTACTCATCCTCGCCTCCATCAGCCGCAGCGACATGTCGATGCTCATCGTCGGCGCCGTATTGGTCAGCATTCTGGCCATTTTCGCTGACCTGCTTCTGCAATGGCTGCAACGCTCGCTGACTCCAAAAGGATTGCTCAAATGACTGCCAAGACCATGATCGAACTGCAAAACCTGTCCAAGACGTTCCAGAGCAACGGCAAGGAAGTCAAAGCCGTGGACTCCGTGAGCCTGACCGTCAACGAAGGCGAAATCTGCGTGTTCCTCGGCCCCTCGGGGTGTGGCAAAAGTACCACGCTGAAGATGATCAACCGCCTGATCATGCCGACCTCCGGCAAGGTGCTGATCAACGGCGAAGACACGACCCAACTGGACGAAGTGACCCTGCGCCGCAACATCGGCTATGTCATTCAGCAGATCGGCCTGTTCCCCAACATGACCATCGAAGAAAACATCGTGGTCGTGACCAAACTGCTCGGCTGGGACAAACAGAAATGCCACGACCGCGCCCGCGAGCTGATGAGCATGATCAAGCTGGAGCCCAAGCAGTACCTGCATCGCTATCCGCGTGAATTGTCGGGTGGTCAGCAACAGCGTATCGGCGTGATCCGCGCCCTGGCTGCCGACGCGCCGCTGCTGTTGATGGACGAGCCGTTCGGGGCGGTCGACCCGATCAACCGCGAGATGATCCAGAACGAGTTCTTCGAGATGCAGCGCGCGCTGAACAAGACCGTGATCATGGTCAGCCACGACATCGACGAGGCGATCAAACTGGGCGACAAGATCGCCATCTTCCGCGCCGGCAAGCTGCTGCAGATCGATCATCCGGACACGCTGCTGGCTCACCCGGCGGACGATTTCGTCAGCAATTTCGTCGGTCAGGACAGCACCCTCAAGCGCCTGCTGTTGGTGAAAGCCGAAGACGCCGCCGACAACGCGCCGAGCGTCAGCCCCCAAACCCCGGTGGCCGAGGCGCTGGAAGCCATGGACGAAAACGACCGCCGCTACGTGGTCGTCACCGACGCCGCCAACAAGGCCATGGGCTACGTACGTCGTCGCGACCTGCATCGTCAGACCGGCACCTGCGAGCAATACCTGCGCCCGTTCAACGCCACCGCCGCCTACGATGAACACTTGCGCATCCTGCTGTCGCGCATGTACGAGTTCAACCGCGCGTGGCTGCCGGTGCTGGATGCCGAGAATGTGTTTTTGGGTGAGGTGACCCAGGAGTCGATTGCGGCGTACCTGAGCTCGGGGCAATCGCGCGGGAAGAAGACCAGCATCGTTTCGCCAGCGCAAGCGGCGGAGCAGGCGTCGGTGTGATCTAACTCGATCAGCTGCATTTTCGCTGCCTGACCTTACGCCATCGCGAATGAATTCGCTCCCACAGGCAGATCGCATTCCGGCTGTGGGAGCGAATTCATTCGCGAAAAAGTCACTTGCGGGAACATCGTCCTGTCACATCGGTCGGTTACTACAGGATGATTCAACGAGCGCGCGTGCCCGTCTGGCAAAAACGGGCAGAAACGCGACATTTTTTGTTGATCTCCAGCCCCTCAGGTCCTAAAGTTCGCGCCGAACGTCCATGCTGGAAACGATCCATCCGGCTCAAGTACTGACGACGAGACAGCAAGGCCAAGGGAACCCGCGTCCCATGGCCTTTTTGCTTTCGGTCAACGGCCTTGGGAAGTAGGCGAACCAAAGTGGGGATACGGAGGACGTTCATGAGCATGCGCTCGCACCCATTGTTTTTTACCGTTTGCCAACAGGAGTCCCCCGCATGTCGATTCAGGTCGAAGATTATTTCGAGAAAAGCACCTTCGCTAAAATGAAGGCGTTCGCCGACAAGCAAGAAACCCCGTTCGTGCTCATCGACACCGCCATGATCAGTCAGGCCTACGATGACCTGCGTGCCGGTTTCGAATTCGCCAAGGTTTACTACGCGGTCAAGGCCAACCCGGCCGTCGAAATCATCGACCTGCTCAAAGAGAAAGGTTCGAGCTTCGACATCGCCTCGATCTACGAGCTGGACAAAGTGATGGACCGTGGCGTTGGCCCGGATCGCATCAGCTACGGCAACACCATCAAGAAGTCCAAGGACATCCGTTACTTCTATGAGAAGGGCGTGCGCCTGTACGCCACCGACTCCGAAGCCGACCTGCGCAACATCGCCAAGGCCGCGCCGGGTGCGAAAGTCTACGTGCGTATCCTCACCGAAGGCTCGACCACCGCTGACTGGCCGCTGTCGCGCAAATTCGGCTGCCAGACCGACATGGCCATGGACCTGCTGATCCTGGCCCGTGACCTGGGCCTGGTGCCTTACGGCATCTCCTTCCACGTGGGCTCGCAACAGCGCGACATCTCCGTGTGGGACGCCGCGATCGCCAAAGTGAAGGTGATCTTCGAGCGCCTGAAAGAAGAAGACGGCATCGAACTCAAGCTGATCAACATGGGTGGCGGCTTCCCGGCCAACTACATCACCCGCACCAACAGCCTGGAAACCTATGCCGAAGAAATCATCCGCTTCCTGAAAGAGGACTTCGGCGATGACCTGCCGGAAATCATCCTGGAGCCGGGCCGTTCGTTGATCGCCAACGCCGGTATTCTGGTCAGCGAAGTGGTACTGGTTGCGCGCAAGTCGCGTACCGCCGTCGAGCGTTGGGTTTACACCGATGTGGGCAAATTCTCCGGCCTGATCGAAACGATGGACGAAGCCATCAAATTCCCGATCTGGACCGAGAAGAAAGGCGAAGTCGAAGAAGTCGTGATCGCCGGCCCAACCTGCGACAGCGCCGACATCATGTACGAGAACTACAAGTACGGCCTGCCGCTGAACCTGGCCATCGGTGACCGCCTGTATTGGCTGTCGACCGGCGCGTACACCACCAGCTATAGCGCTGTAGAGTTTAACGGCTTCCCGCCGCTGAAATCGTTCTACATCTGAGCCTGACGCTGTAACGCATAAAGCCCGCGAGAAATCGCGGGCTTTTTTATGGACTGGTTTTATGGGATGGCAAGGTTTTATTAATAGCGTCTTAACGTTGTTTTAATTTCTCCGCTTTGGTGGTTGCTGCTTATTTATTTCCTGTGTGGTTGGGTCTTTTTCCTACGTTATGCGTCGGATTAAGGCAGGTATCCCAATGAGAGTTGCTCTGTTAGTTTGTGTCTGCCGCTCAAGTAAAGCGAGGCAAATAGGAGCGGAATTCATTGTAACGATCGATCAGGAAATTAATTATGCAACAGAAAGAAACTATACGTACACCCGCGTATACCCTGGACGAAATGTTAATGGCCAGTGGCAACTTCATGAAAGTGGCCAGCGCAGAGGAGGCGCAAGTTGCCCGTGACCCGGGGTTGATTCTGGCCACCGAAGATGCCCGACAGATTCGTGCCTATGTTCAAAGCGGCCTGGCACTGCCGACAAGCCTGGAACAGGTTCGCCAGCTGCTCGGCAATTACAGCAGCGGCATCAGCGGGTTGGCGCCGGAAGACATCCGCGATCTCTATGTAATGATTAACGCTCATTGCCAGACCTGGGCCCCGCTGGAGTCGGATATCCGCAAGGTCGGGAGCGATCTGTACGTGTTCTCTGACAGCCTGCTGGAGACCGCCGGGACCATCGTCGAGTTTGTTACCGGGCTTGAGTCATACCAGCGCCTGAAAGTCTCGGATCTCACGCCCGAACAGATCGACGCGCTGCCGCCCGTGGCGCTGGCTCCGGGTGACCAACCGCAGATCCCTGTACTGATGAGCTTTTTCGATGAGCTGACAACCCTCCTGCAACAGCACAGTGCTAGTACCACAAAGGTCAAGGCAGGCGTGGGCGAATTCAGGAAGACCCTGCGTGGCAGCATTGCTCCGGATGTCAGCCTGAAAGTACGGCTGTCCAACAGCGCTGACACCAGCCGCGAAGTCGCCCGGCTGAATGGCGAGCTGACGAGCCTGACCCAGCGGATCGACCAAAAGACCGCAGAGTATGGCGAGTACGTCAAATACGCGGTCATCGGTGTGTGGTGGGGCCCTATCGGCGCCGCTATAACGGGGTCGATTTTCGGAACGAAAGCCGAAAGAGTACGCAAGGAAAAGAATGAGTTAATCGAAACCAAGCGTCGCGTTGAAGAACAATTATTGAAACTGAACAAGTTGCTGGGGCTGTTGCGTATCCTGGAAACTAATCTTGAAGGTCTGGAGGGGCGAATCGATGGTGCAACCGTCGGGATCGCCGGGCTCGAAAGTATCTGGGTACTGCTTGATGAATTGGTCAAGTCTTCACAAAACCGAGTGGCGGGGCTGAGTAATGCAACTTATCTCGCCATTCTGGTCCTGCGTTTCAAGTTTGTCATTACGAGCTGGACCGATATCAAAAAGCAATCTTTCGACCTGTTAACCGCGTTCGATAAAGCCATCGAACGTTAATCATTCGGTTGCCTAATTTGTTAAATAAAATTCAGTGTGAGAACCGACATGCCTTACATCATGGATGCTCCCTTTCAAATACCCACCCCCGACATGGCTGCCTTTAACGACAGTCGTACTCAATTGCGACAAAAGGCGCTGGCATTGGGAGATATTTACTTGTCCCGGCTGCGCGAAAAGCTCCGCTCGTTGCTTCTCGACCTGAAGGTCGCTGACGCGCAGGGGCTCAATATTCTGACCATTACGCCCATCGTGCTCAAAACCGACGGTTTGCCCGAACTGATCAAGACCATCATGGATTTGCGCGAACAGACACCGGCGGCCTCAAGTGCCGTGCTCGCCGAGCTGACCCGGGAGTTGGAAGAGGACTCCCGCAACCGTATTTCCCACGTTGCCGACCACGTTGGCAGCCTGGACGACGCGTTGAGCAACCTCAGAGCGATTACCCTTGATGACGCCGACGCCGTGATCATTCGGTTGGAGGCCGAGATTGCTCCCGTCAGGGCCAAGGTTGAAGAAGAGGGCAAGCCACTTGTTGAGTTGCAGACGCAGGAAGCAGCCTTGAACAAACTGATTGCCGAGGTCGAATCCATCAGCCTGCTGGATCGTTTTAAACCCTTGGTGGAGTCGCTGACCAAGCTGCTTGAGATTGACCCGAAGAACCCGCTGGCGGGTTCGATCCGGGCCGGGCTTGAAGGCCTGAAAAATCAGCTTAACCTGAGCAGCGAGGCCGTCAGGTACAGCCACCTGATTTCACTCAGGGTTAAGTTGCAACGGGATCTGGATACGTTAACGCGCAGGCTGCGCGAGCTTCAGAGCGAAATCAGCGAGTCCGAACTCAGGATCGGGCAACTGAAGGCTTATCAGGGGCTGGCCGGGCATCAGCAGGTGTACATGCGAGAGGCCAGCATTATCGTTCAAGCGATCAGGGGTTTTGCGCAGCAGAACCAGTTCGACGCCAATGCGGATGTGGTCGAGCAAGTCAGCCGCTTCATCGAAAATGCCGCGACCATGACTGCGTACCTCAACGGTTTGCGTCGACAATGGCAGAGCTGATCCCTTCAGCCCTGAGCAAGGCTCAGGTTGCTCAGGCGCAGGGCATTCGACTCATGAAGGTCTGAGGCGTCCCCCAACTCCGCCGCGCGCTGGTGATACGCAATGGCCAGTGCGCGAATTTGCGGATGCGAGGATGACAGTAATGTCTTGCGACTGACCCGCAAGAAGTTCAGGTTGCCGATGCGCAAAGCGTTTTCAAACCAGACCAGCGCCTCATCGATCTGACCGTGGTCCGCCAGCACGGCGGCGTGGCTGAACTGCCCACGAAAATCTCCACCCTGGGCCGAGCGCCGATACCAGTCATGGGCGGCAGCCAGATCGCGCTCGCAGCACACGCCTTCTTCCAGGTAGCGCCCCAGCATGTTCATCGATTTGGCGTGACCCATTTGCGCGGCCTTGCGGTAGCAGGCCAGGGCGCGGGCCTGGTCCTTGTTCACGCCACGGCCGGTGGCCAGCAAGTTGCCGTAGTTGTAGAAGCCCCAGTCGAGCCCGGCTTCGGCGGCTTTGCGGTAAAACTGCGCAGCCTTGCCGGCATCGGGCTCGCAGCCCCAGCCATGTTCGTGGCAGCGTCCCGCCATGTTGGTGGCCATGGCATGGCCATTGCGCGCGGCGATCTGGAACCAGGTCAGTGCCAGCGCCGCGTCCTGTTCGATGCCGGTGCCGTCGAGGAGGATCTGACCCAGCAATGCCTGGGCGTCGACGATGTTTTCCTGCGCGGAAATGAGGATCGCCCGCGCAGCGCTAGCAGGATTCTCCTGAAGCATGTCACGCAGTTGTTGGCCGTCGAGTACATCTTCGCGTCGCAGCGTCCAGGTCATGATTCAGACCTCGACCCATTGGCGCAGCAGGTTGTGGTAGGTGCCGGTCAGCTGGATCAACGAAGGATGATCGGGCATGTCGCGGCTCAACTGCTGGATGGCGGCGTCCATTTCGAACAGCAGGGTGCGGTGGCCGTCGTCGCGCACCAGGCTCTGGGTCCAGAAAAATGAGGCATAGCGAGCGCCACGGGTCACGGCGTTGACCTTATGCAGGCTGGTGGCGGGGTAGAGCAGCATGTCGCCCGCTGGCAGCTTGACTTCGCGGGTGCCGAAGGTGTCCTGGATCACCAGTTCGCCGCCGTCATAGTCGTCGGGGTCGCTGAAGAACAGCGTCGAAGACAGGTCAGTGCGCACCCGTTCGATACTGCCTCGGGCCTGACGCACCGAGTTATCGATGTGGAAATCGAAACTGCCGCCGCCGGTGTAGCAGTTCACCAAGGGTGGAAACACCTTGTGGGGCAGCGCGGCGGACATGAACAGCGGGTTTTGCCACAGTCGTTCGAGCATCGCGGCGCCGATTTCCTTCGCCAGCGGATGACCCTCGGGAAGCTGCAGGTTGTGCTTGGCCTTGGCCGACTGATGCCCGGCCGTGATCTTGCCGTCCGCCCATTCGGTCTGTTCCAGGGCTTGGCGGATGCGCAGCACTTCCTCGCGGGTAAACAGGCCGGGAATGTGTAGGAGCATGGCGCAGCCACTCGGTATCGAAAAGGTAGCGAATGGTAGTGATTCTTATTGGCTATGTAAAACCCTGCGAGCGCGCGTGGACGGATGAGCGGGCAAAAACCGTAAAGCGGAATTGTAAAGATTGTAAGTTTTATGCGAATACAAATGATTCCCATCTATATTCCGCGGCCTCAAACATTCCTTGGGGAAGGAAACCACTATGTCGCGCCAGTCCTTACAACCGTCCGTCAGTTCACCACGGCTTCTCGCTTCGGCGATCGGCATGGCGGTCACTGCAATGTCCGCATCGCAACTGGCCCACGCCGCCGATGAAGCCGAAAAAACCAACGGCAACGCCATTTCGCTGGGCGCGACCAGCATCACCGGTGAGGCTCAGGAGTCCACCGACTACAAGACCGAGAAAAGCGCTTCGCAGAAATACACCGCGCCGCTGAAAGACACCCCGCGTTCGGTCACCGTGATTCCTCAGCAAGTGCTCAAGGACACCGCCGCCACCTCGCTGCAAGACGCACTGCGCACTGTACCGGGCATCACCTTTGGTGCCGGCGAAGGTGGCAACCCACAGGGTGACCGCCCGTTCATTCGTGGTTTCGACGCCCAGGGTGACACTTACATCGACGGCGTGCGTGACACCGGCGCCCAGAGCCGTGAAATCTTCGACATCGAATCGATCGAAGTGAGCAAGGGTCCGAACTCGGCCATCGGCGGTCGCGGCTCGGCGGGCGGCAGCATCAACCTGATCAGCAAACTGCCAAAAGCCAATGACTTCACCAACGGCGCGTTCACCTATGGCACCGATCAGACCCGTCGTTACACCCTGGACGTGAACCGCAAGTTCCTCGACACCGCAGCGTTCCGCCTGAACCTGATGAGCCACGAGCAGAACGTTGCCGGCCGCGACGCGATCAATTACGACCGTTGGGGCGTGGCACCGTCGGTGACCTTCGGCCTGGGCACCGAGAACCGCCTGAACCTGAGCTACTACCACGTTGAAGGCAATGACCTGCCGGATTCGGGCATTCCGTACGGCTACGGCTCGACATCCACCACCGCTGTTCACGTGCACGACAAGCCCACCGACGGTGGCAACAGCAACAACTTCTATGGCCTGAAAGACCGCGACTTCCGCAAGACCCGCAGCGACATCTCGACCATCAGCTTCGAGCATGACTTCAACGAAGACATGACGCTGAAAAGTACCTTCCGTCATGGCAACGTGGGTCAGGACTACATCCTCACCCAGCCGGACGACAGCCAGCATAACGTCAACGCCCGTGGCACCGTCTGGCGTCGGGCCAACGCCCGCGTCAGCACCACCGAAACCACGACCAACCAGACCGATCTGTTCGGTACGTTCCAGCTCGCGGGCTTCAAGAACAGCTACTCCACAGGCCTTGAGCTGACCCGTGAAGTGAGCAAGGTCAGCGGTTACACCTTCGCTAACCCAGCAAACACCAACCCGACCGCAGCTTCTCCGGGTGGCGTGGGCTGTCAGGTCGGTGAAGTCTACGGCGGTACCTGCACTTCGTTGAGCAACCCCAATCCCGACGACGATTACACCGGCACGATCGCCCGCAACTACAAAGGCACCAACACCATCGGTTTCACCCGCTCGCTGTATGCCTTCGACACCATCGAGCTGAACCCGCAGTGGCAGGTCAATCTGGGCGCGCGTTTCGACAGCTTCGACACCTCGGCCAAAACCGACAGCCTCACTGCTGCAACCACGCGCAGCAAGAACAACAGCAACTTCTGGAACTGGCAGGCGGGTGTCGTTTACAAGCCGGTTGAGAACGGCAGCATCTACACCTCGTTCGCCACATCGGCCACCCCGCCAGGCGGCATGCTCAATGAAGGGACTGACGGTAACGGCCTGATTGCTGACGGCGGCACACTGACCAGCGATCTGGAACCGGAAACCACCAAGAACTACGAAGTGGGCACCAAGTGGGACTTCCTCAACGAGCGCCTGTCGTTGACCGCGGCGGTGTTCCGTACCGAGAAAGAAAACACCCGCGTACTGGTCAGCACCAACACCTATCAGAACGCTGGCAAGTCCCGAGTCGACGGTGTGGAACTGACCGCCAGCGGCAAGCTCACCGATCAGTGGCAAGTGTTCGCCGGCTACAGCTACCTGGACAGCGAGCTGGTCAGTTCCGGCCTGGTGGGTCGTAACGGTGCCGTCACTGCGGGCGCGGCCTCGCAGGATGGCAATGAAATGCCCAACACCGCCAAGCACAGCGCCAGCCTGTGGACCACCTATGACATCACGCCGAAGCTGACCATTGGCGGTGGCGCGTTCTACGTTGGTCAGGTCTGGGGTGACACTGCCAACACCGTGTACGTGCCGTCCTACACCCGTTACGACGCCATGGCTTCGTACAAGCTGACCAAGAACATCGACCTGCAACTGAACGTGCAGAACCTCACTGACAAGACCTACTACGACAAAGCCTACGCGGCGCATTTCGCCAATCAGGCAGCCGGTCGTACCGCCTTGCTGACTACCGCTTTCCACTTCTGATCAACGAAGCGGATCGGCAAGCCCCACCTGCCTCTGGCGGGTGGGGCTTTTGTGTGTCGAGCGAATGATGGTTTTCGCATGGCTTGCGGACGTTGAACCTGTGGGAGCGAATTCATTCGCGAGGCGGTGGGACTGGCGGTAGAGATGTATCGCCTGTCCCGCCCTCTCGCGAATGAATTCGCTCCCACAGGGTTAGTGTCGTCGTTGAAATTGGGGTTAACGCAGATTTTTGTGTCCAGCCTGAAACCTAATAAAGAATCAGCCACGCATGAGAATGCATTCCGTTTGTGCGCATAATGCGCGTCGCAGCGGGTTATCGAGGTGATTGAGGGTGTTGAAGAAAGTCCTGTTTCAAGTGCATTGGTTCTTCGGGATCACAGCGGGTCTAGTGCTGGCTCTGATGGGCATCACCGGCGCGCTGTATTCGTTCGGGGACGAAATCATGGATGCGCTCAACCCCGACGCGTTGTTCGTGCAGCCCCGCGAGCATCAGCTGTCGTTGACCGAAATGGTCAGCAAACTCCAAGCCCAGGGCAATGACACCGTCTCGATGTTTCGTATCGAAGTCGACGGCGACCGTGCCGCGCAGGTCTGGTTCAAGCCGCCACCGGGCGAGCGCCGCGGCCAGATGCACAACTTCGATCCGTACACCGGCGAATTCAAGCCCGATGCTGCCGGTCAGGACTTCTTTGGCTTCGTGCTCAACCTGCACCGCTTTCTGGCCGCGGGCGAATACGGCAAGCAAGTGACGGCAGCGTGCACGCTGATTCTGGTGTTCTTCTGTCTGTCCGGCCTGTATCTGCGCTGGCCGCGTCAGGCTTTGAACTGGCGTGTATGGCTGACCCTGGATTGGGCGAAGAAGGGCCGCAGTTTCAACTGGGACCTGCACTCGGTGTTTGGCACCTGGTGCCTGATCGTCTACCTGCTGCTGGCGGTCACTGGCCTGAACTGGTCTTACGACTGGTTCAACAACGGCATGAACAAACTGATCGGCGACCCTCCCGTGGCAGGCGAACAACGGCGGGGGGGCGGTGGCCCGCGTCCAGGCGCTGGCGGCCCCCGCGATGCCGTGCCTCAAGCCGAGGTCGCTTTTGACTACGCCGCTATCTGGGAGACCATCGACAAAACCGCCGGTCCTGACCTCAAAAGCTACAACCTGCGCCTGCCTCAAGCGCCGGGGCAGATGGCAACGGTCTACTACATCCTCAAGAACTCGCCGCACCCTCGCGCGCTGAACCAGATCACCCTCGACCCGGCAAACGGCAAGCTCAAGGCCGTTTCGCGCTACAGCGAGAAGGGCTATGGCGCGCAGCTGCTGGTCAGCAACTATTCGCTGCACACCGGCAGCTACTGGGGTATGACCGGCCGCATCGTCATCACCGTGGCGGCGGCGCTGATGCCGCTGTTCTTCATTACCGGATGGCTGCTGTATCTGGATCGTCGTCGCAAGAAGCGCGAGATCCGCAATGCCCGGGGTGAGGTCGCGGTTTCCACCCCAAGCCACTACGGCAGCCAAGGCCCGGCGTGGCTGATCGGCTTCGCCAGCCAGAGCGGGTTCGCCGAGCAACTGGCCTGGCAGACCGCCGGCCAATTGCAGTCGGCAGGGTTGCCCGTGCGCGTGCAGCGCCTTGCAGACATGACCGAGCAGGACCTCAATCAGAGCCGCAACGCGTTATTCGTGGTGAGCACCTTCGGCGATGGCGAGGCACCGGACAGCGCTCGAGGCTTCGAGCGTAAATTGCTGGGGCGCCCGCTGTCGCTGGAAAACCTCAACTACGCCGTGTTGGGCCTGGGCGATCGCCAGTACCAACACTTCTGCGGCTTCGCCCAGCGCCTGCACGGCTGGCTCAGCGAGCGCGGCGGCAGCACGCTGTTCGCCCCGGTTGAAGTGGACAGCGGCGACAGCGTCGCGCTGCAACACTGGCAGCAGCAACTGGGCGAATTGACCGGCTCGACCCCGGCCAGCCCCTGGAAGGCGCCGGAATACGAGAACTGGGTTCTGGCCCAGCGAGACTGGCTGAACCCGAACAGCGTCGGCTCGAAGGTGTTTTTGCTCGGTTTGATTTCTGACGCTGACACGCGCTGGCAAGCCGGTGACCTGATCGAAATGCTGCCTCGCAACGCGTCATTTGCCGTGGAGCAATTCATTGCCGGGCTGGGCATCGCCGCCGACACTCAAGTGACGGTCGACGGTCTCAACGAAACCCTCGCTCAGGCGCTGAGCAACCGTCAGTTGCCCGCCAACCGCAGCCATCTGGTGGGGTTGCATGCGCAGGCGCTGGTCGATGCGCTGGTGCCGCTGGCGATGCGTGAGTATTCCATTGCATCGATGCCCGAGGACGGTTCGCTGCAATTGATCGTGCGTCAGGAGCTGCACCCGGATGGCAGCCTGGGCCTGGGTTCGGGCTGGCTGACCGAGCATGCTGCGGTGGGCGACGGGATCAGCCTGCGTATTCGGCGCAACAGCAGTTTCCATCTGCCGAGCGAGCCTGCGCCGATAATTCTGATCGGCAACGGTACGGGGCTGGCAGGGCTGCGCAGTCTGCTCAAGGCACGGATCGCTCAGGGCGAGCCGCGTAACTGGCTGCTGTTTGGCGAGCGTAATCTGGCCCACGATTTCCACTGTGGTGATGAGCTTCAGGGCTGGTTGGCGTCGGGAGATCTGGCGCGGCTGGACCTCGCGTTTTCTCGCGATCAGGCGCAGAAGGTGTATGTCCAGGATCGCCTGCGCGATGCGGCCGATGAGTTGCGGCTCTGGGTGGAAGAGGGCGCTGCGATCTATGTCTGCGGGAGTCTTGAGGGGATGGCGACTGGCGTGGATTCGGTGCTGGTTGAGGTGCTTGGTGCTCAACGCGTAGAGGCGTTGATCGAGCAAGGGCGGTATCGGCGAGATGTTTATTGAGTTGTTATTGGGTTTGGCGTGCTTATCCATTGCTTCGGTGTTCCCTCACACAGGCGATGCTCCGTGGGCCCGCCGCCATCCGCCATCCATGGCGGGGCGGCTCTCGCGGCATCCCTGCCGCTCGGCCCACTGCGCATCGCCTGCGTTCGGCCTGCACCCAAGTCGCGTTCTGCGGCGTCTGATCAATCGCGTGGGAAGATCAAGATCAAAAGCAGGTGCAGGTGCAAATTCTCGCTATGCATGCAATTCCCCTGTGGGAGCGAATTCATTCGCGAGAGGGCGTACATCCGATAGAAATGTGTGGAATGTCCAACCGCCTCGCGAATGAATTCGCTCCCACAGGGAATCTCCAGCACGGCGTATTTCTGCTTTCTATCTTTATGCGCGATAGATCAGGCGACACCCATCGCGACTTGGGTGCAGGCTGAACGCAGGTGGCGCGCAGTGGGTCAAGCGCCATGGATGCCGCGAGAGCGCCGCAAGGACATGGATGTCCGTTCGGCGCGGGCCCACGGAGCGTCGCCTTCGTTACGGAACCTGAGGAACGAGGGCCAAGCCAGGAGCAGGACACTTGGTTACTTGGTGTCTTTTCAAGTAACTCGCCGGAGGCGAAACGCTTCTGCCGTTAGGCAGAACCTCTGAAAACGGATACACACAACCAAAAAACCACCCATAAAAAAGCCCCGCCAAAGCGGGGCCCTTGCATTTCAGACAAACCATCAAGCCACAAACTGCTCCGCATAGTGGCAAGCCACCTGCCGGTTATCCACAGCCCGCAACTCCGGAATCTCATTGCTGCACCGCTCGGTCGCATACGGGCAGCGCTTGTGGAAAGCACACCCCGAAGGCGGATTCAGCGGGTTAGGCAACTCACCGACAATCTTGATCTTCGGTTTCAACGGATCCGGATGGATCGCCGGTGTCGCCGACAGCAACGCCTGGGTGTACGGGTGCAGCGGACGGCTGTAGATCTCATCCTTGGGCCCCATCTCCGCTGGACGCCCCAGGTACATTACCAGCACGCTGTCCGCCACATGCCGCACCACCGCCAGGTTGTGCGAGATGAACACATAACCGGTGTTGAACTCCTGCTGCATGTCCATGAACAGGTTCAGCACCTGTGCCTGGATCGACACGTCCAGCGCCGAGGTCGGCTCATCCGCTACCAGCACCTTGGGTTGCAGCATCATCGCGCGCGCCAGGGCGATACGCTGACGCTGACCGCCGGAGAACATGTGCGGGTAACGCTGGTAATGCTCGGGACGCAAGCCCACCTGACGGATCATCGCCTGGACCTTTTCGCGGCGTTCGGCGGCGGACAGGCTGGTGTTGATCAGCAGCGGTTCAGCCAGTTGGTCACCGATCTTCTGCCGCGGGTTGAGCGAGGCGTAAGGGCTCTGAAACACCATCTGCACGTCTTTGCGCAGTTGCTTGCGCTGGGCTTTGGTTGCGCCGGTGACTTCTTGCCCCGCGATCTTCAGCGAGCCGGACGACGGCTCTTCGATCAGCGTCAAGGCGCGGGCGAGGGTGGATTTGCCGCAGCCGGATTCACCGACCACTGCCAGCGTCTTGCCGGCTTCCAGCTCGAAGGACACGCCGTTGAGGGCGCGCACGGTTGCGTGGGGCTTGAACAGACCCTGGGATACATCGTAGTGACGGGTAAGGTCACGGGCGGTCAGTACGATTTCGCTCATCACGCCACCTCCTGATTCAGCGGATAGAAGCAGCGCACCAGACCGTGGACTTGTGGATCCAGGGAAGGACGCTGTTGGCGGCATTTTTCTTGAACGTACGGGCAGCGTGGCGACAGCAGGCAGCCGCTCGGACGGTCGTAGCGACCGGGAACGATACCCGGCAGGGTGGCCAGACGCTCGGCGCCCATGCTGTGCTCGGGGATTGCAGCCAGCAACGCTTCGCTGTACGGGTGCGCTGGCACGTCGAACAGGCCAGGGACCTGACCGACCTCAACCGCCTGGCCTGCGTACATCACGCACACGCGCTGGGCGGTTTCGGCCACTACGGCCAGGTCGTGGGTAATGAGCACCAGGCCCATGTCCTGCTCTTTTTGCAGGGCCAGCAGCAGGTCCATGATCTGCGCCTGAATGGTCACGTCCAGCGCCGTGGTCGGTTCGTCGGCGATCAGCAGTTTCGGCTCGCCGGCGATGGCCATGGCGATCGCGACGCGCTGGCTCATGCCGCCGGACAGTTGATGCGGATAGGCTTCCAGTCGCTGGGCAGCGCCCGGAATCTCGACCTTCTGCAGCAGCTCAAGCGCGCGCTGGTGAGCGGCCTTGCCTTTGAGGCCCAGGTGCTGCTTGAGGACTTCCTTGATCTGGAAACCCACGGTGTAACTGGGGTTCAGCGCGGTCATCGGGTCCTGGAAGACCATCGACAGATCCTTGCCGACGATCTGCCGACGCTGGCGCGCGCTCAGTTTGAGCATGTCCTTGCCGTCGAAGCTCAGGGCGTCGGCGGTGACGATGCCGGGATGATCGATCAGGCCCATCAGGGCCATCATGGTCACGGATTTACCCGAACCCGACTCGCCCACGATGGCCAGGACTTCGCCTTTGTCCACGCTCAGGCTCAGGCCGTCGACGACCGGAGTGGCAGTGGCATCGCCGAAACGAACGTTCAGATTCTTGATGTCTAGTAATGGCATTCTGGCGTCCTCAGGCGGCGTTCTTGAGTTTCGGGTCCAGCGCATCGCGCAGACCGTCGCCCATCAGGTTGATTGCCAGCACGCTGAGCAAAATGGTCAGGCCGGGCAGACTCACCACCCACCAGGCGCGTTCGATGTAGTCGCGGGCCGAAGCGAGCATGGTGCCCCACTCAGGCGTCGGCGGTTGTACACCCAGACCCAGGAAGCCCAGCGCCGCAGCGTCGAGGATTGCCGAGGAGAAACTCAAGGTGGCCTGAACGATCAGCGGCGCCATGCAGTTGGGCAGCACGGTGATGAACATCAGGCGCGGCAGGGTGGCGCCAGCCAGACGGGCAGCGGTCACGTAGTCGCGGTTCAGTTCGCCCATGACCGCAGCGCGGGTCAGACGCACATAGGACGGCAGCGACACGATGGCGATGGCGATCACCGTGTTGATCAGGCCAGGGCCGAGGATCGCGACGATGGCCACAGCCAGCAGCAGCGAAGGAAGGGCCAGCATGATGTCCATCAAACGCATGATGGTCGGGCCGAGGATTTTCGGGAAGAAACCGGCCAGCAGGCCCATCAGGATGCCCGGAATCAGCGACATCACCACCGAGGACAAACCGATCAGCAGCGACAGGCGCGAACCCTGTATCAGGCGGGACAGCAGATCGCGGCCCAGCTCGTCAGTGCCCAGCAGGAACTGCCACTGGCCGCCTTCGAGCCACACCGGTGGGGTCAGCAGGAAGTCGCGGTACTGCTCGCTCGGGTCATGGGGCGCAACCCACGGGGCGAAGATTGCGCAGAACACGATCAGCGCCATGAAGGCCAGACCGGCCACGGCGCCCTTGTTCTTCGAAAAATGCTGCCAGAACTCTTTGTAGACAGAGGGGTACAGCAGGCTTTGATCGACTGCTGTTACAGGAACAGGTGTATTCATGGTCGTGATCTCAGCGCTGGTGACGAATGCGTGGGTTGGCGAAGCCGTAGAGGATGTCCACCACGAAGTTCACCAGAATCACCAGGCAGGCGATTAGCAGGATGCCGTTCTGCACGACAGGGTAGTCACGGGCGCCGATGGCTTCGATCAGCCACTTGCCGATACCCGGCCAGGAGAAGATCGTTTCGGTCAGCACGGCACCGGCCAGCAGGGTGCCCACTTGCAGGCCGAACACGGTCAGGACCGGGATCAGCGCGTTGCGCAGGCCATGCACGAACACCACTCGGGCAGGCGACAGGCCTTTGGCACGGGCGGTACGCACGTAGTCTTCACGCAGCACTTCGAGCATCGAGGAGCGAGTCATCCGGGCGATCACCGCCAGCGGGATGGTGCCCAGCACGATGGCTGGCAGGATCAGGTGACGCAGGGCATCGATGAACGAGCCTTCTTCGTCGCTGAGCAGGGTGTCGATCAGCATGAAGCCGGTTTTCGGTTCGATGTCGTACAAAAGGTCGATTCGACCCGATACCGGGGTCCAGCCCAGCGATACCGAGAAGAACATGATCAGGATCAGGCCCCACCAGAAAATCGGCATCGAGTAGCCCGCAAGCGAGATACCCATCACCCCATGGTCGAACAGGGACCCTCGTCGCAAGGCCGCAATGACCCCGGCCAGAAGCCCGATGATGCCAGCGAATATCAGCGCCGCAATCGACAGTTCCAGTGTCGCAGGGAACAGCGATGTGAATTCGGTCCACACGCTCGTGCGCGTCCGCAGCGACTCGCCCAGGTCGCCATGGGCGAGCTTGCCGACGTAGTCGATGTATTGCGCATAAAGGGGTTTGTTCAGGCCAAGGCGTTCCATGGCTTGGGCGTGCATTTGCGGATCGACCCGGCGTTCACCCATCATGACTTCGACCGGGTCGCCCGGAATCAGGCGAATCAGTGCGAAGGTCAGCAAGGTGATGCCGAAGAAGGTGGGTATCAGTAACCCCACTCGGCGAGCGATAAAACTAAACATCTTCTCGTGTACCTCATCTGCCGGTTAGGCGTGTCCCGACGGGTCGAAACGTCCTGACACTCGGTGATGCTGCGTTGAAAACAGCCTCGGAATGCTCATTTACAAACTCGTAGACTCCGCTTCCTCGGCTGTTTTCGCCTTGCCTCACCTTCGCGTCAAAACGTTCGAACAAAACCTGTAGGCCCGCCGGATTCTTCTTCTACTTCACCTGGGTGGTGGCGAAGTTATTAGTGGTCAGGGGGCTAATGTGATAGCCCTCTACGTTCTTGCGCATTGCGGTGAACATTTTGGTGTGTGCCATGCTGATCCATGGCTGATCCTGATTGAAGACCGCCTGTGCCTGCTCATAGAGCGCGGCACGTTCGGCCGGGTCGGTTTTTTCCCGGGCCTGATCGATCAACGTCTGGAACTTCTCGTTGCACCAGCGCGCGTAGTTTTCGCCGTTTTTGGCGGCCTCGCAGCTGAGGTTCGGCGTCAGGAAGTTATCAGGGTCGCCATTGTCGCCTGCCCAGCCAGCCGACACCATGTCGTGTTCACCGTTTTTCGCCCGTTTGAGCATTTCGCCCCATTCCATGACGCGTATATCTAACTTAATGCCGACTTTCGCCAAGTCGGCCTGCATCATTTGCGCGCCCAGCATCGGGTTGGGATTGGTCGGGCCGCCACCATTGCGGGTGAACAGGGTGAGCACGGTGCCTTCCGGAACACCTGCTTCCTTAAGCAAGGCACGTGCCTTGTCGAGGTCGTGGGCCGGGTTTTTCAGGTCTTTGTTGTAACCCAGCAGGGTGTCCGGGTACGGGTTGACGCCAACGGTGGCATTGCCTTTGCCGAACAGCGCGTTGACGTAGGCCTCTTTGTCGAAGGCGATGTTGATCGCTTTGCGCACCCGCACATCGCTCATGTACTTGTGGGTGGTGTTCATCGCGATGTAGGACGTGGTCATCGCATTCAGCTCATCGACCTTCAGGTTCGCGTCGTTCTTGATGCTCGGAATGTCGTCCGGCTTGGGATACAGCGCGACCTGACATTCGTTGGCCTTGAGCTTCTGCAGGCGCACGTTGTTGTCAGTGGCGATGGCCAGAACCAGCGTGTCGGCCGGCGGCTTGCCACGGAAGTAATCCGGATTGGCCTTGAAGCGCACCTGGGCGTCCTTGGCATAACGCTGGAAGATGAACGGGCCGGTGCCGATCGGCTGGCTGTTCAGGCCTTCGAGCTTATGGGTCTTGAGCAATTGGTCGGCGTATTCGGCCGAGTAGATCGAGGAAAACGGCATGGCCACGTCGGCCAGGAACGGTGCTTCGCGGCGGGTCAGGGTGAACTTGACCGTGCTGTCGTCAACTTTCTCGACGCTCTTGAGCAGCTCCTTGAAGCCCATGCTCTCGAAGTACGGGAAACCCACTTGCGATTGCTTGTGCCATGGATGGTTCGGGTCCAACTGACGCTGGAAGCTCCAGACCACGTCGTCGGCGTTCATCTCGCGCGTCGGTTTGAAGTAATCGGTGGTGTGGAACTTGACGCCTTTGCGCAGGTGGAACGTGTAATTGAGCCCGTCTTCGCTGATTTCCCACGACTCGGCCAGCGCAGGCCCGATGTCAGTGGTGCCGGGCTTGAAGTCCACCAGACGGTTGTAAATGGTTTCCGCCGCGGCGTCCGCGGTGACGGCGGTGGTGTACAGCGCAATGTCGAACCCCTCGGGGCTGGCTTCGGTGCAGACCACCAGAGGCTTGGCCGAAACGCCGACCGCGGCGCTGAGCAGTGTCATCCCCAACGCCAGTGCGACTGCGTTGCGCAATGTTGCGAGTTTGAATGTCGATTCCAAGAAAACGCCCTCTGCAAGTGATGAAGCCATTACTCAGTGGGTGTTTCGGGGCATTAAGTTCTGCATCGACTCTGCCCCGAAACGGCCCGCTTCAGTGATTAAAGAATGTTGAACGGGATGGTGGTCACCAGACGGAACTCGTTGATGCTGCCGTCAGCCTGGTTGGCACTCGCGCGGTGGGTGGTGTAGGTGCCGCGCATGGTCGAGGCCTTCAGCGGGCCGGACTGCATGGTGTACGAGGCGCCTACGCCGTATTCGTAGTGGGTTTCGCCGTCCATGCTGCGTACGTCGTAGGCGGTGCCCTTGTAGTGCGTACCGTCGATGTCGAAGCCGCGCGCCTGATAGACGTTGAACTTCAGGCCCGGCACGCCGTAGTCGGCCATGTTCAACAGGTAGCTCAACTGCACTGACTTCTCGTTCGGTCCGTTGAAGTCCGAGAGCAGGGAGTTGGCCAGGAAGATGGCGTTGCTGTCGTGGACGTAGTCGAAGTAGGTGTCACCTTCCACTTCCTGATAGGAAATGCTGAAGCTGTGCTCCTTGTGGGTCGCGGTCAACGACAGCGAATAGGTGTCGTTGTCGATCGGGCCCATTTTTTTGGCGCCCGAGTCTTTGGTTTTGTAGTAGTTCAGGTTGGTCGACAGGCCCAGGACGTCGGTGTCACCCATCTCGTGCAGGAACGAGAAGTAGTACTGGTGCCAGAAGTCTTCGACGTTGGAGGCGTAGAAGCTGGTGGTCAGGCTCTTGAACGGCTTGTAGTCGACGCCGGCGATGTCCACGCGATCGGCTTCGATGTTGGCGTTGGCCGTGTATTCGGAGCGGAACTTGGTCAGGCTCTGCTCGGAACGTGGCGAGACGCGGTCGAAGCTGCCGGCGGTGAACGACAGGTTGTTGAATTCTTCGCTGAGGATGCTCACACCTTCGAAGCTCGAAGGCAGCGCACGGTTGCCGATGTAAGCCAGCACAGGGGTGTTGAGCGACTGACGGCCTGCGGTCAGGGTGGTGTTGGAGATGCGTGCCTTGATGTTGCCCAGGCCCAGCTTGCTCCATTGGCCGACCGCGTCACCGTTGTTCTTGGTGAGGGTACGGTTGGCGCCGCCCATCAGGTCATCCTTGTCGCGGTCCAGCGCAACGGCGTTGTAGACCGCCATCTGCGTGGCGAACCCGACGGTGCCCTGTGTGAAGCCCGAGCTGTAGTCAACGATGGTGCCTTGCACCCAGTTGATACGACGCGGATCGCGATCGACCACGACGCCGTTCTCGCTGCGGCTGAAGGTCCCGCCGCGACGCAGCAGTTCGTTGGCGTACCAGTTCTTGGTCGAACCGGTGATTTTCGAGTCTTCCAGAAAGCCCTTGGCTTCGCTCTGGGCGTTGGTGGTGGCCAGGGTGGTTGGAACGAATTCCTGGCTGGTTGGCTCTGCCTGTACCGCGACGCTCAAGGCGAGGGCGGACAAGGCGAATACAGCAGTGCTGGCTTTTTTCACGTTTTAAAGCTCCCGATGACATCTTTATAGAGGCCGGTTTTTATGAGTGGACCGGCTTTGGTGTTGCGGCCTTATGGGCCTTTTTTCGCTCGCTCCGCGGATTGCGGATAAAGCAGTGCCCAAGGTGATGACTCACCTGAGGCACGGTTGCTCGTGTTATTCGGCGATGCTGACGCCCGAGAAGTTGTTGCGACCGAAGGGGCTGACCAGAAAGCCCTGAACCTCTTTGCGCAAGGGCTGAATGACCGTGGAGTGAGCGATCGGGGTGATCGGCACCTGGCTCTTGAGGTAGTGCTGCGCCTGCTTGTACAGGCTGATGCGCTGGTTTTTGTCGGAGGTGGACACGGCGGACTTGATCAGCGTGTCGTATTTCTGGTCACACCACATCGAGTAGTTATTGCCGCCGATGGAGGCGCAGCTGTAGAGCGTGCCCAGCCAGTTGTCCGGGTCACCGTTGTCGCCGGTCCAGCCGATCAGCGAGATGTCGTGCTCGCCATTCTTGCTGCGCTTGAGGTACTCGCCCCACTCGTAGCTGACGATGGTCGCCTTGATACCGACCTTGGCCCAGTCGGCCTGAAGCATCTGCGCCATCAGCTTGGCGTTGGGGTTGTAGGGGCGCTGCACGGGCATGGCCCAGAGGGTCAGTTCGGTGCCTTCCTTGACCCCGGCGGCGCGCAACAGCTCGCGGGCTTTTTCCGGGTTGTACGGGGCGTCCTTGACGGTTTCATCAAAGGACCACTGGGTCGGCGGCATGGCGTTCTGCGCCAGTTGGCCTGCGCCCTGGTACACCGCGTCGATGATGGCTTTCTTGTCGACGGCCATGTCCAGCGCCTGACGGACCTGCAGGTTGTCCAATGGCGCGTGGCGCACGTTGTAGGAGATGTAGCCGAGGTTGAAGCCAGGCTGTTCGATCACCTTCAGCTGTTTGTCGGCCTTGATCGATTCAATGTCGGCAGGGCGTGGGTTGACGGTGACCTGGCACTCGTTCTTCTTGAGTTTCTGCACACGCACCGAGGCATCGGTGTTGATGGCGTAAATCAGCTGGTCGATCTTGACCCGGCTCGGGTCCCAGAACTGTTTATTGGCGACATAACGGATTTGCGCGTCTTTCTGATAACGGGAAAAAGCAAAGGGCCCGGTGCCGATTGGCGACTGGTTGATTTCGCGAACATTGCCAGATGCCATCAGTTTGTCAGCATATTCCGCCGAAAGAATCGACGCGAAGTTCATCGCTATATTCTGAATGAATGCCGCATCCACTTTGTTCAGGGAAAACACGACGGTCATTGGGCGAGTTTTCTCAACCGACTTGATGTTCTTGTCCAGACCCATGCTGGTGAAGTACGGAAACTCGGTCGGATATGCGACGCGAAACGGATGATCCTTCTGCAACATGCGATTGAACGTAAACAGCACGTCGTCGGCATTGAAGTCGCGGGTCGGCGTAAACAGCTTGTTGCTGTGGAATTTCACGCCCTCGCGCAGGTGAAAGGTGTACGTCAGGCCGTCGGGCGAGATGTCCCAGCTCGTCGCCAGGGCAGGCACGACGCTGGTCTGGCCACGCTCGAACTCGGCTAGACGGTTGTAGATCGGCTCGGCCGCGTCGTTGTCGGTGCCCGAGGTGTATTGAGCGATATCGAAACCTGCAGGGCTGCCTTCGGAACAGAACACCAGACTCTGCGTCGCAGCCTGAGTTGTTCCAATAGTGGCTAATAGCCCAACAGTAAACAGTGACGAAACAGCAATGTTTTTACGCATGACAATCCTTATCGTCTGGAACTCGAATAGCCTTAGATGACCGGAAAAGAGTTGGCAATCGTTTGCGCAAACAGCGTATTTCCCGGAAAACGGAGACACGACCGACAGATAACGGCAACTATGAGGTGCGGGTCGCGACGGTATAGCCGTTACGCTGCACAGTTAATACGTTCAGTTACATAAAGGTATGTAGGAAAAGTGGATATCGTTCGTAGGCTAATTCTTAGTGTGGCGGATAACTCATCTAACGATATTCATTTTCATCGGTGTATCGCGCACAGAACGACGCGGTCGCGATATCCGGAGATATCGCGACCGTGAAGTCATATAGAGGTATTACTTACCGCTGACGCTCACGCCGTAGAACGAGTTCAGACCGAATGGGCTGATCTTGAAGTCCTGAACCTCTTTACGCATCGGCTGGTAAACAGTCGAGTGCGCGATCGGGGTCATAGGAACGGCGTCCTTGAGCAAGTGCTGAGCCTGTTTGTACAGCTCGGTGCGCTTGGCCTGGTCGGTGGTTTCCTTGGCCTGGTGAATCAGGGTGTCGAACGGCTTGTCACACCATTTGGCGAAGTTGTTGCCGTTGATCGCGTCGCAGCCGAACAGGGTGCCCAGCCAGTTGTCCGGGTCACCGTTGTCGCCGCTCCAGCCAATCAGCATCGCGCCATTTTCGCCGTTCTTGGCACGCTTGATGTACTCGCCCCACTCGTAGGAAACGATCTTGGCGTTGATGCCGATCTTCTTCCAGTCGTTCTGGAGCATTTCAGCCATCAGCTTGGCGTTCGGGTTGTATGGACGCTGAACCGGCATCGCCCACAGGGTGATCTCGGTGCCTTCGGCCACGCCTGCCTTTTTCAGCAGTTCCTTGGCTTTGGCGATGTCGTAAGGCGCGTCCTTGATGGTGGTGTCATAAGACCACTGGGTCGGTGGCATGGCGTTCACAGCCAATTGACCTGCACCCTGGTAAACGGCGTCGATGATGGCTTTCTTGTCGACAGCCATGTCCAGCGCCTGACGCACTTCCAGTTTCGACAGCGGGTTCGGTTTGCTGTCGCCCTTGATCTGCGGCATCACGTTGTAGGCGATGTAGCCCAGGTTGAAACCAGCCTGATCAGGCATCTTCAGCGCAGGGTCGGCCTTGAGCGGCGCCAGGTCGGCGGGACGTGGGTAAGCGGTGATCTGGCATTCGCCTTTCTTCAGCTTCTGAGCGCGAACCGAAGCGTCGGTGGTGATGGCGAAAATCAGGTTGTCGACTTTGACGTCTTCAGGCTTCCAGTAGTCCTTGTTTCCAGTGAAACGGATGTTGGAGTCTTTCTGGTAGCTCTTGAACACGAACGGGCCAGTGCCGATCGGCTTCTGGTTGATGTCTTCGGGCTTGCCTTCCTTGAGCAGCTGGGCGGCGTATTCAGCGGACTGAATGGACGCAAAGCTCATCGCCAGGTTCTGGATGAACGCGGCGTCGACCACGCCCAGGGTCATCTTAACGGTGTGATCGTCGACCTTCTCGATCTTGGTGATGTTGGTGTCCATCGCCATGTCGGTGAAGTACGGGAATTCGGTCGGGTACGCCTTACGGAACGGATCGTCCTTGTTGATCATGCGGTTGAACGTGAACAGCACGTCATCGGCATTGAAGGTACGGGTCGGTTTGAAATACGGCGTGGTGTGGAACTTGACACCTTCACGCAGGTGGAAGGTGTAGGTCAGGCCGTCCGGGGACACGTCCCAGCTGGTGGCCAGGCCAGGAATGACGGCGGTGCCGCCGCGCTCGAACTGGCTCAGACGGTTGAAAACGGTCTCGGCCGAAGCGTCGAAGTCGGTGCCGGTGGTGTACTGACCTGGGTCGAAACCAGCAGGGCTGCCTTCGGAGCAGAACACCAGGTTCGATGCTGCTTGTGCGAAGGGAGCGCTGGCGATCAAACCTGCGCCGAGTAGAAACGGAATGACCGCTTTTTTGAGCATGGTGGCCTCAGTTGTTGTCATTTTTTAATTGAGGGTACGACCTTGTGGGTCGGTCCCGCGGATACTTATGCAGGCGCCATACCCAAAGCAAGATGCTGGCGCCAAACACGTGTCAAAGAGTGGCACGAACGTACACGAATGTCGCAAAACTATAATTTGTGCCGCTGTTGAACGTTTGCGTGTCGCATATCGGTATGTTTGTTGCGCAATTTTGGTGCATCGCGCCGTGGCAAATGCACCCGTTTGTGCCTCAAGTGTTACTTCGCTGTTGGTTTGTCGTGGTGCTATTTGGCCATGCTCACCCCATAAAAGGGCGTCAGGCCAAACGGGCTGAGCTTGAAGTCCTGCACCTCCTTGCGCATGGGCTGGAACACCTTGGAGTTGGCGATCGGTGTGATCGGCACGTCGTTTTTCAGGATGTTCTGGGCCTGCTGATACAGCTTGATCCGCTCATCGCGGTTGCTGGTCAGCTTGGCCTGGGTCACCAGCTTGTCATAGCTCGGGTTGCACCACTTGGCGTAGTTACTGCCCTTGACGGCCGCGCAGCTGTAGAGCACGCCGAGCCAGTTGTCCGGGTCACCGTTGTCACCTGTCCAACCATAGATCATCACATCGTGTTCGCCAGCCTTGGCGCGCTTGATGTACTCGCCCCATTCGTAGCTGACGATGTTGGCCTTGATGCCGATCTTCGCCCAGTCGGACTGGATCATCTGCGCCGACATCCGTGCGTTCGGGTTGGACGCGCGCTGCACGGTCATCGCCCACAGGTTGATCTGCGTCCCCGGCGCGACGCCTGCTTCCTTGAGCAGTTGTTTCGCTTTGTCGGGGTTGTAGGGCGCGTCCTTGATGTTCGGGTCATACCCCCATTGCGCAGGCGGCAGCGCGTTTTGCGCCAGTTGGCCCGCCCCTTGGTAAACGGCCTTGATGATCGCTGGCTTGTCGATGGCCATGTCCAGCGCCTGACGAACCTTGAGCTGATCCAGCGGCGGGTGAGTCACGTTGTACGCGAGGAAGCCCAGGTTGAAGCCAGGCTGGCTCAGCACCTTCAGGTTCGGGTCCTTTTGCGCTTCTTCGATGTCCTGCGGGCGCGGGTAGCCGCTGATCTGGCATTCGCCGGTCTTGAGCTTTTGCAGGCGCGTGGCGGCGTCGGTGTTGATCGAGAAGATCAGGTTGTCGAGCTTCACGTCTTCCGGCTTCCAGTAATCCTTGTTACCGACGAAGCGAATCTGCGCATCTTTCTGGTAGCGCTTGAACACGAAGGGCCCTGTGCCGACCGGCTTCTGGTTGATCTCCTCGGCCTTGCCTTGCTTGAGCAACTGCGCCGCGTACTCGGCGGACTGGATCGAGGCGAAGCTCATGGCCAGGTTCTGGATAAAGGCCGCGTCGATGTTGTTCAGCACAAACCTGACGGTCTGCTCGTCGACTTTCTCAACCTGTTTGATGGTCTTGTTCATGTCCATGTCGGTGAAGTACGGCGACTCGGACGGATAGGCCTTGCGGAAGGGGTCGTCAGCATTGAGCAGACGATTGAAGGTGAACAGCACGTCGTCAGCGTTGAAGTCGCGCGTCGGCGTGAAGTAGTCGGTGGTATGGAATTTCACGCCCTTTCGCAGATGGAAGGTGTAGCTCAGGCCATCTGCTGAGACGTCCCACCGAGTCGCCAGGCCGGGCTCGACTTCGGTGCCGCCACGCTTGAACTGGGTCAGGCGGTTGAACACGGTTTCGGCCGAAGCATCGAACTCCGTGCCGCTGGTGTACTGGCTGGGATCGAAGCCAGCCGGGCTGGCTTCAGAGCAATACACCAGGGTGCTGGCAGCCTGAACCGATGGCACGCACAGCGCCATCGCAGCAGCCAGGAGCAGGGGTTTGAAAGTGTTCTCCATGTGAACCTCATACAAAGCGGCATTCGTGCCTGAATTCATCGACGGATGATAGACAGCGCAGAATGCCGCAGGGTCGAGCGTTCGAACAAGAAAGCGCTTGGACCTATTTGATGATGCCTAATGACTGGTAGAAATTCCAAAGCACAGAGCCAGCAGGCGTGAGTTTGATCCATGCCCAGAGTGGCGAATCCTTATCCAGGAACTCGCCTCTCATGAAATTCAGGTACGCGGCGCTGTCCTTGCTCATGCGATCAAGCGCGGCCTGTCCTGTATCAGCCAGTTGCTCATGAATGGCACGCAGCTCGAGCTTGGAGGTGGCGCGGCGTACATTTTCACTGTTTTTCGCCGCCCATTCAGTGACTTGCGCGTCCTGCCACTCACTGTTGTGGGGATGTTTGAAATAGGCCGTAGCGATAGCAACGGGGTCTGCCTGGGTGTCGCCGTTCCAATGGTTGACCATTGCGGTGCCTACCGCTCTCACGGCTTCGGAGGCCAGACTGCTTGCCAGCAGGTGCAGGGGATGTTCGGCATGGTCCTTGGCAAGCTGAGAGTGGGTAGGGTCAGTCGAACCATTGTCATGGGGATCTTCACCGTACTGGGTCTGCCAGTCCTTTATGTTTTCCCCGAGTCGTGTCAGTACACCGTGCATGACGACGCCGAGCGCATTGCCCAGCACAGAGGCCGGGCCTGTCAGGTAGGCTGCGGTTCGTTGTAGGAACTCCGCGAAGGGCAGGCCGACCCAGCCATCACGAGCAGTCAGATAGGCCTGGAAATGCGCGAGGTAGGACGGGTTGTCGTGCTCTTCGAGAAGAATCAACAACATCTGTTCGCGAGGGCTTCGGTCACCTGGTTTGACCGGCATATAGGTGAGGTCATCCAGCGAGAAAAGAATCTTGCCCAGCGGGCCGGCCACACTGGCCAGTACATCGGTGGGGCCGAACATCCCGGTCACGAGCGGCATGCCCGCTTCACACTCGGCGGGGGAGGTCCATGGCAATACTTGAGAGTGGCCATTCTTGATCAGCGCAAGCTCCACGAAGTTGGAGTGAGCGAAGAAGTCTTCAAGTACATGCAGCGCCGAGCCAAAGGCGCGCAAGCCCCAAGGCTTGCGCGGGTGCTCCATGGCGAATCGCAGCTCCCGCGCCATGAAGTCAACCGACCTGCCGATGTAGCGCTTCATCGATGTCGTGTAATCAATTTGCAGCAGCGGATCGCCTTCAAACACCAGCGATTCGAAATCCTGATCCCTCGACTTCGGGTCCGGGGTATTTCGGTCGAGCACGCGCGGGTTGTCGATGTGCTCAGTGGGACGGTACACGCCAAGAATGTCAGGGGTCACTCTGTATAAATCCCCGCTCCCCTGGCGAATCCATCCGAATCGTTTCAGGGAGAGCACGTCGACGATCCGGGTGAGGGCGTCACGGGACAGTACGTCGGGGAAGTCCTTGGGCGTGTTGGCCGCCCGAATGATCTTGGGATCAAGCAACTGAGAATAATCCCGCAGCCAGTTGCCGAAATAGATGGTGTGCAGTTCATAAGGACTCATCTCCAGGTCGTACAGCACGGCCTCGATCGTCTCGTGGGTGTGGTGTTGTTCATCGCCTTCTCCAGCCCCGAAGCGTTCGCGCTCTGAGTGCGGGTCGGGAACGTTTGAGGTTTCATTCGGACTCGAGTGGCGCCACAAGATGCGCACGCGCATTTCACCCCATTGGGCTTCGATGTCCAGCGGTTGGCTGGCCGATCCGAACCGGTAGCTGGCAATGCGCACGCGATCGGTGTCGAACTGGCCGAGCGTGACCATTGCTACGGAGAAACGGCTGCCTTCTTCACCGCTGGCGTCGTTGGCGAGAGGCATTGCGCCTTCATCCAGATAATGGTTGAAGTCGTTGCGCAGAATGTTGTCGATGTGGTGACCAAACTCATGCAGCAGCACATCGAGGAACTCGGCGCCGTGTCTATCGTTCAGTGCGTTGTCGATTACCTCGCTGTGAATCCGGATCAACCGCTCGCTATTGCTGTAGTCGGCCAGATGCTCGCCATCTGTGACGAGAATGGCCGGGTTTTCGATTTCCCCGGCAATCAGCCGGTCCTGCAAGGCGGAGTAAATGCTCTCGGGAATGTCCTGGCCGAAGATGGGCGCCATATGTTGAGTGAAATCATCGGCTGAGAGTGTCGCCGCCACCTGGGTCAAAAGATCGAGGGCGAACGTGCTGTGCACGGAGGCTTCTGGCAGGTCGAGGAAACGGGGGGGAGCGGGTTGAAAAGCCATGATGGATTCTTCCTTGAATCAGTAATAAGCAACCGGTCGGGCGTCTTGAGGCCGGGACATTCCGGGCAGTCAGACGCTCCAGTCGTGAAATGTTTGTGGTGGTACGGGGGGCGAGTGTAAAGATCAGGCGGGATGTGGAAATCAGACAGGGCGCGGCGTTGCGTAGGACGCGGTAGCGCGTAAATGCAGAAGGGGCGACTGGACGTCAGGAAAAGGGCGTAGGCAGACAGAAGAACCAGCGGCAGCCCTCGGCTGCCGCTGGTTGGGGGTCAGGGAATCGCGACTTCGATCACGCCATCGGCGGTGACGCTGACCTGGCTGGTGCCCGCTTCGATCTCCGGGGTTGGCGCGGCATCGGCGCGTGCGGCTTTCATCATCATGACCGGCGCGCGCAGATAAGGCTGTGGATAACCCGAGGTGTTGAGGTTCAGGTTGACCAGCTTGTAGCTGCTGCCGCCCAGCGCGTCGGTGACCAATTGCGCGCGGGCCTTGAAGGCTGTGACGGCGCTTTTGAGCAGGGTGTCTTCGCTGGCCTTGCGCGCTGGGTCGGAGATGGAGAAGTCCATGCCAGCCATTTTCATGTCGCTGCCCAGCAGTTCGCCGGTCAGTTTGGACAGGGCAGCGAAGTTCGGGCTCTCCAGACGCAGTTCGGCGCGCTCACGCCAGCCGGTGATTTTCTGACCCTTGTCGTCGTAGATCGGGTAGCTGTTGCGGCTGCCCTGGCGAATGGTCACGTCCTTGACCTGACGCGCTTCGCCCAGTGCCTTGTTGAGGGATTCGGTAATGCCGGCGGCCAGTTTGGCCGGGTCGGTGTCCTGGGATTCGGTGTAGACGGTGACGGTCATCAGGTCGCGCTGGACTTCCTGATTGACCTCGGCGCGCACCGAAACCTGGTTGTAGTGAACGTCGTCGGCCAGGGCGGGGACGCTGGCCAGAGCGGCGGCGCCAAGGGCAAACAGCGTGACAGTAGGGCGAAGGCTGAGCATAAAAACTCCTTGTTTGGCGAACCGTCCGACACGCTGACAGGAAGCGTCGTCGCACGGATGCCCATGAGACTGTAATCCCGGGTGCTTGTTCCAGAGGGGGATGATCGTATTGGCACCTGTGGGAGCGAATTCATTCGCGAAAAATAGGCCAGGCGACAGGGATGTGTCGGGTGGGCGTCCATTCGCGAATGAATTCGCTCCCACAGATAGCGCAAGCGGCCCAGATGTCGCTCATCGCTGTGGCGCTTTGACGCACTTTGGCGGAAACCTCCGCTGCATTGGTTATACTCGCTCCGATCCGCCTGGAGCGCTCATCAGGAGAGCTCATGCTCGCCCCCGTACAATTACTCTCTGCCACCCGCCAGAACCTCTGGCGACTGACGTTCGTCCGCATTCTGGTGCTAGGCGCGCAAGCCGGTTCGGTGGGCTTCGCCTATCTGTTCAACCTGCTGCCGCTGCCCTGGTTGCAACTGGACATCACCCTCGGCTTCTCGGCCATCGTCTGCCTGCTGACGGCCATCCGGCTGCGCACCTCGTGGCCTGTGACTGAGCTCGAATACGCCGTGCAGCTGGCCTTCGATCTGTTTATCCACAGCGCGCTGCTGTTTTACTCGGGTGGATCGACCAACCCGTTCGTCTCGTATTATCTGGTGCCGCTGACCATCGCGGCGGTGACGCTGCCATGGCGTTATTCGCTGATCCTCTCCGGCATCGCGCTGGCGCTCTACACGCTGATGCTGGCCAATTTCTACCCCATCGATCCCGTCGCCTTCGCCCGCGAAAAACTGCAGATCTACGGCATGTGGCTGAGCTTTGCATTGGCCGCGGGGGTGATCACTTTTTTTGCCGCACGCATGGCCGAAGAGCTGCGCCGTCAGGAGCAGATGCGCGCGCTACGTCGTGAAGAGGGTGCGCGGGACCAGCAATTGCTGGCGGTTGCGACCGAAGCGGCTGGCGCGGCCCACGAACTGGGCACGCCGTTGGCGACCATGAGCGTGCTGCTCAAGGAAATGCAGCAGGACCACAAGGACCCCGCCCTGCAGGAAGACCTCGCGGTGCTGCAGGACCAGGTCAAGCTGTGCAAGGAAACTCTGCAACAACTGGTGCGCGCCGCCGAGGCCAACCGGCGCATGACGGTGCAGGATCAGACTGTCACCCACTGGCTCGATCAGGCGCTCAATCGCTGGCACCTCATGCGCCCCGAAGCCACCTACCGCTTCCAGCGTCTGGGGCAGGGCGATGTACCGATGGTCGCGCCGGCTCCCGACCTGACCCAGGCGCTGCTGAACTTGCTGAACAACGCCGCCGATGCCTGCCACGAGGGGCTGGAGGTGAATCTGGACTGGAACGCGGTGGAGATCAGCATCACCATTCGCGATCACGGTGCCGGGGTGCCGCTGGCGGTGGCCGAACAGATCGGCAAACCCTTTTTTACCACCAAGGGCAAAGGCTTCGGCCTGGGCCTGTTTCTGAGCAAGGCCAGCGTCACCCGCGCAGGCGGCTCGGTGAAACTCTATCCTCACGAGGAAGGCGGCACGCTCACCGAGCTGCGCCTGCCCCGGAACGCAACAGGAGATGAAGCATGACTGATGAAATCCAGGTCGAAGGCGAAGAACTGCCGCACCTGTTGCTGGTGGACGACGATGCCACTTTCACCCGCGTGATGGCCCGTGCCATGGCACGCCGTGGTTTTCGCGTCAGCACCGCAGGTTCGGCCGAGGAAGGCTTGACCCTGGCGCAGCAGGACATCCCTGATTACGCCACGGTCGACCTGAAGATGGAAGGCGACTCCGGTCTGGTGCTGTTGCCCAAGCTGCTGGAACTGGACCCGGAAATGCGTGTCCTGATACTGACCGGTTATTCGAGCATCGCCACTGCGGTCGAAGCCATCAAGCGCGGCGCCTGCAACTACCTGTGCAAGCCGGCCGACGCGGACGATGTGCTGGCCGCGCTGCTGTCCGAGCACGCCGATCTGGACACCCTGGTGCCGGAAAACCCGATGTCGGTGGACCGCCTGCAGTGGGAACACATTCAGCGGGTCCTGACCGAGCACGAGGGCAATATTTCGGCCACGGCGCGGGCCTTGGGGATGCATCGACGTACTTTGCAACGCAAGTTGCAGAAGCGCCCGGTCCGCCGCTAAGCGAGGATCGCTGGTTAAAGATTTATTCATGGAAGACCGTGTGTGGCGTCTGGCACATTGAGGCCAACGCCACTAAATGCCTGCCGTCGAGCCATTGCCATGAATTTTGATATTGATGAAACCAGGGTCAATGACGCTGTGACCGGGAGCTTTTTTTCCCGGGTCTGGAAACTGGTCACGCCCTACTGGCGTAGCGAAGAAAAGGGCATGGCCTGGGTCCTGCTGATTGCCGTGATCGCGCTGTCGCTGTTCAGCGTGTTCATCTCCGTACTGGTCAACAGCTGGTACCGCGACTTCTATAACGCGCTGCAAAACAAGGATCTGGGGGCGTTCACCCACCTGATTCTGTACTTCTGCGGCATCGCCGCCATCGCCATTCTCGGCGCGGTGTATCGCCTCTACCTCACGCAAATGCTGACCATCCGCTGGCGTCGCTGGCTCACCGAAAAGCATTTCACCAAGTGGCTGGCCCACAAGAATTACTACCGACTGGAGCAAGGCGGTTACACCGATAACCCTGACCAACGTCTGTCCGAAGACCTCAACAACTTCACCTCCGACACCCTGAGCCTGAGTCTTGGCCTGTTGCGTACGGTCGTCAGCCTGGTGTCGTTCTCGGTCATCCTCTGGGGCGTATCCGGCAGCATCGAGCTGTTTGGCATCACCATTCCCGGCTACATGTTTTGGGCCGCGCTACTCTACGCCGCGATTGGCAGCTGGCTGACCCACCTGATCGGCAGACGCCTGATCGGCCTGAGCAACCAGCAACAGCGCTATGAAGCCGACATGCGTTTCTCGTTGGTGCGGGTGCGTGAAAACGCCGAAAGCATTGCCCTGTCCGACGGCGAGGCCAATGAAAATCAACGCCTGAGCGCTCGGTTCGACATGGTCTGGAGCAACTTCTGGACAATCATGAAAGTGCAGAAGCGCCTGACTTTCTTCACCGCTGGCTATTCACAGATCGCCATCGTCTTCGCCTTTGTCGTGGCGGCGCCGCGTTATTTCGCCGGCAAGATCGAGCTGGGCGAGCTGATGCAGATCAACTCGGCGTTCGGCAACGTGCAGGAGAACTTCAGCTGGTTCATCGACGCGTACACCCAACTGGCGTCGTGGCGTGCGACCTGTGATCGTCTGCTCAGCTTTCGCCAGGCCATGGACGATAACGAGGCCCGCGTGCCGGCTATCAAGGTCAGCCATGAAAGCAACGCGCTGCATGTGCAGGGACTGGATCTGTCGCTGATCGGCGGCCGTCAGCTGCTCAAACACGCCAACATCGACATCGCCGCGGGCGAGAAAGTCATGCTCAGTGGTCGTTCCGGCAGCGGCAAGAGTACGCTGCTGCGGGCCATGGGCGGGCTGTGGAATGAAGGCCACGGCGCAGTGAAACTGCCTGCCAAACGGGCGTTCTTCCTGCCGCAAAAACCTTACCTGCCCATTGGCACGTTGCGCGAAGCCCTGAGTTATCCACAAGCGCCAGAAGTCTACCCCGCCGAGCGTTTCGCTCAGGTGTTGGACACCTGCCGCCTGAGCCATCTGGTGCCGCGTCTGGACGAAAGCAATCACTGGCAGCGCATGCTCTCGCCGGGAGAGCAGCAGCGGGTGGCGTTCGCCCGCGCGCTGTTGTTCGCGCCGGACTGGCTGTACCTCGACGAAGCGACTTCGGCCATGGATGAAGAAGACGAGGCCGCGCTGTATCAGGCGTTGATCGACGAGCTGCCGGGCGTGACGCTGCTCAGCATCGGCCATCGCAGCAGCCTCAAGCGCTTCCATCGTCGTCACGTTCGGATCGAGGAAGGCCAGTTGAAAGAGCAGGCGGTCGCTGAATCTGCCGTTTGACGGATTTTCGAAGGCCCATCTGCCGCAAAAACCTACAAACTCGCCGGGTTTGTTATGTGATCGTACAACCCGGTGAGCTATGATTAGCCTTTCACCGTATTTTTAGAGACGCATGTTGGATATGGAAAATCAGAGTGCTCCGCCTCGCGCACGTAGAAAGCACCGCAGCCTTGCTCAGGAGTTGGTCACTGAACTCTCCGAGCGCATTCGCAACGGCGAGCTCAAGCGCGGCGACAAATTGCCGACCGAATCCGCGATCATGGAAGAGCAGGGCGTCAGCCGTACTGTCGTTCGTGAGGCGATCTCCCGTTTGCAGGCGTCCGGGCTGGTCGAGACGCGCCACGGCATCGGCACCTTCGTGCTCGACACGCCAAGCCCGAGCGGCTTTCGCATCGATCCGGCGACCATCGTCACCCTGCGTGACGTGTTGGCGATTCTCGAGCTGCGCATCAGCCTGGAAGTCGAGTCCGCTGGCCTTGCGGCGCAACGTCGTTCGACCGAGCAACTGGCTGACATGCGCGCTGCCCTCGATGCCCTCAACGAAAGCGCGTCCCACGCCAGTGATGCAGTGGGCGCGGACTTTCAGTTCCACATGGCGATCGCGCTGTCCACCGGCAACCGTTATTTCACCGACATCATGAATCACCTGGGCACCAGCATCATCCCGCGTACCCGGTTGAATTCTGCGCGCCTGGCCCATGACGATCAGCAGCACTACATGAACCGTCTGAGCCGCGAACACGAAGAAATCTACGATGCCATCGCCCGCCAGGACTCCGACGCCGCCCGCGCCGCGATGCGCCTGCACCTGACCAACAGCCGTGAGCGGTTGCGTCATGCCCATGAAGAAGCCGAGTCGCAACGGGCCTGAGGTCGTATGACCTGACCATTCGTGATGGCGTTCGCGTCGTGACACCTGTAGGAACGCGCTTGCCCGCGATTGCCGTGTGTCAGCAACAGATCCGCGCCTGACACGCCACGTCGCGGGCAAGCGCGCTCCTACAGGCATGCCGGAACACCACTCATCCCCTCCCTCGAGAAATAATTCGTCCCCCCTATTGAGAGATGTCATTCCTAGTTGTACGATGACTTACGACATCAGCGCAGGTCTGGTGATCCATTCACACAATAAGCTTCCCAGGGTGTTCGAATAATGAATCCACAAGAACTGAAGTCCATCCTCTCCCACGGTCTGCTGTCTTTCCCGGTTACCGATTTCAATGCCCAGGGCGACTTCCATCGCGCTGGGTATATCAAGCGTCTGGAGTGGCTGGCCCCGTACGGCGCCTCTGCACTGTTCGCCGCGGGCGGTACAGGTGAGTTCTTCTCCCTGACCGGCAGCGAGTACTCCGACATCATCAAGACCGCCGTCGACACCTGCGAAAAGACTGTGCCGATTCTGGCCGGTGTAGGTGGCCCGACCCGTCAGGCGATCCAGCAGGCTCAAGAAGCCGAGCGCCTGGGTGCCAAAGGCCTGCTGCTGCTGCCTCACTACCTGACCGAAGCCAGCCAGGACGGCGTTGCCGCCCACGTTGAGGCGGTCTGTAAGTCGGTCAAGATCGGCGTTGTCGTTTACAACCGTAACGTTTGCCGCCTGACCCCGGTTCTGCTGGAACAACTGGCCGAGCGCTGCCCGAACCTGATCGGCTACAAGGACGGTCTGGGCGATATCGAGCTGATGGTTTCGATCCGTCGTCGTCTGGGCGACCGTTTCTCTTACCTTGGTGGCCTGCCGACCGCTGAAGTCTACGCTGCGGCCTACAAGGCGCTGGGCGTGCCGGTCTACTCCTCGGCGGTGTTCAACTTCGTGCCGAAGCTGGCAATGGACTTCTACCACGCGATCGCCAAAGACGATCACGCCACGGTTGGCAAGCTGATCGACGACTTCTTCCTTCCCTACCTGGACATCCGTAACCGCAAAGCCGGCTACGCGGTGAGCATCGTCAAGGCAGGCGCGAAAATCGCCGGCTACGACGCAGGTCCGGTGCGCGCGCCGCTGACCGACCTGACTGCAGAAGAGTTCGAAATGCTCGCTGCACTGATGGACAAACAGGGCCAGCAGTAATCGCCGACCTTGCGCAAAACCGCTGAGCGATCAGCGGTTTTTTGCCGTAGGGGCTCGGTCATCCGGGCAGGCTTTTCGTCTTTTCCGTATCTGGCAATTCGCGCAGGCAGGGTCGCCCGCGTGCGAGTTTCACCCTAGGCGTCACCCTGGCTACACACTGAAAGCAAAAGGTTTCAATCGCATCTGAATTTAGGGGCAGAGGCGAGCAGCACACACATAAAAGATCGTTTAACCCGCGCAAAAAAATAATTAGTGGGAGTTTTCGAACATGCAAAAAACCAAGCCGACGCACGTCCGCTATTTGATCCTGCTCATGCTGTTTCTGGTGACTACGATCAACTACGCCGACCGTGCCACCATCGCTATCGCCGGCTCCAGTCTGCAAAAAAGCCTCGGCATCGACGCCGTCACCCTCGGTTACATCTTCTCCGCCTTTGGCTGGGCCTACGTGGCCGGTCAGATCCCCGGCGGCTGGCTGCTCGACCGCTTCGGTTCGAAAAAGATCTACGCCCTGAGCATCTTCACCTGGTCGCTGTTCACCGTGCTGCAAGGCTATGTCGGTGAGTTCGGCCTCTCCACCGCCATCGTTGCGCTGTTCATGCTGCGCTTTTTGGTGGGCCTGGCCGAAGCGCCATCTTTCCCCGGCAACGCGCGCATCGTCGCTGCCTGGTTCCCGACCTCCGAACGCGGCACTGCCTCGGCGATCTTCAACTCCGCGCAGTACTTCGCCACCGTCCTGTTCGCCCCGATCATGGGCTGGATCGTCTTCACCTTCGGCTGGCAGCATGTGTTCGTGGTCATGGGCGGCGTCGGTATCGTGTTCTCGCTGCTCTGGCTGAAGATCATCCACAGCCCGCGCAACCACCCGATGATCAACAAGGCCGAACTCGATCACATCGCCAACAACGGTGGCATGATCGACATGGATCAGGACCAAGGGAAGGGCAAGGGCAACGGTCCGAAATGGGACTACGTTCGCCAGTTGCTGACCAATCGCATGATGCTGGGTATCTACCTGGCGCAGTACTGCATCAACGGCATCACCTACTTCTTCCTGACTTGGTTCCCGGTGTACCTGGTGCAAGAGCGCGGCATGACCATCCTCAAGGCCGGTTTCATCGCCTCCTTGCCGGCCATCTGTGGTTTCGTCGGTGGGGTGCTGGGTGGGATCATTTCCGACTGGCTGCTGCGTCGCGGCAAATCCCTGACCTTCGCCCGCAAGGCGCCCATCATCGGCGGTCTGCTGCTGTCGACCTCGATCGTCACCTGCAACTACGTCGATATCGAATGGGTCGTGGTGGGCTTCATGGCTCTGGCCTTCTTCGGCAAGGGCGTGGGCGCACTGGGCTGGGCGGTGATGTCCGACGCCTCGCCGAAACAAATCGCAGGTTTGAGCGGCGGTCTGTTCAACATGTTCGGTAACATCGCGTCGATCACCACCCCGATCGTCATTGGCTACATCATCAGCTCTACCGGCTCGTTCAAATGGGCGCTGGTGTTCGTCGGCGCCAACGCGCTGGTCGCGGTGATCAGCTACGTGTTCATCGTGGGCGAGATCAAACGTGTGGAATTGAAAGACACCCCAACGCAGGGTGATTTGCGGACCAGTAACGTCGGCGAAGTTTCCCAAGCCAAAAGCTGAGTCCAAGAAAAATCGAGGAAAACCGTGATGAATTTGATTCAACATGCCGACTCGCCACGTTACATCCGCTTGCATGAGCGCGATAACGTTGTCGTCGTGGTCAATGACCAGG
Source organism: Pseudomonas sp. GW821-FHT02A11 (assembly GCF_059421985.1). Classification (NCBI taxonomy): domain Bacteria; kingdom Pseudomonadati; phylum Pseudomonadota; class Gammaproteobacteria; order Pseudomonadales; family Pseudomonadaceae; genus Pseudomonas; species Pseudomonas sp. GW821-FHT02A11. The sequence goes on from NZ_JBWKWB010000005.1 coordinate 44,167, forward strand.
GCGTACCGGCGGGGACTGAATTCGACAACGGTCTGGTGACCATCGATAACGTGCCGCAAAGCCACAAGGTCAACACCGTTGACATCCCCGAGGGCGGGGCGGTGATTCGTTACGGGCAGACCATCGGGTATGCCTTGCAACCGATTCCGCGCGGCAGTTGGGTCAAGGAAGATCAGTTGCGCATGCCGAGCGCGCCACCGCTGGACAGCCTGCCGCTGTCCACCGATGTGCCGGGCCGCGGCGAGCCGCTGGAGGGCTTCACGTTCGAGGGTTACCGCAACGCTGACGGCACGGTCGGCACGCGCAACATTCTCGGGATCACCACCACGGTTCAGTGCGTCACCGGCGTGCTGGACTTTGCGGTCAAACGCATCCGCGAGGAACTGCTGCCCAAGTACCCGAACGTCGACGACGTGGTGGCCATCACCCACACCTACGGCTGTGGGGTGGCAATCACGGCCAAGGACGCGTACATCCCGATCCGCACCGTGCGCAACCTGGCGCGCAACCCGAACCTGGGCGGCGAAGCGTTGGTGATCGGTCTGGGCTGCGAGAAATTACAGGCCGAGCAGGTCATGCATCAGAACGATCCGTCGGTCGATCTGAGCGATGAGTGGATGTATCGCCTGCAGGACTCCAAGCACGGCTTCAACGAAATGATCGAGCAGATCATGGAGCTGGCCGAAGTGCGCCTGAAGAAGCTCGATCAGCGTCGCCGCGAAACCGTGCCGGCCTCTGAGCTGATTCTGGGCATGCAGTGCGGCGGCAGCGACGCGTTTTCCGGTATCACCGCCAACCCGGCGCTGGGTTATGCCTCGGACCTGCTGCTGCGCGCCGGCGCGACGGTGATGTTTTCGGAAGTGACCGAAGTGCGTGACGCCATCTACCTGCTGACCTCCCGCGCCGAGACGACGCAAGTGGCCGAGGAGCTGGTGCGCGAGATGGACTGGTACGACCGCTACCTGGCCAAGGGCGAAGCCGACCGCAGCGCCAACACCACGCCAGGCAACAAGAAGGGCGGGTTGTCGAACATTGTCGAGAAGTCCCTGGGATCGATCGTCAAATCCGGCAACAGCGCGATCAACGGGGTGCTGGGCCCTGGCGAGCGGGTCAATCGCAAAGGTCTGATCTTTTGTGCGACGCCCGCCAGTGATTTCGTCTGCGGCACACTGCAACTGGCCGCCGGTATGAACCTGCACGTGTTTACCACTGGGCGTGGTACGCCGTATGGCCTGGCGATGTCACCGGTGGTGAAGGTGTCAACCCGGACCGAGCTGGCCCACCGCTGGCCGGACCTGATCGACATCGATGCCGGGCGCATCGCCACCGGGCGCGCGAGCATCGAGGACCTGGGCTGGGAGCTGTTCCATTTCTATCTCGACGTCGCCAGCGGCAAGAAGAAGACCTGGACCGAGCATTATCGTTTGCACAACGACATCACTCTGTTCAACCCGGCACCGATTACCTGAGTCGAATGCTCCATGGCGCGGCGCCTGTTATCCAAGCGCCCCGCAAACCTGTGGGAGGGAATCATCCGCGAAACTCAGGTACATCCGACACGTCTCTGTCGTCCATCGTGATGTCTCGCGAATGAATCGGCTCCCACAGGTTCACTGCTACGGGATACCTGCGGGTCGGTTGCCGATAAGGTGCTAACCCGTCGGCCCCCACAGAGGTGAGGCGCTTCGGGTACTACGAGTACGACGTCGCATGATGCGGGTAATCCACCAGCCTTGAGCCGACCACCATTTCGCTGATCCAGTCCGTCAGCAGCGTCGTGTACGCCTGCTGACTGGTGTCGCTGCTCAGCCCGTGATCCGCGCCATCGAGCAGACGATACGTCAGCGAATGCGCCAGATCGAACGCTGTGCGATAACTCATCAAGGTGGCGTGGGGCACGTAGTCGTCCTGCTCGGACTCCACCAGCAACACATCTCCCTTGAAATCCTTGCACGCCGCCAAGGCGCGGTTATCGGCGGCGGTGACGGCCGAACGACGGTAGTGCGCCAGTTTGTCCCGGTCCAGCGCCTGTTTGGGCATATCCCAGTCGGCGTCCCAGTACAGCGCAGGCACCCGCAGGGCCAGCCATTTGACCGGACGCATGCCGCTGAGGATCGTCGCCAGATAGCCGCCATAACTGCTGCCGATCACGGCAATGGCGTTGTTATCCACAGCCGGGTGGCTCGCCAGGCGGTCATAAGCGGCCAGCAGGTCTTCCATGCTGTGCTCGCGGGACACCGAGGCGCGCATTTCGTGGGTGCGCTCATGGCCGCGTAAATCGAAGGTCAGGCACACGCAACCCAGGCCGGTGATGTTCTTGGCCCGCGCCAGGTCGCGCTGCTGGCTGCCGCCCCAACCGTGGACGAACAGAATGCCCGGCATTTTCGCGCCGGGGGTGAGGATGGTGCCGGAAATGGTGTCGTCGCTGACGCTGATGTCGATGGTTTCACTGCGAACGGTCATAAGGCTGGACCTGTATGAATTTGCTGATGAGGCCGACGTCGGGGTCGTCGCCTTCGTAGAGAACATGGGCGTTGGCGGGCAGGGTGGTCGGCCCGTAGATTTCATGACTGGATGCGCCGATGCGCATCAGTGTCGGGTCGGCTGCAAACGCCACCAGCGCTTCGACCTCGGCGGGACTGGCGCCACCGATGCGCCAGGATTGCTCCAGCACCCCGGAACGTACCTGGCCCCGCGAATTGGTGCCGTGGGCGATGTCGTAATTGCGACGTGAGGCGAGAAAATCCGGGAAGCACTCGAGCGCGGCTTTCTCGTAGCTCATGGCTTGGGTCACGGAGCGGCGCACGTCGTCGTCAAGATCGAGCTTGAGCAGTTCGTCATAGTCGCCACGCACCAGCCACAACTGCGAGCCGCCATAGACCGTTTCGCCATTGTTGTCTTCGGTCAGGCTCTGGGTGCCGTGATAACTCACGGTGATACCCGCCACCCGCACTTGACCGACGCTGTAGGTGATGACCTCGTGCAGGTCCTCCTCCAGCACCAGTCCCCATTCCTCGACCTCGGCCATATCTTGCTGGGCAAGGGCCTCGTGCAGTTCTGCCTCAGAGGTAACCACCACCTGCCCGCGACCCGCTGTCGCCAGCACCGGCTTGACCCGCACCGGGCCTTGCTTGAGCAATAGAAGCCCCGCGCGTTTGGCGTCAGCGGCGTTGAACACGCTGTAGCCGGTGAGCACGGCGTCGACGGCGTCTTCGAAGAACCGATCCGACCAGCCTTCGGGCCTGGCAGTGGCATCGTCGAGCAGGGGATGGGAAATGGCTTTAGTGGCCATGAAGGGGTAGTCGATCAAGCCGCCGAAGAAGTCGTCGACGCTGCGAATGTCCAGCGCATTGCCTGCCTGTTTTCCGATCAAGGTGTCGGACGGGATGTAGTAGAGGGAATGGCCCTGATGCAGCGCCGGGTCATAAGCCCCCACGAACGTTGCGCCCAGCAGCTTGGCGATCCGATGCGCCAAGGCCTGCTGCACCACGGTTTCATGGGTCGCCAGACGCTTGTGGGTGGCCAGCAGAACAACTTCAGACTTTGCAGTGCTGCTTGATTCCCTCATGGGCGAACTCCCTGTTGAGGCCGAGGTATTTCGCATGACATCTTTGTCGTCTGACACATCTTTCGCCAATCAATTCGCTCCCACAGGTGGGGTACCCGCCCACGTGTTTCAGGCGTCCGCCAGATCGCCGGTGGGAGCGAATTCATTCGCGAGGCTTCAGTGCAGGCGGCATAGTTCAGTTAGGAAGATCCCCAAGCCGCCTGGTTCCTTTGCTCCTGATCAATGGTCAGCCACCTGGCCCGAGATTTTCTCATCATCGTCAGCGGCGCATTTTGGAAACGGCTGAGTGTGGTCGGCATCTTCTTGATCGCCCATGGCCTTGTATTTCTTGCGCAGGGCATGCAGTTCTTTCTGGTCGAGGTTGTCCAGGCTCAATACGGCATTCTGCGCGTCCTTGGTCACGCGCAGCAGTTCGTCGATCTTGATGTGCAGCTCGTCTGTGTCACGGTTCTGGGTGTTCTGCACGAGAAAGACCATCAGAAAGGTGATGATGGTGGTCGAGGTGTTGATGATCAGCTGCCAGGTGTCGTTGTAGTGAAAGAGCGGCCCGGTCGCGGCCCACACGCAGATCAGCAAAACGGCGACGGCAAAGGTCTTGGGGTTACCGGTCCATTTCGACAGCGCTTGGGCGAATTTAGAGAATTTCATTGCCGGTGTCCTTAGCGATCAGAGGGAGATAAGCAAAGGACCGCTGGTCGTCTCTGAAATTTCTTTTTACAAAATTAATTCAGGCGGACGGTGAGTCAGGTCCAGCCAAATAGCATGCAGGCATTTTCAGTGCTGGCTCGGGCCAGGGTTTCGGCGGGGATGCTCATCAGGTCGGCCAGCGCTGCGCAGATGTCCGGCAGGTGTTCAGGGCTGTTGCGCTGACCGGGGTGCATGGCCGGGGCCATGTCCGGCGAGTCGGTTTCCAGCACCACGCTGTCCAGCGGCAGGTCGGCGATCACCCGGTGCATGCGTGAGGCTTGCGGCCAGGTCGCGGCGCCGCCCAGTCCGAGTTTGAAACCCAGCTTGATGTATTCCTTCGCTTCTTCCCGACTGCCTGCGAACGCGTGAATGATGCCGCTGCGCCGGAGCTTGAAGCGCTTGAGCGTGGCAATGGTGTCGGCGTGGCTGCGGCGCACGTGGAGCAGGGCGGGAAGATTGAATTCGGCGGCCATCTGCAACTGGCTGTCAAACACGGCTTTCTGCTGATCCCGGTCCAGGGTTTGGACGTAGTAATCCAGACCGATTTCGCCCACCGCGCACAGCTTGGGATGCCCCGCCAGATCGGCCAGGCGGTCGCGTAGATCCTCAAGGTGCTCGGGACGATGCTCGTTGAGGTAGATCGGGTGCAGCCCCAAAGCGGCGTAAACCGAAGGCTCGCTCAAGGCCAGATCCCACACCCGTTGCAGATTGCGCTGATAAACCCCCAACACCACCATGCGCTCGACCCCCTGCTGCTGGCAATGGGCGAGCACCGCCTGGCGATCGGCATCGAAGTCGTCGAAATCCAGGTGCGTATGGGTGTCGATCAGCCTCACCGGTCAGACCCCGTGGATGCGCTGCTTGAATGTGCGGACGATGGCGTGCACGCCGGGTTCGTACTGGTTTTGCTCGACGGCCGACAGGGCCAGCGCCAAGGCTTTTTCAGCGATCAGGTGATGCTGTTGGGCCATGGCATTGACCGGCAGCGGCAGGAAATCCAGCAGCTGCGTATCTCCGAACGTGCCCAGGTGCAGTTGGTCGGGGTTCAGACGACGCTCGTGGAGCAGGTCGAACACACCCTGCAACAAAACATACGACGTGGTGATCAGCGCATCGGGGACGTAACCCAGGCGGTCGAGCATCTGGCCGGCAATCTGCAGGCCGCAGTCACGGCTGAACGACTCGCCGTGCTCGATGATCACCGAGCCCTTGAAGTCATCCAAAGCATCTTCAAAACCGCTGGCCCGCGCCTTACTGACGCTCAGCTCAGGGCGGGCGCCGATCAGCGCGATGTGACGGGGCTTGATCTCCAGCAGGCTGCGGGTCAGCTGCTGGCTGGCGTCGTGGTCGTCGCTGACCACCGAGCAGAAATACCCGGCGTCCATCTCGCGGTCGATGGCGATCACCGGTGTCCCACGCTTTTGTAATTCGCGGTAGCTGTCGTCGCTGGCGGGCAGGCAACTGGCGACGAACAGGGCGTCGCAACGGCGGGCGCGAAACAGCTGCAACAACTGCAATTCGCTGATGGGATCATCGTCGGAACTGGCGATTAGCAGCTGGTAGCCTCGGGCGCGGGCGCCTTGTTCCAGTTGTTTGGCGATGCGGGCGTAACTGGGGTTTTCCAGGTCCGGAAGGATGAAGCCCAAAGTGCGGGTGTGCCGACTACGCAGGCCGGCGGCCTGGGGGTTGGGCCGGAAGTCATGGGCCTCAACCACCGCACGCACACGCTCGACCGTCGCATTGCTGATGCGCTGTTGTTCGGCCTTGCCGTTGATCACGTAGCTTGCCGTGGTGACGGACACACCGGCCAGACGCGCAATATCACTGAGTTTCAAGCGGACCTTCCTTTTATTCTTTGCATGGACGCAATGCCGTCGTGATTTTCACCGATTCACGGCCATCATTACAGCAGACCATTGTCGTTTAGGTTTTTTAGGACGCTTCCTACGCCATTCGGCCCGATGAGCTTCAAACAAACGAGAATATCGAGTAACGTGCCCGCCATTCTAGATGAAACGATTCAGCAAGCTTGGGTATTGCCGTAATCGCATCAAAACGCGGGTCTGATGACTCACGTGCGGCCATGAAGTCATCGGCTATTTCAGGTCGGTCTTAAAACAAGAATCTCAGGAGAAAGCGATGCTCGAGCTGACCGTTGAGCAAATTTCCATGGACCAGTCGGCTGTGGATAAACCCGCCGCGCTGCAATTGCTCGCCGATCTGCTGGTGGCCGACGGTCTGGTGGCCCCCGGTTATCTGCAGGGCTTGCAGGCTCGCGAACAGCAGGGTTCGACCTTCTTGGGGCAGGGCATCGCGATCCCCCATGGCACGCCACAGACCCGCGATCAGGTGTACGCCACCGGCGTGCGGCTGATGCAGTTCCCCCAGGGCGTGGACTGGGGCGACGGCCAGATGGTGTACCTGGCCATCGGCATCGCGGCCAAATCCGACGAGCACCTGCGCCTGCTGCAACTGCTCACTCGCGCCCTCGGCGAGACCGATCTGGGCGAGGCGCTGCGTCAGGCGAAGGACCCCGAATCGCTGCTCAAGCTGCTGCAAGGTGCGCCCCAGGAACTGGCGCTGGATGCGCAGATGATCAGCCTCGGCGCCTCGGTCGATGACTTCGAAGAACTGGTCTGGCGCGGCGCGCGTCTGCTGCGTCGTGCCGAGTGTGTGAACAACGGCTTTGCCGCCGTGCTGCAACAGGTTGACCCGCTGCCGTTGGGCGAAGGCCTGTGGTGGCTGCACAGCGAGCAGATGGTCAACAAGCCGGGCCTGGCGTTCGTCACCCCGGACAAGCCGATGCGTCATCTGGGGCAACCGCTGACCGGCCTGTTCTGCCTGGCGAGCCTGGGCGAATCCCATCAGGCGCTGCTTGAGCGTCTGTGCGCGTTACTGATCGAGGGGCGCGGCCACGAACTGGGCCAGGCCACCAGCAGCCGCGCCGTGCTCCAGGCCTTGGGCGGCGATATGCCGCCTGATTGGCCGAGCGAGCGGATTGCCCTGGCCAACGCCCACGGCCTTCATGCGCGGCCTGCAAAGATCCTCGCGCAGCTGGCCAAGCGCTTCGACGGCGATGTTCGCGTGCGCATTCTCGACAGCGGTGAGAGCCCGGTGTCGGCCAAGAGCCTGAGCAAGTTGCTGAGCCTGGGCGTGCGTCGTGGTCAAGTGCTGGAATTCATCGCTGAGCCTTCCGTTGCCAACGACGCGTTGCCCGCATTGATCGCTGCTGTGGTCGAAGGCCTGGGCGAGGAAATCGAGCCGCTGCCGACTGAATCCGCGCCAAGCCCGATGGCTGCCGTGGTGGAAAAGCACCTGAGCGCGCCCGCTGCCGGGTCACAGCTTCAAGCCGTGCCTGCTGCGCCTGGTATCGCCACCGGCCCTGCCCATGTGCATGTGTTGCCGGTGTTTGATTACCCGCTGCGTGGTGAGTCCTATCACGCCGAGCACGAGCGTTTGCAGGGCGCGCTGATTCAGGTCCGCAATGACATCGGCAACCTGATTCAGCGCAGCACCGCCAAGGCTATTCGCGAAATTTTCGTCACCCATCAGGAAATGCTCGACGACCCCGAGCTGGTGGATGAAGTCGCTCTGCGTCTCAAGACCGGCGAGAGCGCCGCTGCCGCCTGGACCCATGTGGTCGAGGCCGCCGCGCAGCAACAGGAACAACTCAAGGACGCCCTGCTCGCCGAGCGTGCGGCGGATTTGCGTGACGTCGGCCGCCGCGTACTGGCGCAGCTGTGTGGCGTCGATGATCTGGTCGAGCCGCAAGAGCCTTACATTCTGGTGATGGATGAAGTCGGCCCGTCCGACGTGGCGCGGCTCGATCCGGCCCGCGTCGCTGGCATCCTCACCGCGCGCGGCGGCGCCACCGCTCACAGCGCCATCGTCGCCCGTGCCTTGGGTATTCCGGCGCTGGTGGGGGCGGGTGATGCGGTGCTGTTGATCAAGTCCGGCACGCCGCTGTTGATCGACGGCCAGCGCGGTCGTCTCGACGTTGCGCCGCACGAGCACACCCTGCAACGCGCGCTGCTCGATCGCGACACCCGCGAGGTGCGCCTCAAGGCCGCTGCGGCGCTGCGTATGGAACCGGCGATCACTCAGGACGGCCACGCGGTCGAGGTGTTCGCCAACATCGGCGACAGCACCGGCACTGCGGCTGCGGTGGAGCAGGGCGCTGAAGGCATCGGCCTGCTGCGCACCGAATTGCTGTTCATGGCCCACAGTTCGGCCCCGGACGAAGCCACCCAGGAAGCCGAGTACCGTCGCGTGCTGGACGACCTCAAGGGCCGTCCGCTGGTGGTGCGCACCCTCGATGTGGGCGGCGACAAACCCCTGCCGTACTGGCCCATCGACAAGGAGGAAAACCCCTTCCTCGGCGTGCGCGGCATCCGCCTGACCCTGCAACGCCCGGACGTGATGGAAAGCCAGCTTCGCGCGCTGCTGCGTGCCGCCGACAACCGCCCGCTGCGGATTATGTTTCCGATGGTCGGCACGGTTGAAGAGTGGCGTCAGGCGCGGGACATGACCGAGCGTTTGCGCCTGGAAATCCCGGTGGCTGACCTGCAGCTGGGCATCATGATCGAAGTGCCTTCGGCCGCGCTACTGGCGCCGGTGCTGGCCAGGGAAGTGGATTTCTTCAGCGTCGGCACCAACGACCTGACGCAGTACACGCTGGCCATCGACCGCGGCCATCCGACCCTGTCGGCTCAGGCCGATAGCCTGCACCCGGCGGTGCTGCAACTGATCGATATCACCGTTCGCGCCGCCCACGCTCATGGCAAATGGGTGGGCGTGTGCGGCGAGCTGGCGGCGGATCCGCTGGCGGTGCCAGTGCTGGTCGGGCTGGGCGTCGATGAATTGAGTGTCGCAGCGCGCAGTGTCGGCGAAGTCAAAGCGTGCGTGCGTGAATTGAATCTAAGCGGTGCCCGGCAGTTGGCGCAACACGCGCTGACCGTCGCCAGCGCCGCTGAAGTACGTGGCCTCGTGGAGAGGCTGTGCGTGGAGAAGCTGTAATGGCGAACATTCTGACATTGACCATGAACCCGGCGCTGGACCTGACCGTGCAGTTGGGTCCCTTGCAGGTCGGCCAGGTCAACCGCAGCGAACGCATGCTCACCCATGCGGCGGGCAAGGGCCTCAACGTGGCGCAGGTGCTGGCCGATCTGGGCCACACGCTCACCGTTGCCGGGTTTCTCGGCGTGGACAACCAGCAGTCATTCGAGTCGTTGTTCGCCAGGCGCGGCTTCGTCGACGAGTTCGTGCGCGTGCCGGGCGAAACCCGCAGCAACATCAAACTGGCCGAAAGCAGCGGTCGCATCACTGACCTGAACGGACCAGGGCCTGAAGTCAGTGTGCAGGCGCAACAAGCGTTGGCGGCCCGTGTCGAACAGATCGCGGGTGACTTCGATGCGGTGGTCGTCGCCGGCAGTCTGCCCCGTGGCGTCGACGCGCAGTGGCTGAAAACGCTACTGCTCAAGCTCAACGACATGGGTCTGAAAGTCGCGCTGGATACCAGCGGCGCGGCGTTGCGCGCAGGCCTTGAAGCCTCGCCATGGCTGATCAAGCCCAACACCGAAGAGTTGGCGGATGCGCTGGATGCGCCGATCATTTCCATTGCCGCCCAGGCTCAGGCAGCCCAGACATTGCGTCAGCGCGGCATCGAGCATGTGGTGATTTCCCAGGGCTCGGAAGGCGTGCACTGGTTCAGCTCTGACGTCGCCCTGCAGGCTTTGCCGCCATCGGTAACGGTGGCAAGCACTGTGGGCGCGGGGGATTCGCTGCTGGCGGGCATGGTTCACGGCCTGCTGAGCGGCCACTCCCCCGAGCAGACCCTGCGCACCGCCACGGCGATTGCGGCGATGGCGGTGACCCAGATCGGGTTCGGCATCAACGACGCGGCGCAACTCAAACGGCTGGAAGGCGGCGTCAACGTGCGCGCCATGACCGAATAAGAAGAGAGGAAGTGTGATGAAGTTAGCCATTGTCACGGCCTGCCCGAACGGCAAGATCAGCAGCGTCCTCAGCGCCCGTCTGCTCGACGCGGCGGCCCAGCGTCAGGGCTGGACGACGTGCGTTGAAGTGCACGACCCTCGCTATCCGGAAAAACAACTGTCCGCCGCCGACATCGACAGCGCCGACTGGGTGCTGGTGGTCAACACCGGTCCGCTGGATTTGAACCGGTTTGCTGGCAAGCGCCTGCACCAGTCGACGCCCGCCCGGGCGTTGCAGGACATCGACGGTTTCATGCATTCGGCCCATGAGCTGGCAAAGGTTCATGTCGCCAGCGCAAGCGCTGAACCCGCGACCGGCGCGACTGCGAGCAAGATGCCGCAGCTGGTGGCCGTGACCGCCTGCCCGACCGGCGTTGCCCACACCTTCATGGCCGCCGAAGCGATCCAGCAGGCCGCGAAGAAACTCGGCTATGACCTGCAAGTGGAGACCCAGGGCTCGGTGGGCGCACGCAATCCGCTCAGCGCCCAGGCCATCGCCGAGGCCGACGTGGTGCTGCTCGCCGCCGATATCGAAGTGGCCACCGAGCGTTTCGCCGGCAAGCGCATTTATCGCTGTGGCACCGGGATTGCGCTCAAGCAATCGGAAGCGACGCTGAAAAAAGCCCTGGCTGAAGGGGAGGTCGAGTCTTCTGCATCGACTGCAAAAGCCCCGACGAAAAAAGAGAAAACCGGCGTCTACAAACACCTGCTGACCGGCGTGTCATTCATGCTGCCGATGGTGGTGGCAGGCGGTTTGCTGATCGCGCTTTCCTTCGTGTTCGGCATCACCGCGTTCAAGGAGCAGGGCACCCTGGCGGCGGCATTGATGCAGATCGGCGGCGACGCGGCGTTCAAATTAATGGTGCCGTTGCTGGCGGGTTACATCGCCTATTCCATCGCGGATCGGCCGGGGCTTGCGCCAGGCATGATCGGCGGGCTGCTGGCCAGCACGCTGGGCGCGGGCTTCATCGGCGGCATCATCGCCGGTTTCATTGCCGGATACGCCGCAGCGGCAATCAACCGCTACGCGAAGCTGCCCGCCAGTGTCGAGGCGCTGAAGCCGATCCTGATCATTCCGTTGCTGGCGAGTCTGGTGACTGGTCTGGTGATGATCTACGTGGTCGGCAAGCCCGTGGCCGGAATGCTCGAAGGGCTGACCCAGTTCCTCGACAGCATGGGCACTACCAACGCGATCCTGCTCGGCGTGCTGCTGGGCGCGATGATGTGCGTGGACCTCGGCGGCCCGATCAACAAAGCCTCGTACGCGTTTTCGGTGGGGCTGCTGGCGTCCCAGAGCTACGCGCCGATGGCCGCTGCGATGGCGGCGGGCATGGTTCCGCCGATCGGCATGGGCATTGCCAGCTTCATCGCCCGCAACAAGTTCGCCCAGAGCGAGCGCGAAGCGGGAAAGGCGGCGTTCGTGCTGGGGCTGTGCTTCATCTCCGAAGGCGCGATCCCCTTCGCCGCCAAAGACCCGCTGCGGGTGATCCCGGCGAGCATCGTCGGCGGCGCGCTGACGGGGGCGCTGTCGATGTTCTTCGGCTGCAAGCTCATGGCGCCCCACGGCGGGCTGTTCGTGCTGTTGATTCCGAACGCGATCAACCATGCGTTGTTGTATTTGCTGGCGATTGTGGTGGGCAGCGTGGTGACGGGCGTGTTGTACGCACTACTGAAGCGGCCTGAGGTGGTCGAGCTGGATGCGGTGCCTGCGGGGGCGTAAGGGCATCCGAATATGTTGTGGCTGACGGGGATTCGATCTGTGGGAGCGAATTCATTCGCGATGCGGTGGTACGTCCGATAGAGATTCATCGGATGTACTGGCCAATCGCGAATGAATTCGCTCCCACAGGAGATGCGCACGCCTACTGACTTTCGTCCTGTCACAAACCCCCAACATTCGGTTGTTAGCTTCCTCTCTTCGCCATTCACTTGAGGGGACCACCATGACTCAGTTCGACCTGACCCGCCGTCGCATCATTCAAGCCGCGGGCGCCGGTTTGCTCTTGCCCGGATTGGCCCCGGCGGTCATCGCGTCGGTGAAGGATCGCCCGAAGATGACCGACGGCGTGCAGTCCGGCGACCTCATGGGCGACCGCGCCATGGTCTGGAGCCGCAGTGATCGCCCCTCGCGCATGGTCGTCGAATGGGACACGCGCAGTATGTTCACCAATCCGCGCCGGTCTGTCTCGCTGCTGGCCGATCAGCGCACCGACTTCACCGCCCGCGTCGAGCTGACCGGCCTGCCCACCGATCAAGCCATTTTCTACCGCGTGTCCTTCGAGGACGCCCAGACCGGCGTCGCCAGCGAACCCTGGTTCGGCCACCTGCGCAGCGTGCCGCAGACCCGCCGCGACATCCGTTTCGTGTGGAGCGGCGACACCGTAGGTCAAGGCTTCGGCATCAACCCGGACATCGGCGGCATGCGCATCTACGAAGCCATGCGCCTGCGCCTGCCGGACTTCTTCATCCACAGCGGCGACACCATTTACGCCGATGGCCCGGTGCCCGCTGAGGTGGTCACCGAAGGCGGGCGCATCTGGCGCAACATCACCACCGAAGCGAAGAGCAAAGTCGCCGAGACCCTCGATGAGTATCGCGGCGCCTACCGCTACAACCTGATGGACGAAAACCTGCGTCGCTTCAACGCCGAAGTGCCGCAGATCTGGCAGTGGGACGACCACGAAGTCAGCAATAACTGGTCACCGAGCAAGCAGCTCGACGAGCGTTACAAGGTCAAGGACATCCAACTGCTGGCCTCGCGCGGACGTCAGGCGTTCCTCGAATACGCGCCGATGCGCTTGCAAAGCGCCGACAACGGCGGGCGGGTGTATCGCAAGCTGAGTTATGGGCCGATGCTCGACGTGTTCGTCCTCGACATGCGCAGCTACCGCGACGGCAACGACGCCAACCTGGCCGACAAACCGGGGTCGACCACAGCGTTCCTCGGGCGCGAGCAGTTGGACTGGCTCAAGCGCGAACTGCAGGCGTCGAACGCACAATGGAAAGTCATCGCCGCAGACATGCCGATCAGCCTCGGTGTGCCGGATGGCGAGATCAGCCCCGGTGTCATGCGCTGGGAAGCCATTGCCAACACCGACAACGGCGCGCCGAAAGGGCGTGAGCTGGAGGTCGCCGAGCTGCTGGGTTTCCTGCGTCAGCAGAAGGTGCGCAACACGGTATGGCTGACCGCTGACGTGCATTACTGCGCGGCCCATCACTATCATCCCGATCAAGCGGTGTTCCAGGAGTTCGACCCATTCTGGGAATTCGTCGCGGGCCCCTTGAATGCGGGCAGTTTCGGGCCTAACACGCTGGACAAAACCTTTGGCCCGGAACTGGTCTTCCAGAAAGCCCCGCCCGCGCAGAACACCTCGCCTTTTGCCGGCTTTCAGTTTTTCGGCGAGGTGAACATCGAAGGGCAGAGCGGCGAGATGACCGTGACGCTGCGGGATCTGGACGGGGTGTCGGTGTTCGAGAAGAAGCTGGCGCCTGCTCAGGTTTGATCAATAACCGATTGAACAGCACCGAATAATCCGGTGAGCGAATTCACTCGCGATTGGCCCGCGCATGCGCCACATCTGTGTTGGATGTACCACCGCATCGCGAATGAATTCGCTCCCACAGAGAAGCTGGTCACCTTCAATGACTGCGGTTGTACGATCACTGCGCAATTCCCGGTAACACTCTCTGCCGTGCTGGCCTATCATTAGCCACCTAACGACGGATCAGGGTTTGGTGTGCATGCTGGCAATTTTTCTGGAAACCCTGAACATCACGGCTCCGGTCTTCGCCATGCTGTTTCTCGGCGTGGTGCTCAAGCGCGTCGGCTGGATCAACGACGGTTTCATTCACACCGCATCCTCGCTGGTGTTCAACTGCACGATGCCGGCGCTGCTGTTCCTCGGCATCATCCACGCCGACCTCCACGCAGCGCTGCAACCGGGTGTGCTGATCTACTTCATCATTGCCACGCTGGTGGGGTTTGCGCTGGTCTGGGGCTGGGCGATCTATCGCGTGCCCTTCATCGAGCGCGGCATCTATGTGCAAGGGGCATTCCGCGGCAACAACGGCGTCATCGGCCTCGCGCTGGCGGCGAGCATGTACGGCGACTACGGGATCTCCCTCGGCGCGATCCTCGCCGCCCTGGTGATCCTGTTCTACAACACCCTCTCCACCGTGGTGCTCGCGGTGTACAGCCCGGTGATCAAATCCGACCCGTGGAGTATCTGCAAAAGCGTTTTCGCCAACCCGCTGATCATCAGCATCATCGCTGCGACCCCTTTCGCCTACTTCGGCATCGGTCTGCCGAAGTGGCTCGATACCTCCGGCAGCTACCTGGCGCAGATGACCCTGCCACTGGCCCTGATGTGCATCGGCGGCACGTTGTCGCTCAAATCACTGCGCGAAAGCGGTGGGCTGGCGATCAGCGCAAGCCTGATGAAGATGGTCTGGCTGCCGCTGATCTGCACCCTTGGGGCCTGGCTGCTGGGTTTTCGGCATGCGGAGCTGGGGATTCTGTTCCTGTACTTCGGCGCGCCGACGGCATCGGCCAGTTTCGTCATGGCCCGTGCGGCCGAGGGCAATCATGAGCTCGCCGCGTCGATCATCGTCATGACCACCCTCGCAGCGGCCGTGACGACGAACATCGGGATTTTCATTTTGCAGTGGGGCGGGTGGATCTAGATCGCCCGCGCGCCTACCCGTAGGAGCGCGCTTGCCCGCGATGGCGTTCCTTCAGGCGCCTGGATATTGGCTGGCACTACGCAATCGCGGGCAAGCTCACGCCTACAGGATTCGGCTCGTGGCGGGTCAGTGCTGTCTGCGCCAGGCCCTGACCGTGCTGATCAACACCCCCAGGCCCAAGACCGGCAACGCGTAATGAATCATCAACCGTTCCAGCCGGTCCGCCAGGGGCATGCCGGTGGTGAACGAGACGATGTGCAGCCCATACACCGCGTACAGTCCCAACAGCAGCAAGCCTTCCAATCGGGTGATGCGATAGCCGGAATAGAACAGCGGCAGGCACAACGCGGCGACGCCGAGCATCACCGGCAGGTCGAAATCCAGCGCGTTGGGTGAGATCGACAATGGCGACGAGGCGATCAGCGAAGTCACCCCCAACACGCCGAGCAGGTTGAACAGGTTGCTGCCGATGATGTTGCCCACGGCGATATCCCGCTCGCCACGCAGGGCGGCAATCAGCGAGGTCATCAAGGCAGGGAGAGACGTGGCGACGGCAATCACGGTCAGGCCGATGACCCGTTCCGACAGGCCCAGATCCTGAGCGACCACCACCGCCGCACCCACCAGCAAATGACTGCCGAGAATCAGCAAGGCCAACCCGCAGGACATCAACGCCAGGCGTCCAAGAATCGGCCAGAATTTGCGGCGCGGTGTTTCGTCTGTAGTGTCGAAATGTCGCGCGCCATGGGCGAACTGACGCACCACCACAGCCAGGTAAGCGGCCATGGCAATCAGCAGAATCACGCCATCGACCCCGCTCAGCACACCGTTCCAGGCAAGGCCTGCGACCAGCGCGGTGGCGCCGATCATCAGCGGTAAGTCGACGCGCACCAGTTGTCGGGCCACGCGCAGCGGAATGATCAGCGCGGACAGGCCGAGGGTGACCAGGATGTTGAAGATGTTGCTGCCGATGACGCTGCCCACAGCGATGTCGGGGCTGTCGGTCAGCGCCGCTTGCAGGCCGACGGCCATTTGCGGGGCGCTGCTGCCCAGCGCGACGACGGTCAGGCCGAGGAACAGCGGGCGGGTTTTCAGCAGGGCAGCCAGCGCCACGGCGGCACGCACCGAGAGTTCGGCACCGAGGATCATCAGCAGCAGGCCACAGACCAGCTCGATCAGCGTGGGCAGCGGGAGGGTGGAGAGGGCGAGAATTCAGCGCTCCTTAGAGCCGTCAGGGGCAATCAATCGTCGAGGGCTTGCACCCGCACTTGGGCGGTTCCGCTACGCAGCATACCCAATTGTTCGGCGGCCTGGCGGGATACGTCGATGATCCGGGAGCGGGTATGCGGGCCGCGATCGTTGATGCGGACGATCACCTTGCGGTCGTTGTCCAGGTTGGTGACTTGCACCCGGGTACCGAAGGGCAGCTGGCGATGGGCGGCAGTCAGGGAATTCTGGTCGAAGCGTTCACCGCTGGCGGTGCGCTTGCCTTGATGCGCTGCGCCGTAATACGAGGCACCGCCGGTGGCGTTGTAGCCGTGTGGATCGATGATTGCGTCGCTGGCGCAGCCGGCCAGCAGGGAGATCAAGGCGCAAGCGCCGAGGAGCCGCCACATGAGGTTCAGTCCTTTGGTGGTTATTGCCCGGCGATTCTATGTCGCCTGGGATGGCGCCTCGTCGGGGTGCCGCCCAGAATGAATTCGCTCCCACAGAAGTCAAAAGCCAGGATTCGACATCAACTGCAGCATGAACCCCTGTGGGAGCGAATTCATTCGCGATGGCGATGCGTCAGACATATCCAATCGCGAATAAATCCGCTTTCGTGAGCAAGCTCACTCCCACAGGATCCATACAGTCTGTGGGAGTAAGCTTGCTCACGAAAGGGCCGGCCCTGATGACGAAAGTTCCGGATCAGGGCCTTTGCATCAACCTTCCAGCTTGCGCTTGAGGAGTTCGTTGACCTGCCCCGGGTTGGCCTTGCCTTTGGAGGCTTTCATGGCCTGCCCGACGAAGAAGCCGAACATCTTGCCGCGCTTGGCTTCATCGGCGGCGCGGTACTGCTCGACCTGCTCGGCGTTGGCCTTGAGCATGTCATCGAGAATCGACTCGATGGCGCCGCTGTCGGTCACTTGCTTGAGGCCGCGCTTCTCGATGATCTCGTCCGCGCTGCCTTCACCATTGGCCATCGCCTCGAAGACCATCTTGGCGATCTTGCCCGAGATGGTGTTGTCGGTGATGCGCTGCAGCATGCCGCCCAGTTGCTCGGCGCTGACCGGCGATTCGTCGATCTCCGCGCCTTGTTTGTTGAGCAGCGAACCCAGCTCGACCATGACCCAGTTGGCGGCCAGCTTGGCGTCGCCCGCGATGCTCACCACTTTCTCGAAGTAGTCCGCCTGCTCGCGGCTGGAAGCCAGCACGCTGGCGTCGTACAGCGACAGGCCGAACTGCGACTGGAAGCGCTCGCGTTTCTGCGGCGGCAGCTCCGGCAGGGTGGCGCGGGTCTGTTCGAGGAACGAATCCTCGATGATCACCGGCAGCAGGTCAGGGTCGGGGAAGTAACGGTAGTCGTTGGCTTCTTCCTTGCTGCGCATGGCGCGGGTCTCGTTGGTGTTCGGGTCATACAGGCGGGTTTGCTGAATGACCTTGCCGCCGTCTTCGATCAGGTCGATCTGGCGCTGGATCTCGCTGTTGATCGCCTTCTCGATGAAACGGAACGAGTTGACGTTCTTGATCTCGCAGCGGGTGCCGAACTCGACCTGGCCTTTGGGGCGAACCGACACGTTGCAGTCGCAACGCAGCGAGCCTTCGGCCATGTTGCCGTCGCAGATGCCCAGGTAGCGGACCAGCGCGTGCATCGCCTTGACGTAGGCCACCGCTTCCTTGGCCGAACGCATGTCCGGTTCGGAAACGATTTCCAGCAGCGGGGTGCCAGCGCGGTTCAGGTCGATGCCGGTCATGCCGCTGAAGTCTTCGTGCAGGCTTTTGCCCGCGTCCTCTTCAAGGTGGGCACGGGTCACGCCGATGCGCTTGATGGTGCCGTCTTCCAGCGTGATGTCCAAGTGACCCTTGCCGACGATCGGCAGCTCCATCTGGCTGATCTGGTAGCCCTTGGGCAGGTCCGGGTAGAAGTAGTTCTTGCGGGCGAACACGTTGTGCTGGCCGATTTCGGCGTCGATGGCCAGGCCGAACTTGACCGCCATCTGCACGGCTTCCTTGTTCAGCACCGGCAGCGTGCCGGGCATGCCCAGGTCGACGAGGCTGGCCTGGGTGTTGGGCTCGGAGCCGAACGTGGTGGCGCTACCGGAGAAAATCTTCGATTGGGTGGTGAGCTGGGTATGAATCTCCAGCCCGATGACGACTTCCCATTGCATGTGTTTTCTCCTTAGAAGCCGGCCGGCGAACGTAGGTGCCAGTCAGTGACCTGTTGGTACTGATGGGCAACATTGAGCAAACGGCCTTCCTGGAAGTAGGGCGCCAGCAGTTGCACGCCGACCGGCAAACCGTCAGCGAAGCCCGCTGGCATCGACAGGCCCGGCAGGCCCGCGAGGTTGGCGGTGATGGTGTAGAAGTCTTCCAGGTACGCGGCAATCGGGTCGGCGTTCTTGGCGCCGATTTTCCAGGCCGGGTTCGGCGTGGTCGGGCCGAGGATCACATCGACGTCCTTGAAGGCGTTCATGAAGTCGTTCTTGATCAGGCGACGGATCTTCTGCGCTTGCAGGTAATAGGCATCGTAGTAACCGGCGGACAGCGCGTAGGCGCCGACCATGATCCGGCGCTGCACTTCAGGGCCGAAGCCTTCGCCACGAGAGCGCTTGTACAGGTCGGTCAGGTCTTTCGGGTCTTCGCAGCGATAGCCAAAACGCACGCCGTCGAAACGCGACAGGTTGGAGGAGGCTTCTGCCGGCGCGATCACATAATAAGCAGGGATCGCGTGTTGCAGGTTGGGCAGGCTGACTTCCTTGACCACGGCACCGAGCTTTTTCAGCTCCTCGACGCTTGCCATGACCAGATCGGCGATGCGTGGGTCCAGACCCGCGCTGAAGTACTCCTTCGGCACGCCGATGCGCAGGCCTTGCAGCGAGCCGTTGAGGCTGGCGCTGTAATCCGGGACCGGCTCGTCGATGCTGGTGGAATCATTGATGTCGAAACCGGCCATGCCTTGCAGCAGCAGGGCGCAGTCTTCGGCAGTGCGCGCCATGGGGCCGGCCTGATCCAAGCTCGACGCGTAGGCGATCATGCCCCAGCGCGAGACGCGACCGTAGGTCGGTTTCAGACCGGTGAGGTTGGTCAGTGCAGCCGGTTGGCGAATCGAGCCGCCGGTGTCGGTGCCGGTCGCGGCAGGCAGCAGACGCGCGGCCACCGCGGCCGCCGAACCGCCGGACGAGCCGCCGGGTACGTGCGCAAGGTTCCACGGGTTCTTCACCGCGCCGTAGTGGCTGGACTCGTTGGCCGACCCCATGGCGAATTCGTCCATGTTGGTCTTGCCCAGCGTCACGGTGCCGGCAGCGGCGAGCTTGGCGACGATAGTGGCGTCGTACGGGGCCTTGAAGTTGTCGAGCATCTTCGAGGCACAGCTGGTGCGGATGCCTTTGGTGCAGAACAGGTCCTTGTGCGCCAGCGGAGCGCCGAGCAACGCGCCGGTTTCGCCAGCAGCACGACGGGCGTCAGCGGCCTGGGCCTGAGTGATGGCCAGGTCTTCGGTGACGGAGATGAAGCTATTGATCTGCGAGTCCAGCTGGGCGATGCGCGCCAGCAGGGAGCGGGTCAATTCTTCGGAAGAAAACTTTTTGTCGGCCAGACCGCGAGCGATCTCTGCCAGAGTCATTTGGTGCATTGCAGGCTCATTCCCTTAGTCGATGACTTTCGGAACCAGATAAAGGCCGTCTTCGACCGCTGGTGCGATGGCTTGATAGGAATCGCGATGATTGGTCTCGCTGACTACGTCTTCACGTAGGCGTTGCGAGGCTTCAAGCGGATGCGCGAGCGGTTCGATACCGGTGGTGTCGACCGCCTGCATCTGGTCGACCAGCCCGAGAATGCTGTTCAGTGCTTCGGTGGTACGCGGGATATCGGCGTCATTGAGGCCCAGTCGGGCCAGATGAGCGATTTTTTCCACGTCGGAGCGATCAAGCGCCATGGGGTTTCTCCAGTGGAATGCGTACGGACTTGACCGTACGTCAGATTGCGGAACACTACGCGATCCAGACGGTCAAAGGGCCGCGATCGTCGAGGGTAGTGCTCGGAAAAACAGCCAATTTAGCATATTGGCTCCTTGCCCAAAATCCCTGTCGTTGTTAGAGTTTGCCGCACTTTTTTACCCACGCGTTCCCTAGGGTCCCTTTCCCATGTTCAAGAAACTGCGTGGCATGTTTTCCAGCGATCTTTCCATTGACCTGGGCACTGCCAACACCCTTATTTACGTGCGTGAGCGCGGTATTGTCCTGAACGAGCCATCGGTTGTGGCCATTCGGACCCACGGAAATCAGAAGAGCGTCGTTGCTGTCGGGATGGAAGCCAAGCGAATGCTGGGCCGTACCCCGGGCAACATCGCTGCCATTCGTCCGATGAAAGACGGCGTGATCGCCGATTTCAGCGTGTGCGAAAAGATGCTCCAGTATTTCATCAACAAAGTTCACGAAAACAGCTTCCTGCAGCCTAGCCCTCGCGTGCTGATCTGCGTTCCGTGCAAATCCACCCAGGTTGAGCGTCGCGCCATTCGCGAGTCGGCCCTGGGCGCCGGTGCACGTGAAGTGTTCCTGATCGAAGAACCCATGGCCGCTGCCATCGGTGCCGGCCTGCCGGTCGAAGAAGCCCGTGGCTCGATGGTCGTCGATATCGGTGGTGGTACCACTGAAATCGCCCTGATCTCGCTCAATGGTGTGGTCTACGCCGAATCCGTCCGTGTGGGCGGCGACCGTTTCGACGAAGCGATCATCACTTATGTGCGTCGCAACTACGGCAGCCTCATCGGTGAATCCACCGCTGAGCGCATCAAGCAGGAAATCGGTACGGCCTACCCGGGCGGCGAAGTGCGTGAAGTCGACGTGCGCGGCCGCAACCTGGCCGAAGGCGTGCCACGTGCCTTCACCCTGAACTCCAACGAAGTGCTGGAAGCGTTGCAGGAATCCCTGGCAACCATCGTTCAGGCCGTGAAAAGCGCGCTGGAGCAATCGCCTCCGGAACTGGCTTCGGACATCGCCGAGCGCGGTCTGGTGCTGACCGGTGGTGGTGCGCTGCTGCGTGACCTGGACAAACTGCTGGCCCAGGAAACCGGCCTGCCGGTGATCGTCGCCGAAGACCCGCTGACCTGTGTTGCTCGTGGCGGTGGCCGTGCGCTGGAAATGATGGACAAGCACACCATGGACCTGCTCTCCAGCGAGTAAGTCGCCGGATGGCTCCATGATGTCGAACGGGTGGCGCTTATGGCGCTGCCCGTTTGTGCATGACCTGTTGACGTCTCCTCCTGATGTTGCAAGGCTTGCACACCTTCTTTCCGTCAACCCGCACCAGGCCGGTTTCATGTCCCATGAATAAGCACAGCCAACCACAAGCATCCCTCGAAGGAGCGGCCTATTAAACCGCTTTTCTCAAAGGGCCCGTCGCTGGGCGTTCGTCTGTTGGTGCTGGTCGTCCTGTCCGTGGCCGTCATGGTCGTGGATGCGCGTTTCACCCTGCTCAAGCCTGTTCGCAGCCAGATGTCGCTGGTGCTGATGCAGTCCTACTGGATTGCCGACCTGCCCGAACGTTTGTATCAAGGCGTTGCCAGCCAGTTTGGCAGCCGCACTGAACTCGCTGCCGAAAACGAAAAACTCAAGACCGAAAACCTGCTGCTTCAAGGCCGCCTGCAAAAGCTGGCTGCCCTGACCGAGCAGAACGTGCGTCTGCGCGAGTTGCTCAACTCGTCCGCGCTGGTCAACGAGAAGGTCGAAGTCGCCGAGCTGATCGGCATGGACCCCAACCCCTTCACCCATCGCATCATCATCAACAAGGGTGAGCGCGACGGCGTGGTATTGGGGCAGCCGGTGCTCGATGCCCGCGGCCTGATGGGGCAGGTGGTCGAGCTGATGCCGTACACCTCCCGCGTGCTGCTGCTGACCGACTCCACCCACAGCATTCCGGTGCAGGTGAACCGCAACGGCTTGCGCGCGATTGCCAGCGGCACCGGTAACCCTGAGCGTCTGGAACTGCGCCATGTGGCCGATACAGCCGACATCAAGGAAGGCGACCTGCTGGTGAGTTCCGGGCTGGGCCAGCGTTTCCCGGCGGGCTACCCGGTGGCGACGGTCAAGGAAGTCATCCACGACTCCGGCCAGCCTTTCGCGATCGTTCGCGCCGTGCCGACCGCCGCGCTGAACCGCAGCCGTTACCTGTTGCTGGTGTTCTCGGATGGCCGTTCCCCGGAAGAGCGCGCCGCCGATGCCGCGCAACAGCAGGAGTCGCTGGAGCGTCAGACGGCCGATCCTTCAGTTGTCCCGTCGGCGACCGTGCCGGGTGCTGCGCCTGCTGCGACCCCGAACAAGCCGGTGACCCCGGCCACTGTGCCTAAACCTGCGACCGGCCACAGCACGTCTTCTGCCCCGGCAGCCGCGCCTGCCGCACCGGCTGCTGCCACACCGGCCGCAACGCCAGCCAAGCCTGCCGCGAGCAAACCACCTGCCCATCAGCCAGCCAAGCCCGCTACGCCCAAACCGGTGGCTGCCCCTGCGGCGACGCATGAGAGGGAAGAATAATGGCGCGTCATGCCCCTGCACGAAACGGCTGGGTGGTCTGGTTGACCTTCGCCATCGGCCTGCTGCTCAGCGTGTCCCCGCTGCCGCAGTTCATGGAAATCTTTCGCCCGCTGTGGCTCGCGCTGCTGCTGGCGTTCTGGGCCTTGGCCCTGCCACACAAAATCGGCATGGTCACCGCGTGGATGCTGGGTCTGGCCGAAGACGTGCTCTACGGGACGCTGTTGGGGCAGAACGCCCTGATCCTGACCCTGATCACCTTCCTGGTCTTGTCGCTGCAACAACGTCTGCGCATGTTCCCGATGTGGCAGCAATGCCTGGTGATTCTGGTGATCTTCGGCCTGGCGCAGCTGGTGCAGCTATGGCTCAGCGCATTGACCGGCAACCGCCAGCCGACCTTGGCGCTGGTGCTTCCGGCACTGGTCAGCGCATTGCTGTGGCCGTGGGTGAGCTATGGTCTGCGCGGGTTGCGGTTGCGTCTGAAGATCAATTGAAATAGCAGGCTGCGGGCAGGACCTTGTGGGAGCGAATTCATTCGCGATGCGGTTTGTCCGGCGACACATCTTTATCGGCTGTACCGGCGTTTCGTCGGAATGCCGCCCAGAATGAATTCGCTCCCACAGGAGTGGCGCTGGCTAAGCTGAAGATCACTGACACGGAGACGTCCCATGCCCCAACTTCTTCTCGCCTCCGGCTCCCCGCGCCGTCGTGAGCTGCTGACGCAGATCGGTGTGCCGTTCACGACCCTTGGCGCCGATATCGACGAAACCCCGCTTGCGGACGAAACCCCGGCCGCCTATGTCGAGCGTCTGGCCCGTGGCAAGGCCGATGCCGGGCTGCTGCAACTGGCCAATGACCCTGCGTATCCCACCGCGTGCGTTCTTGGCGCTGACACGGCGGTGGTTCTCGACGGCCGTATTCTCGGCAAACCTGACGATGAAGCCGATGCGCTGGCCATGCTCGCCGCGCTGTCCAACCGCGAACACGACGTCCTGACCGCCATCGCCGTGGTCGACGAGCAGCACTGCGAAACCCGCGTGGTCAGCAGTCGCGTGCGTTTTCGCCCGATATCCCCTGAAGAAGCTCGCGCCTACTGGGCCAGCGGCGAACCCCGCGACAAGGCGGGCAGTTACGGCATTCAGGGGCTGGGCGCTGTGTTCGTTGAAAACCTCTCGGGCAGCTATTCGGCCGTGGTCGGCTTGCCGTTGTGCGAAACCGCAGAAATCCTCCAGCGTTTTGGCATACCCTGCTGGCAATGCCTGGAAGGTGAAAAACCATGAGTGAAGAGATTCTGATCAACATCACGCCGATGGAGTCGCGCGTGGCCGTCGTTGAGAACGGGGTTTTGCAGGAAGTCCACGTCGAGCGGACCCAGCGTCGCGGGATCGTCGGCAATATTTACAAGGGCAAGGTCGTTCGCGTCCTGCCCGGCATGCAAGCGGCATTCATCGACATCGGTCTGGATCGCGCGGCGTTCATCCACGCTTCGGAAATCTCCATGCGTGAGGGCCCGGCGGTCGAAACCATCAGCTCGCTGGTGCACGAAGGGCAGAGCCTGGTGGTGCAAGTCACCAAGGACCCCATCGGCAGCAAGGGCGCGCGTCTGACCACTCAACTGTCCATCCCATCGCGCTATCTGGTGTACATGCCGCGCACGGCCCACGTGGGGATTTCCCTGAAGATCGAGGACGAGACCGAGCGCGAGCGCCTCAAGCAGGTCGTCAGCGACTGCGTGGCCAAGGAAGGGATCAAGGAGAAAGGCGGTTTCATCCTGCGCACGGCGGCCGAAGGCGCCGGGGCCGATGAAATCATGATGGACATCCGTTATCTGCGACGCCTGTGGGATCAGATCGGCGAACAGATCAAGACCATCAGCCCGGCCAGCGTGATCTACGAGGACCTCGGCCTGGCCCTGCGCACCCTTCGCGATCTGGTCAGCCCGCGCATCGAGAAGATCCGAATCGATTCACGAGAAACCTTTCAGAAGACTACCCAGTTCGTGGCCGAGTTGATGCCGGAAATCGCCGACCGCCTTGAGCATTACCCCGGCGAGCGGCCGATTTTCGACCTGTACGGGGTCGAGGACGAAATCCAGAAGGCCCTGGAGCGCAAGGTGCCGCTAAAGTCCGGTGGCTATCTGGTGATCGACCCTGCCGAAGCGATGACCACCATCGACGTCAACACCGGGGCATTCGTCGGCCATCGCAATCTCGAAGAAACCATCTTCAAGACCAATCTCGAAGCGGCGACCGCCATTGCCCGTCAACTGCGCCTGCGCAACATCGGCGGGATCATCATCATCGACTTCATCGACATGGAGGACGGCGAGCATCAGCGCCAGGTCCTGCGGACGCTGGAGAAGCAGCTGGAACGCGACCACGCCAAGACCAACATCATCGGTATCACTGAGCTGGGCCTGGTGCAGATGACCCGCAAACGCACCCGTGAAAGTCTTGAGCAAGTGCTGTGCGAGCCGTGCAGCAGCTGTCAGGGCCGTGGCAAGCTAAAAACGGCGGAAACCATCTGTTACGAGATCTTCCGCGAGATCCTGCGCGAGGCGCGGGCCTATCAGGCGCTGGGCTATCGCGTGCTGGCCAACCAGAAGGTGGTCGATCGTCTGCTCGATGAAGAGTCGGGTAACGTGGCGGAACTTGAGGTGTTTATCGGTCGGACCATTCGCTTTCAGGTCGAAACCATGTATTCACAGGAACAATATGACGTTGTGCTGCTCTGATTCAGCTCAACGGCTTGAAGCGCCGCGCAGAGCATCGCGCGGTCGTCGACCCCCAGACAAATCGAGCCTGCGCAGGCCGACGGCAAGGATGCCCTTCAAAGAGAATGATGTGTGGCAAATGAGCAATTCCCTGACCTGTCGGCCACTCGGTTGACCCGTACCCTGTTCGCCGGTGCGTGGCACGGAGGCTCGGCGACATGGAGCGTTTGACGCGATTCCTCGCCGCTCTGACACGTTGGGGCCTGAGTCTGTGCGCGCTGGTTCTGGTGCTGATCGCGCTGTACGTCAGTGTTGGCCGCGAGCTGGTGCCGATGGTCGCCGAATACCGTGCTGACGTGGAACTCAAGGTTCAGAACGCCGTGGGCATGCCGGTCAGCATCGGTCGCCTGGAGGGCAGCTGGAGCGGCTTCGCGCCAGTCTTCGTCGCGCGGGACGTGATGGTCGGGCAGGGCGCAGGTACGGTTCGCCTGGATCACGTGCGCGCAGTGCCTGATCTCTGGGCCAGCCTCAAGGCCCGACAGGTACGCATCGCTCACCTTGAACTCGATGGCCTGCAGCTTGGACTCAAGGAAGACAAGGACGGCCATTGGGCGCTCCAGGGCCTGCCGGTGCAGGATGACAAGCCGTTCGATCCTGAACAGGTGCTGACGCAGATGCAGATGATCTCGCAGCTTTCGCTGTTCGACAGCCAGATCACCCTGCAACCCTACGAACAGGCGCCTCTGACCCTCACTTACGTCAGCATGACACTCAAGACCGGGCGGTTTCATCAGCGCCTCGATGCCCGCTTGACCCTGCCCGACGGCCAACCCCTGTCACTCAATGTCCGTTCGAAAATCCGCGCCAGCGCCTGGCGCGATGGCGAGGCTGAGGCGTACCTGAGCCTGCCGCAGAGCGACTGGGCCAAATGGCTGCCCAAGAGCCTGACACGCGACTGGAACATCAAGAACCTCAAGGCGGGTGGCGAATTCTGGATGACCTGGGGCAAGGGCAACCTGCAAACGGCAGTTGCGCGTCTCAATGCCCCGCAATTCAAGGGCGCCTACGCTGATCGCAAAGCGTCGAACATCGACAACCTGGCGCTCAACGCCTGGTTCCAGCGCGATGACACGGGTTTCACAGTGTCGCTGAGCTCGCTGGCCATGGACATCGCCAGCAAGCGCTGGGAAAGCCACCTGCAGCTCAAGCAGACCGCGGCAACGTCTGACAGTGAAGAGCTCTGGCACATACAGGCTGACCGGCTGGATCTGACCCCTGTCACGCCATTACTCGATTCTCTCGTACCGCTGCCCGACAAACTCATGGTGGTGCTCGATCACCTGAAAGTCACCGGCGGTCTGCGCAACGTGCTGCTCGATTACCGCCCCCAGGCCGAAGGCGCGAAGCGTTTGAGCTTCGCGGCCAATCTGGACAAGGTCGGTTTCGACGCCTATCACGGTGCGCCGGCTGCCGGGAACGTCAGTGGCGCCATCAGCGGCGATCTGGGGCAGGGTGAGCTGCGCCTGAACACTGACGATTTCATGCTGCACCTGGACCCGATCTTCAAGAACGAATGGAAATACCGCCACGCCGATGCGCGCCTGACCTGGGCGTTGGACGATCAGGGCTTCACGCTGATCGCCCCCTATATCAAGGTGTTGGGGGATGAGGGCAAGATCGCCAGCGACTTCCTGATCCGTTTGCACTTCGACCACAGCCAGGAAGACTACATGGACCTGCGCGTGGGTCTGGTGGACGCCGACGGCCGCTATACCTCCAAATACCTGCCGGCGGTGCTGAGCCCGGCGCTGGATAACTGGCTGCGCACGGCCATTGTCAGCGGCAACGTCAACCAGAGCTTCTTCCAGTATCAGGGCTCGCTCAACCACGACGCACCGGATGTGGCGCGGGTGATCAGCCTGTTCTTCAAGGTGCGCAACGCCACTCTCGCCTTCCAGCCGGGTTGGCCGCCGCTGACCGGTGTGGACGGCAATGTCTTTGTCGAGAACAGCGGTGTGCGCATTCGTGCCACCAAGGGCCAGTTGCTCGGCACTCAGGTGAGCAATGTGGCCGTGGACGTGCCTCACGTGCCGTCGGGCCAGCCGAGCCATCTGCTGGTGGACGGCGACTTCGACGGCAGCCTTCAGGACGGCATGAAGATTCTGCAGGAAGCGCCCATCGGCACCGCGCAGACCTTTGCCGGCTGGCAGGCCGAGGGGCCGCTGCAAGGGCATATCAATCTGGACGTGCCGCTGGTCAAGGGGCAGGACGCCAAGGTGGCGGTGGATTTCAATACCGACAGCGCGCACCTCAAACTGGCCGATCCCGTGCTTGACCTGACCCAGCTCAAGGGCAACTTCCGCTTCGACTATGCCAAGGGTCTGAGCGGCAAGGGCATCAAGGCGGTGGCGTTCGATAAGCCGGTCAGTGCCGAGATTTTCGCCGAGGGCAAGCCGGGCGCGCCGGTGACGCGCATCACCGCCAGTAGCCAGATCGCCACCAAGCGCCTGACCGACTGGCTCAACGTCACCCAGCCGCTGCCGGTGTCGGGCGATCTGCCGTATCAGCTGCAGTTGACCCTCAACGGCGCCGACAGCCCGTTGCTGATCAATTCCAACCTCAAAGGCGTGACGGTCGACCTGCCCGCGCCATTCGGCAAGGGCGCCGAGGAAACCCGTGACACCGACTTTCGCATGAACCTGCAGGGCCCTGAGCGGCGCATCAGCGTGGGCTACGGCAACCTTGCCAACCTGGCCTTCGCGGCGCCTGCGGGCAAGTTCGCCGACGGCCGTGGCGAGCTGTTCCTCGGCGAAGGCGGGGCGATCGTGCCGGACAGCAAGGGCCTGCGGGTCCGGGGTTCGCTGTCTGAACTCGACATTGCGCCCTGGCAGTCGATGGCCGAACGATACGCGGGCAACGATCCGGGCGGCAGTGCCAAGCAGTTGCTCAGCGGCGTCGACCTGCAGATCGGCAAGCTGACCGCCAAGGGCACGACGCTGGATCAGGCCAGCGTGCAGCTCAAGCGCAACGAGGCCAGCTGGGCCCTGTCGCTGGACAGCGAGAAGATCAAAGGCACCGCGACCCTGCCGGACAACAAGGCCACGCCGGCGGACATCAATCTGCTTTACGTACGCCTGCCTGCGCCAGACCCCAATGCCGCCGTGGTGGAAAACGCTCCGGATCCGCTGGCCGATGTCGACCCGCACAACATCCCGGCGATGAACATCAAGATCACCCAGCTGTTTCAGGGCGATCAACTGGTCGGCGCCTGGTCGCTCAAGGCACGGCCGACCCCCAGCGGCTTGCAATTGTCGGATCTGAATCTGGGCCTCAAAGGCATCACCCTGCTGGGCAATGGCGGCTGGGAGGGCACGCCAGGCGCGACCAGCAGCTGGTTCAAAGGCCAGGTGCAGGGCAAGAATCTGGCCGATGTGCTCAAAGCCTGGGGTTTTGCGCCGACGGTGACGAGCCAGGCATTCGAGTTGAACGCCGATGGTCGCTGGCCGGGTTCGCCTGCATGGGTGGGTCTGAAGCGCTATTCCGGCAGCCTGGACGCGACGCTGAAAAACGGCCAGTTCGTTGAAGTGGAAGGCGGCGCTCAGGCGTTGCGGGTGTTCGGCCTGCTCAACTTCAACTCCATCGGCCGCCGCCTGCGCCTGGACTTCTCCGACCTGCTGAGCAAAGGCCTGAGCTATGACCGGGTCAAAGGGCTTCTGGTGGCCAGTGATGGCGTGTATGTCACCCGTGATCCGATCACCATGGTCGGCCCCTCGAGCAACCTGGAACTCAATGGCACGCTGGACATGGTCCGCGACCGGGTCGACGCCAAGCTGCTGGTGACCTTGCCTGTGACCAACAACCTGCCGATCGCGGCCTTGATTGTTGGCGCGCCGGCCATTGGGGGGGCGCTGTTTCTGGTCGACAAGCTGCTGGGCGATCGCGTCGCGCGTTTCGCCAGCGTGCAGTACAAGGTCGAAGGCCCGTGGAAAGAACCTAAAATCACCTTCGACAAGCCGTTTGAGAAGCCGCAGTAACAGGCTGGCGCGTGGCTTCATGTAGGAGCGCGCTTGCCCGCGATTGGGGTATGTGCCTCACTCATGTGTTGTCTGACACCACGCCTTCGCGGGGCAAGCGCGCTCCGGCCTTCGGCCAGAAGCAGGTGGTGATGCGTTGGAGTACAGTGCAGTTCTATCGATTGAGGAGCGCTTCATGTCCTTCGCTGTGATTCAGATGGTCAGCCAGAGCGATGTCCAAGGCAATCTGGCGCAGGCCCGTGCGTTGTTGGAACAGGCTGCGGCATCGGGCGCGAGGCTTGCCGTGCTGCCGGAAAACTTCGCTGCCATGGGCCGTCGCGACATCGCTGACATCGGCCGCGCCGAAGCGTTGGGCGAAGGTCAGATCCTGCCATGGTTGAAACTGGCCGCTCGCGACCTCAGGTTATGGATTGTTGCCGGAACATTGCCCCTGCCGCCCAAAGACCGACCCAACGGCAAGGTCACGGCCTGCTCGCTGTTGGTCGACGATCAGGGCGAGCAGGTGGCGCGTTACGACAAGCTGCACCTGTTCGACGTCGATGTCGCTGATGCCCGCGGGCGTTATCGCGAATCCGACGACTATGCTCATGGCAATAACGTGGTGGTGGCGGACACCCCCGTCGGGAAACTCGGTCTGAGCGTGTGTTACGACCTGCGCTTTCCCGAGCTGTACACCGCGTTGCGTGAAGCTGGCGCAGAATTGATCACCGCGCCGTCGGCCTTTACCGCCGTGACCGGCGCGGCGCACTGGGAAGTCCTGCTGCGCGCACGAGCCATCGAAACCCAGTGTTACGTGCTGGCGGCCGCGCAAGGTGGGGTGCATCCGGGGCCCAGAGAGACGTTTGGGCATGCGGCGATCATCGATCCATGGGGCCGCGTGTTGGCCGAGCAGGCACAGGGTGAAGCCGTGTTGCTGGCCGAACGAGACATTGACGAACAAGCGTCCATACGGGCGCGAATGCCGGTTACCCACCACCGGCGATTTTTTTCGCAGGACGCCTTGCGGCCTGCCAACACCCCGGAGTGAATATGAGCGACTTGTCCTCTGTCAGCGAACACCTTCTGGCGCCAGGCGGCCTGAGTATCGACAGCCTGCAATCGGTGCTGGGGGAGCTTGCCGGTCCTGGGATCGATGCCGCCGACCTGTATTTTCAGGGTCAGATTTCCGAGTCCTGGGCCTTGGAAGACGGAATCGTCAAGGAAGGCAGCTTTAACCTGGACCAAGGTGTGGGCGTGCGTGCGCAGTCTGGTGAAAAGACCGGTTTTGCCTACAGCAACGCAATCACCCCCGAGGCCCTTAGCCAGGCGGCCCGCGCGGCTCGCTCGATCTCCCGCGCCGGCCAGAACGGCCGCGTGCAGGCGTTCACCACCCAGGACGTCGCCCAGCTCTATGCGCCGGATAACCCCCTGGAAGTCATGACCCGCGCCGAAAAGGTCGAGCTGCTCAAGCGTGTCGATGCTGCCACCCGCGCCTTGGACCCTCGCATTCAGCAGGTTACCGTGAGCATGGCCGGGGTCTGGGAACGCATTCTGGTGGCTTCCACCGACGGTGGTCTGGCCGCTGATGTGCGTCCTCTGGTGCGCTTCAACGTCAGCGTGATCGTCGAGCAGAACGGCCGTCGTGAGCGCGGTGGTCATGGCGGCGGCGGGCGTACCGATTACCGTTATTTCCTCCAGGAAGACCGGGCCATGGGCTATGCCCGCGAGGCGCTGCGTCAGGCGCTGGTCAATCTGGAAGCCATTCCCGCGCCGGCTGGCACCCTGCCTGTCGTATTGGGTTCGGGCTGGTCCGGCGTGCTGCTGCACGAAGCGGTCGGGCACGGCCTGGAAGGCGACTTCAACCGCAAGGGCAGCTCGGCCTACAGCGGTCGCATGGGCGAGATGGTTGCCTCCAAGCTTTGCACCATCGTCGATGACGGCACGTTGGCCGGTCGTCGCGGCTCGCTGAGCGTGGACGACGAGGGCACCCAGACCGAATGCACCACGCTGATCGAGAACGGCGTGCTCAAGGGCTACATGCAGGACAAGCTCAACGCCCGCCTGATGGGCGTGGCGCGCACCGGCAACGGTCGTCGCGAGTCCTATGCGCATCTGCCGATGCCGCGCATGACCAATACCTACATGCTGGGCGGCCAGAGCGATCCGGCGGAAATCATTGCCTCGGTGAAAAAGGGGATCTACTGCGCCAACCTAGGCGGCGGTCAGGTCGACATCACCAGCGGCAAGTTCGTGTTCTCCACCAGCGAGGCTTACTTGATCGAAGACGGCAAGATCACCGCCCCGGTCAAGGGCGCGACGCTGATCGGCAACGGCCCGGAATGCATGAGCCGGGTGTCGATGGTCGGCAACGACCTGTCGCTGGACAGCGGCGTGGGCACCTGTGGCAAGGATGGGCAGTCGGTGCCGGTGGGCGTCGGCCAGCCAACGCTGAAGATCGATGCGATCACGGTGGGCGGCACAGGCGGATAAGGATTAGAACTGTAGGAGCGCGCTTGCCCGCGATTGTGGCGTGTCAGCCACCACATCTGTCACAGACAGATCGCATTTGCGGGCAAGCGCGCTCCTACGGCTTAGCGAAGGCCGCGCTTGGTTTCGTCCAGTTCGCGGATGTATTTGAAGATTTTGCGGGTCGCAGTCGGCGCCTTGTTCTGCTTGGCTTCGTGCTGGGCCTGACGGATCAGCGAACGCAGTTGCTGACGGTCGGCCTCGGGGTACTCGTTGACGAACTGTTCGAGCACCTCGTCAGTGCCGCCCACCAGGCGATCGCGCCAGCGTTCCAGGTTATGAAAGCGCTCGTTGTACTGACGCGTGGAAGCGTCGAGCTGATCGAGCAGCACCAGGATCTCGTCCAGGTTCTGGTCGCGCATCAGTCGGCCAATGAACGAAATGTGGCGTTTGCGCGCAATGTGCGCGGTGTGCTTGGGAGCATCGGCCAGTGCCCGACGCAACTCGTCGGTCAACGGCAGCTTGGCCAGCACGTCGGGCTTGAATGTCGTCAAGCGCTCGCCCAGATCCACCAGAGCGTGAAGCTCTTTTTTGACCTGGGTTTTGCTTTTCTCTCCGTCGAAGGAGTCGTCGTAAGAATCAACCATGGGGGCAGTCCGCAAATAAACGCCGCCATGATAACCAGTCAGGGGCCAATTGTCCGGCCCGGGCTGCCGAAATCGGAATTTGATGGAGTAAGTCATGAGTGCATCAGAAAGCGTCGGCCCACAGGCCTTGCCAGCGCTGCAACAGCAAGTCGAGCAAATCGTCGCCGAAGCCAAGCGTCAGGGCGCGACCGCTTGTGAAGTCGCTGTGTCGGTGGATCAGGGCCTGTCGACGTCCGTTCGTCAGCGCGAAGTCGAGACCGTCGAGTTCAACCGCGACCAGGGTTTCGGTATCACCCTGTACGTTGGCCAACGCAAAGGCTCGGCCAGCACTTCGGCCAGCGGCCCGGATGCGATCCGCGAAACCGTCGCCGCAGCGCTGGCAATCGCCAAACACACTTCCGAAGATGAATGCTCGGGCCTGGCTGACGCTGCGCTGATGGCCAAGGATCAGCCGGATTTCGATCTGTTCCACCCGTGGGACATCACCCCGGAACAGGCCATCGAACGCGCGCTCACCTGTGAAGCCGCTGCGTTCGACGCCAACCCGCTGATCAAGAACGCCGATGGCACGACCCTCAACGTGCATCAGGGCTGCCGCGTGTACGGCAACAGCCACGGTTTCATCGGTGGCTACGCCTCGACCCGGCACAGCCTGAGCTGCGTGATGATCGCCGAAAAAGACGGCCAGATGCAGCGCGATTACTGGTACGACGTCAATCGTCAGGGCGAGCTGCTGATGGACGCCAGACTGATCGGCCAGAAAGCTGCCGAGCGCGCCGCCAGCCGCCTGGGCGCACGCCCGGTGCCGACCTGCGAAGTGCCGGTGCTGTTTTCTGCTGAACTGGCGGGTGGCCTGTTCGGCAGCTTCCTAGGGGCGATTTCCGGCGGCAACCTGTACCGCAAGTCGTCCTTCCTGGAAGGCGCCATCGGTCAGCGGCTGTTCCCGGAGTGGATGACCATCGACGAGCGTCCGCACCTGATGCGCGCCATGGGCAGTTCGGCGTTCGATGGCGATGGCCTGGCGACCTACGCCAAACCGTTCGTCGAAAAGGGCGATCTGGTGTCTTATGTACTGAGCACCTACTCGGGCCGCAAGCTGGGCCTGCCGAGCACCGCCAACGCGGGGGGCGTGCACAACCTGTTCGTCTCCCACGGCACTGAGGATCAGGCCGCGCTGATCCGTCGCATGGGGCGCGGGCTGTTGGTCACCGAGCTGATGGGCAGCGGCCTGAACATGGTCACCGGCGACTACTCCCGTGGCGCGGCGGGGTTCTGGATCGAGAACGGCGAGATTCAGTTCGCGGTCCAGGAAGTGACCATTGCCGGCAACATGCGCGACATGTTCAAGCAAATTGTCGCCGTTGGCAGCGATCTGGAGATGCGTAGCAACATCCGCACAGGTTCGGTGCTGATCGAGAAGATGACTGTCGCGGGGAGCTGATTTCCCGATTCCATAGCAGCACCCAAAGGCCTGTCCCGGTTTCGGTGCAGGCTTTTTTGTTGCCCGCAATCCCCGAAACACCCCAAATCCCTGTGGGAGCGAATTCATTCGCGAGAGGCCATGACAGGCAATCCATCTCTGTTGTCTGGCGCACTTTTCGCGAATGAATTCGCTCCCACAGGTGCTGCGTCAATCCTTCCTTTGCATCCATCAATGGCTCTTCACGAAGCACGCTTCTTCAAGTGTCGGGGTTGTTTTGATTCTTAAACTCATTTAATAATGAGTATCATTTGCCAAATGAGCCTGTCCCATGGGTACTGTTCTGCACGAGTCGCCTCATCTGGAAAACTGGCGTGCGCTGAGTCTGCGAATTCGCTGCGCGCTCGATCCTGACGAGCCTCGTGTCATCGAACATTACCTGGCCGAGGGCCGCTATCTGGGGCGCTTCACCGCCACGCCGCAGGTGCTGATCGCCGAAAGCACCTTTCGCCTGCTGATCGACACCGCCCGCGACACTGCCTTGCCCTGGCACTGGCGCTGCCTGTGTCTTGATCAGGCTTGGCGCCCGCTGCGCGACCTGCAGGCCCTCGCTCATTCTCCCATTCAACGCCAACGCTGGCAGCGCTTCGCCCATCAGCTGGCGACCTGCGTGTTGCAACCCTCGATTTCTCTCGCTGAACTGATGCAAGGATCTCTTGATGAGTAATACTCGTATTGAACGCGACAGCATGGGCGAACTGCAGGTCCCGTCCGAGGCCCTGTATGGCGCGCAGACCCAGCGTGCGGTGAACAACTTCCCGATCAGCCAGTTGCGCATGCCTCGCCAGTTCGTTCGTGCACTGCTGCTGGCCAAGGCCGCTGCCGCTCAGGCCAACCTCGAACTCGGGCAGATTTCCGAAGGGCAGAGCAAGGCCATCGTCACCGCCTGCAAAGAGCTGCTGGCGGGCGACTTCATGGCGCACTTTCCGGTGGACGTGTTCCAGACCGGCTCGGGCACCAGCACCAACATGAACGCCAACGAAGTCATCGCGACCCTCGCCAGTCGCGTGCTGGGCGAACCGGTGAACGCCAACGACCACGTCAACTGCGGCCAAAGCAGCAATGACATCATCCCCACCACGATCCACGTCAGCGCCGCGCTGGCCATTCATGAGCAACTGCTGCCTGCGCTGGCGCATCTGGTCGAAGTCACCGAGCAGAAGGCGGTACAGGTTCACCCGTTCGTCAAAACCGGCCGCACCCACTTGATGGACGCCATGCCAGTACGCCTGAGTCAGGTACTCAACGGCTGGTCGCAGCAGATCAAGGCCAACGTCGAGCACATCGAAAACCTGCTGCCGAGCCTGCAAGCGCTGGCCCAGGGCGGCACGGCAGTGGGCACCGGGATCAACGCACACCCAGAGTTCGCCTCGCGTTTCGCTACGCAGTTGAGCCAGTTGAGCCACGTCGGCTTCGTGCCGGGCAAGGACTTGTTCGCCCTGATCGGCTCTCAAGACACCGCCGTGGCTGTTTCCGGTCAGCTCAAGGCCACCGCCGTGTCGCTGATGAAGATCGCCAACGACCTGCGCTGGATGAACTCCGGCCCCTTGGCAGGCTTGGGCGAGATCGAACTGGAAGGCCTGCAGCCGGGCTCCTCGATCATGCCGGGCAAGGTCAACCCGGTGATTCCGGAAGCCACCGCGATGGTCGCCGCGCAAGTAATCGGCAACGACGCGGCGATCACCGTCGCCGGCCAGTCGGGCAACTTCGAGCTCAACGTGATGCTGCCGATCATTGCCCACAACCTGCTCGAAAGCATCGAGCTGCTGGCCAACTCCAGCCGCCTGCTGGCCGACAAGGCCATCGCCACCTTCAAGGTCAACGAGGCCAAGCTCAAGGAGGCCCTGTCGCGCAACCCGATTCTGGTCACCGCGCTGAATCCGATCATCGGTTATCAGAAGGCCGCTGAAATCGCCAAGACCGCCTACAAGGAAGGCCGCCCGATCATCGATGTGGCGCTTGAGCACACTGATCTGGATCGCACGCAGCTGCAAACCCTGCTCAACCCGGAAAAACTCACCGCAGGCGGCATCTGACCTGCGACCACCCACGTCAGCGATCGAGGAGACGCGCCATGGAGCATTGGAAAAGCACCATTCTGAAAGGCAATAGCTGCTTCAACCGTGGCGATCTGGTCGACGCCCGCGAACTCTACCTGCAAGCCCTGGCCCTGGCGCAAGTGCTGCTGGAGCGCTGGAAAGACCCTGACGAGGCGGTCGCTGCGTTCGTGATCTCTCATCACAACCTGGCCGATCTGCACCTGAGCCTGAACCAGCCGGAAGAAAGCGCCGAGTACCTGTGCTCGGCCCATCAACGCCTGCTGCAGGTGATTTCGAATGTGAGCCTGAACCCGGCACTGCGTCAGGCCGCGTTCCGTCACAGCAACAAGACCTACAGCGAACTGTTGGGCTTCATCGGCGAATACGGTGAATACCCACGCACCCACCGACTGCTCAACAGCAGCGGCGAACACTCACGCTCGGCGCTACAGCGCAACGCCGCTGCCGCCGGCACCTTGTCCTTTGGAGTCCATTGATATGCCGTATACCTTGCCTGCCTTGCCATACGCCTACGATGCCCTTGAGCCGCACATCGATGCGCAGACCATGGAAATCCACTACACCAAGCACCACCAGACCTACATCAACAACCTCAACGCTGCCGTCGACGGCACCGAATACGCTGAGTGGCCGATCGAAAAACTGGTGTCCAGCGTCGCTCAACTGCCGGAAAAACTGCGCCCGGCGGTGATCAACCAAGGCGGCGGCCACGCCAACCACTCGCTGTTCTGGGAGGTCATGAGCCCTAACGGCGGCGGTCTGCCAAGCGGCGCATTGGCCAAGGCCATCGACGAACAATTGGGCGGCATCGACGCCTTCAAAGAGGCCTTCACCAAAGCCGCACTGACCCGTTTCGGCAGCGGCTGGGCCTGGCTGAGCGTCACCCCGGCCAAGCAACTGGTCGTTGAAAGCAGCGGCAACCAGGACAGCCCGTTGATGAACGGCAATACGCCGATCCTCGGCCTGGACGTCTGGGAGCACGCCTACTACCTGCGCTATCAGAACCGTCGCCCGGAATACATCGCAGCGTTCTACAACGTCGTGAACTGGGAAGAAGTCGCCAAGCGCTATCAGGCTGCAATTGCTTAACGCCCACAACGAGAAGTAGACGATCTATGCCTTCGGATTTGCTCACCCTCAGTAGCGGACGTCTGTTTCGTCTGGCCATCGGCTCGATTTTGCTGCTGGTCGGCACAGGGTTGCTCATCAATCAGGGATTGACCTGGTTGAGTCTTGAACCGCGCATGCTGAGGGCGCTGGAAGGCGGGGCGCTGTGCGCGCTGGGGACGGCGCTCGGTGCGGTGCCGGTGCTGGTGATTCGCGGCATGCCGGTGGCGGTGTCCGATGGGTTACTGGGTTTTGGCGCGGGCATCATGCTCGCCGCCACGGCCTTTTCCCTGATCGTTCCGGGCCTGGGCGCTGCACAAAGCCTGGGCTTTTCGCCATGGGGCGCGGGCGCGCTGGTCAGTGCCGGCATCTTGGCGGGGGCGATGGGGCTGGTCCTTGTCGACACCTTGGTGTCGCAAGGGCCGCACCTGTCGGATGTCACGGACACACCGGCGATCCCATCGAATATCTGGCTGTTCGTCATCGCCATCATCGCCCACAACATTCCCGAAGGCATGGCAGTGGGCGTCTCGGCGGGAGGCGGTCTGGCTCACGCGGACAGCCTGGCCATGGGCATCGCCTTGCAGGACGTGCCGGAAGGTCTGGTCATTGCCCTGGTGCTCGCGGCAGCGGGCATGTCGAGGCTCAATGCCTTTCTGATCGGTGCGGCATCAGGGCTGGTTGAGCCGGTGTTTGCGGTGCTGTGCGCCTGGCTGGTGGAAATCGCTGCGCTGCTGTTGCCGGTGGGTCTGGCGTTGGCGGCGGGGGCGATGCTGCTGGTGGTGACCCATGAAATCATTCCTGAATCACGCCGCAACGGACACGACAAGATCGCAAGCTTGGGGCTGTTGCTCGGGTTTTGTCTGATGATGGTGATGGATACGGCGTTGGCTTAGCGCCTGTTTGCTTCCGGCCGGAGGGCGTAGGAGCTCCGGGGTGGCGTCCCACCTTGCTCGCGATCTGGCGCGAAGCGGCAGTAAAACCTGACGACGCGGTGTGTCAGGTAAAACGGGTTGGCAGATTTCACGACTGCTGCGCAGCCGATCGCCGACAAGTCGTTGCTACGGCCTTCGGCCAGAATCAAAAACGTGGTGCCCGCCCATCTGACGATAAAAACCCTTATAATCGCGCGCCTATTTCCCTGATGCGAGATCCGTCGTGAGCTTACCGCCGTGCCCAAAATGCAATTCCGAATACACCTACGAAGACGGCACCCAGCTCGTCTGCCCGGAATGCGCCCATGAGTGGTCCGCCAATGGCGCGGCTGACAGTGACGATGATGTGAAGGTCATCAAGGATGCAGTCGGCAATACGCTGCAGGATGGCGACACCGTGACCGTGATCAAGGACCTGAAAGTCAAAGGTTCGTCCCTGGTGGTCAAGGTCGGCACCAAGGTCAAGAACATCCGTTTGGTGGATGGCGATCACGACATCGACTGCAAGATTGACGGCATCGGCGCGATGAAGCTGAAGTCCGAATTCGTCAAGAAAGGCTGATTTCTCGGCTGATTCCAAACCCTGTGGGAGCGAATTCATTCGCGAAAAATGGTTCGGGCGATACGGATGTATCGATTGACCCACCGTATCGCGAATGAATTCGCTCCCACAGAGGCACACCTCAGGCCGTGTTATTGCTCAACTCGGCAAATTGATCCCGAACGTATTCTCCCCATGCTCACTGCGCGCGAACACCGTGCCGCCGTGCATCAGCGCAATCGCCTTGACGATCGCCAGCCCCAAGCCATGATTGGCGCCGCTGTTGCTGCGTGACGCATCGACCCGATAAAAACGCTCGAACAGCTTGGGCAGGTGCTCGCCGGAGATCTGCGCGCCGGGGTTGGTCACTCCGATGCTGACGTGATCGCCCTCATCCAGGATGTCCACATGAATGACCTGCCCCGCCGAGGTGTGCTGCACGGCGTTGTGCAGCAGGTTGATCAACGCCCGGCGCAGGTGGGCTTTTTCGAACGGCACATGGGCGTCGCCCCGGACCTGAACCTGCACCTGGGCGTCTTCGAGAATGAAGTCCAGATAATCCAGGGTCGTCGCCACTTCTTCGGCAAGGGACGATTGCGTCAGCTCCGTGGCCTTGCTGCCCTGATCGGCGCTGGCCAGAAACAGCATGTCATTGATGATCGAGCGCAGCCGCTCCAGCTCTTCCAGATTCGATTGCAACACCTCGAAATAATGCTCGGCGGAACGACCTCGTGTCAGCGCCACTTGCGTCTGGCCGATGAGGTTGGTCAGCGGCGAACGCAGTTCATGGGCGACGTCGGCGTTGAAAGATTCCAGCCGCGAATAGGCCTGCTCCACCCGTTCCAGCGTCGAGTTGAACGAGGTCACGAACTGATCGAGTTCAGGCGGCAGCGGCGATAGCCGCAAGCGTCCGGATAGACGTGGCGGCGCCAGTTTCCGGGCTTCGAGCGACAAATCGTGCAACGGTTTGAGACCGATGCGCGCCACCCAGTAGCCCAGCGCGGACGCCAGTACGATGCCGATGGCGGCAAGGCTGATCAACGCGATCAGCAGCGAGTGCTGAGTCTCCCAGAATGTTTCGGTGTCGATGGCGGTCAGGAAGCGCAGCGGCGGACGTTGATCTTTGGCCGGGAACTGACTGACCAGCACTTTGAACGGGTAATCGTGACCATTGAGGTTCAGGTCGCGCATGCCCAGCGGGCCGTTGGCGAATGCACGAATTTGCGCATCGGGATTACCGAACTCATAGTTGGGATTGTCGCTGACTACCCAGAAACGCAGCCGCTTGTCTTCTTCGCTGAGCAGCCTGAGTTTGGCGTTGATCTTCACCCAGTGCTCGGGCGTGCCGTAGCGCTGCACCGCCGATTCGAGCACGCTGTACCGCGCATCCACCTCGGCTTCCGGCAGCAGGCCCAGGCCCTTGTCCACTTGCAGGTAAAGAGCCCAGCCAATCAGCAGGAACACCAGCAGCGCCACGAGAGCGAACATGCCGCTCAGGCGCAGGGCGATGGAATTACTCGCCACGACGGTGCTCCAGTACACGGCTTTCGAGCACATAACCCATGCCACGAATGGTGTGCAGCAGTTTCTGTTCGAATGGCCCGTCGAGCTTGGCGCGCAGGCGTTTGATCGCGACTTCAACGACGTTGGCGTCACTGTCGAAATTGATGTCCCAGACCATCTCGGCAATCGAGGTCTTGGAGAGGATCTCCCCATGCCGACGGGCCAGCACGCTGAGCAATGAAAACTCCTTGGCGGTCAGATCCAGACGACTGCCTGCGCGGGTGGCCTTGCGGCTGATCAGGTCGATCCACAAATCGGCGATGCTGATCTGCACCGGCTCATGACCGCCGCTGCGACGGGTCAGCGCCTGCAGGCGTGCTACCAGTTCCAGAAAGGAAAACGGCTTGCCCAGGTAATCGTCGGCGCCCTCACGCAGGCCGCGAATGCGATCGTCGACGTTCTCCCGGGCCGTGAGCATGATCACCGGCGTCTGCTTGCGCGCACGCAAGGCGCGCAATACGCCGTAGCCATCCAGGCCTGGCAGCATGACGTCCAGGATGATCACCCCGTACTCGTTTTCCAGCGCCATGTGCAGCCCTTCGATGCCTTCCCGGGCGACATCCGTGGTGTAACCCTGTTCGGTCAGACCGCGGTGCAGGTAATCAGCGGTTTTCTCTTCGTCTTCGATAATCAGGACACGCATCGGTCCACTCTCACTTTTCCATGCTTACTTTTCAGTAGCGAGTATTGCCGCAGGTTTCTTGGCCGTTGAAGGCGTGGTCGGTGTGGCGGTCGGTTGCCTGCGATGGAAAATCCGTTCCAGTTGCAGGTAGATCACGGGCGTGGTGAACAGCGTCAGCGCCTGGCTTACCAACAGGCCGCCGACCACCGCGATGCCCAATGGCTGACGCAGCTCCGCACCGACACCGTAGCCGAGCATCAGCGGCAAGGCACCGAGCAAGGCGGCCAGCGTGGTCATGATGATCGGGCGAAAACGCGTGATACACGCCTCGTAAATCGCCTCTTGCGGCGACAGCCCGCGATGGCGTTGGCCTTCGAGGGCAAAGTCCACCAGCAGGATACCGTTCTTCTTGACGATGCCGATCAGCAGCACGATACCGATCAGGCCCATGATCGAGAAATCCTGGCCCATCAGCCACAGCAGCAACAGCGCGCCGATGCCCGCTGAGGGCAGGGTGGAAATGATCGTCAGCGGGTGCACGAAGCTTTCGTACAGCACGCCGAGGATGATGTACACCGCCACCAGCGCCGCCAGAATCAGCCACGGCTGGTTGGCCAGCGAGCTCTGGAATGCCTGGGCCGCGCCCTGGAAATTGCCGATGATCGAGGCCGGCATGCCGATCTCGTTCTTGGCCTGATCGAGCAACTGCACCGCGTCGCCCAAAGCCACGCCCGCCGACAGGTTGAACGACAGGTTGGCCGCCGGGAACATGCCGTCGTGACTGATCGACAGCGGCCCCATCTTCGGCGCGCCGACCTTGGCCAGTGCCGACAGCGGCACCATCTCGTTGGTCAGCGGCGAGCGCAGGTAGAAGTAATTCAGGCTCTCGGCCTTGCCGCGTTGCGACGGATCGAGTTCGAGAATGACTTTGTACTGGTTGATGTCGGTCTGGTATTCGTTGATCTGCCGCTGGCCAAAGGCGTCGTACAGCGCCTGATCGACGTCGGCGGTGGTCAGGCCAAAACGCGCGGCGGCGCTGCGGTCGATGTCCAGATGGGTGACGCTGCCGCCCAGTTGCAGGTCGTTGGACAGGTCGCGAAAGGCCGGGATCGACTTGAGTTTTTCCGTGAGCTTTTGCGTCCACTCATTGAGCAGCGCGCCGTTGTTGCTCTTGAGCACGTATTGATACTGCGCACGGCTCGGGCCGGAACTGAGGTTGATGTCCTGGCCTGCCCGCAAGTACAGGACGATGCCGGGAATCTTTGCCAGTTTCGGACGGATGCGGTCAATGAACTGGCTGGCGGAAACGTCGCGGTCTTCGCGGTCTTTCAGGGCG
Organism: Pseudomonas sp. GW821-FHT02A11; assembly: GCF_059421985.1. Lineage (NCBI taxonomy): Bacteria > Pseudomonadati > Pseudomonadota > Gammaproteobacteria > Pseudomonadales > Pseudomonadaceae > Pseudomonas > Pseudomonas sp. GW821-FHT02A11. Next base: position 86,308 of record NZ_JBWKWB010000005.1, read on the forward strand.
ATCCACACCCGGCCGTTGGCGATGGTCTGGTTGCTGCCGCTGACGCCCACCGAGTGCGAGAACGCTTTGACCGCCGGGTCTTCGCCGATGATCTTCGCCAGCTGTTTGTGCTTCTCGACCATGTCCGGGTAGGAAATATCCGCAGCAGCTTCACTGGTGCCCAGCACCATGCCGGTGTCCTGAACCGGGAAGAAACCCTTGGGAATGAGCACGTAGCCAGCCACCGCCAGCACCAGCGTCAGGCCGAAAATCCCCAGCATCAGCCGCTGATGGGCGAGGGCGTAACGCACGCCACGGGCGTAATTGGCCAGCAGGCGCTCGCCGAATCCGGGTTTGGCATCAGGGTCGTGTTTGGGCGCGCGCATGAACAGCGCTGCCAGCGTCGGCGCCAGGGTCAGAGAGACCATCACCGAAATCAGAATGGTCGACGTCGCCGTTAGCGCGAACTCCTTGAACAGCCGCCCGACCACGCCACCCATGAACAACAATGGAATAAACGCGGCAATCAGCGAGAAGCTGATCGACACCACGGTAAACCCTATTTCCCCCGCGCCCTTGATCGCCGCGTCGCGCATGCTTTCGCCGGCTTCCAAGTGTCGGTGAATGTTCTCCACCACGACGATAGCGTCGTCGACGACAAAGCCCACGGCCACCACGATCGCCACCAGCGTCAGGTTGTTGAGGCTGAAGCCGAGCACGTACATCAGGGCAAAACTGGCCACCAGCGACACACCGAGCACAGCCGTCACGATCAACGTTGCCGACAACTGACGCAGGAACAGGGCCATGACTGCGATGACCAGCACGATGGCGATCAGCAGGGTCATTTCCACTTCATGCAGCGAGGCGCGGATGGTCTTGGTGCGGTCGCTGAGGACCGTGACGTCCACTGACGCCGGGAGCATTTCCTGCAAGCGCGGCAGCTCGCCCAACACACGGTCGACGGTCTCGACGATGTTGGCGCCGGGCTGGCGGAACACGACGATGTTCACGCCTTGCTGATCCCCAGACCAAGCGTTGACGTAGGCGTTTTCCGAACCGTCGATGACTTTGGCGACATCGCGCAGATGAACAGGAGCACCGTCCTTGTAGGAAACGATCAACTGATCGTAGTCCTTGGCCTGAAACAGCTGGTCGTTGGAGGCCAATGTCGAAACGCTGTCCTTGCCGTACAACGCGCCCTTGGCGAGATTGAGGCTGGTTTGTTGCAGCGTGCCGCGCAGGTCGGCGAGGGTCAGGCCGATGGAGGCGAGTTTCTCCGGCGCCGCTTGCACGCGAATGGCCGGACGACGCTGACCGGTGATCGCGACCTGGCCTACGCCGTTGATCTGACTCAGCTGACGGGCCAGCAGGGATTCGGTGACATCGCTCAGCTCGGTGCTGGGCATCAGGTTGGAGCTGACACTGAGGATCAGCACCGGGCTGTCCGCCGGGTTGACCTTGCGCCAGGTCGGCGCGGTGGGCAAGTCCGCGGGCAGTCGGCCCGATGCGGTGTTGATCGCGGCCTGAACCTCTTGTGCTGCGGTGTCGATGCTCTTGTTGAGGACGAATTGCAGGGTCAGGTTGGTCGAGCCCAAGGCGCTGCTGGAGGTCATCTGGGTCATGCCGGGGATGGCGCTGAACTGCACTTCCAACGGCGTTGCCACCGACGAGGCCATGGTTTCCGGGCTGGCGCCGGGCAGCGTGGCTGAAACCTGAATGGTCGGGAATTCAGCTTCCGGCAGCGGCGCCACGGGCAGTCGCGGGAAGGCGATGCAACCGAGCAGAATCAGGGCGAAGGTCAGCAGTACAGTGGCGATCGGGTGATTCACGCACCACGCGGAAATCGAACCATGCCCCTTCATTTGACGGCTCCGCTGGACGTGGCATCGGCCAGGGTGTCGACTGGATCAGCCTTGACCACTTCGATATGCGAGCCGTTCTTCAGGCGCGACTGGCCATCGCTGACCAGCACATCGTTGACGTTCACGCCGCTGATCAGGATCAGGTCGCTGCTCTGATACAGCACCTTGACCGGCACCACTTCAACCTGGTCGCCCTTGACCCGATAGACGTAATGCTGGTCGATGCCGCGCAGCACCACCTGCGGCGGGACTCTCAGGGCATTACGGTCGATGGCGGTCTGGATGCGCACGCTGACCAATTGGCCGGGCCAGAGTTTTTCAGCGGCATTATCGAAGGTCGCCTTGGCGCGAATCGTGCCCGTGGTGGCGGCGACCTGATTGTCGATCAGGGTCAGCTTGCCTTCGCCCAGCAGGGTGCCGGTGACGCCGTCGCCCATGTAGGCATTGACCTTGGCAGGCTCCGGGGAAGCCAGCAGGTCGTGCAGGGTGGGAAGCATTTGCTGAGGCAGGGAAAACTCCACCGACACCGGATCAATCTGGGTCACCGAGAACAACCCGATGGCGTCGCTGACGCGCAGGAAATTACCCTCATCGACGTTGCGAATGCCGACACGCCCTGTCACCGGGGAGCGAATCTGAGTGTAGGAAAGTTGCACTTGCGAGGCGTTGATCGACGCCTGGTTGCCCAGCACCGTGGCCTTGAGCTGATTGACCAGCGCTTGCTGCTGATCGTATTGCTGTTTGGAAATACTGTTGTCGACGGTGAGCAACTTGTAGCGCTTCAAATCGACTTCTGCGACATCCAGTTGCGCCTGGCTTTGGCTCAGTTGCGCCTTGGCCTGTTCGAGGGCGGCGCGAATGGATCGGTCGTCGATGGTCGCCAGCAGATCGCCGGTCTTGACCTGTTGGCCCTCTTTTACCAGCAGCCGGGTGAGGATGCCGTCGACCTGTGGACGGATCACCACGCTTTGCAGCGACAGCACCGAGCCGATGCCCGTGACGTAGCGCGGCACGTCCGCTTCGACCACGTTGATCACTTGGACCGGCACCGCAGCAGGCGCACTGACTTTTCTCTCGGTGGGGCGATTGAACGTCCAGACACCGACTGCAATCAGCACGGCAAGTACGGCAACGGCTATTACAGATTTTTTCTGTTTGTGCATACAGGGATAACGCCAGCGAAAAAGGTGGAGGGCACAGAATCGACAGCCTCCTTTATAACCCTTGGACCCGGTCAGCAAAATGACTGCTACCTGTCAATATTGTCAGTTGGAGAAGGGCGGAGGATGAACTTAAAGAAAGAACGCCAGACGGCGATACCTAAGAGAGGGGCGTGAAAATTCCTACAAGTAAAATCGTGAATTCTGGTCGATTGTCCCTGAGTCGACTTAACTGTTACAGGTGGGTATCCACCCGGAGTATGGCGATGAAAAGTAAAAAGACACTTTCGGCTTTTTTTTCGATCGCGTGTATCGGGGCTTCCCTACTGTTCGGCCCCTCTGCCTCGGCGACAGACAGAGCACTGATGTTCCACGGCCAACTGGTCAATGCGGGGTGCGAGGCGCGAGTCCTCAGCACTCCTAATCCATTGCACGGGCTCAACTCCCTGAAAGTGAATGCCAGCCTGACACTGAGCCTGGTCGAGCATGATGACGCCTGCCAAGGCGCCTCGGTGCCTGTGTCCATGGCCTATGTCGAGCGCACTTCCGTCACCCTGGGCACCCACAGTGGCATCGTGACCCTCACCTACCAGTAACGCACGACGCGTTTCGAGCGCAAACAGCCGCCCCGGTCAATCCGATTTGGGCGGTTTTTTTATGTCCGGGCGTTGCCAATGGCGGGCCATCCCTACAGACGGTGAGCAAAGGTGCCCCACGATTTTTTCCGTGCTCGCCCCGCAAGCCCTAGCAAACACAGGCGTGTAAGCACGATCTGATAAGTCCTACAGAAACGTCTGGCACGCTCCACTGTCATTTCTGCAAGTTCTAGGTAGATAGCCTGACAGCCGTCCTTGAAGCGCCCGCTTATAGTCCTCGTCGTCCTCTTGGGGCACACACGAATTGACACAAGGAACGTCGTTAACATGAAAAAGATCTCTCTTTCTCTGGCTATCGTGGCTGCTATGGGCTTGAGCGCGATGGGCACTGCCAACGCGGCAAACAACGGCAGGCTGGTGCTCAATGGCACGCTGACCGACATCACGTGCGACATCGGCGCGGGGACTGGCGCCAGTGCCGGTACGAACCCTGGCGAGATCAACGTCGACCTGGGCAATGTTTCGTTCGCCGAGATCGGCCGCTTCGCCGACAACCGGCTGGAAACCGCTTCGCCGATTCAATTGCTGGTCAATTGCACCGGCGGCGCCGCGCTGTACAACACCGTGAACATGCGTTTCGTGGCGCGTCAGGGCAGCGGCCTGGATAACCTCGACCAGCGTCTGCTGCGCACCACCGGCGCGGCTGACGGTGTGGGTATCGGCCTGCTGAACTCCTCCTATCAACTGATGGACCTCAGCGGCAACGAAACCATCGACGCAGCACTCGTCAAGGACGGCGCTGGCGGCGCTACGGCCGAACTCAACTTTGGTGCGGTGTACGTGCTCAACGGTGCGAGCACCAATCCGGGCAACGCGGATGCCTTCCTGCCATTCGTGATGGATTATCAGTGATGTCACCGGCGGAGCGAGCGTTGCTGGCTCCGCCACCCTCTGGTCGAGAGACGCTCCCATGATGTTTTCCCATCTTCTCCGGTATTCGGCGGCAGGGCTGTGGGTGGTGCTGGCGATGACGCTGGCTGCCCAGGCTCAGGCCGGTATCGTGTTGAGCACCACGCGAGTCATCTACCCGGCGACGGACAAGGAAGTCAGCCTGCAAGTCCATAACACCGGGACGTCTGAGATTCTGGCGCAGTCCTGGCTCGAGGCCGACAGCGAAACCCCGGCGGCGAGTCCGCTGTTCGCGATTACCCCGTCGCTGGCGCGGATGCCCGGCAATGCCCGGCAGTTGATCCGCATCATCTATTCCGGCGAGGGCCTGGCGAGCGACCGCGAATCAGTACTGTGGCTTAACGTTCAGGAAATTCCCCAGACAGCTCGCGAGAATGAGCTGCAGATCGCCATCCGTCAGCGCATCAAGCTGTTCTATCGGCCGCAGAGCCTGACCGAAGACCCGCTCAAGGCTGCGCAGACCCTGCAGTGGCAACTGCGCGACGGACAGCTGGAAGTCTTCAATCCCGGGCCTTACCACGTATCGATGATCAAGTTGGCGGCGACGTATCAAGGGCAAGTGGTCTTTCAGGAAAACAGCCGGATGTTGCCGCCCAAGGCCCGCGTGCAACTGCCATTAAAGCCGCTTGGCCGTAACGCGTCGGTGGATCTGGCGTTCATCAGCATCAACGATTTTGGCGCCCAGGAGCCTTACCGCGCGAAGGTGTCCGGCGACCGGTCAATCCAGGCCAGCAAGGCCGAACCGAGCTCCGACTAGCCACCGCCACGCTGGCCGGAATTTTTCGTGACCCCAATTTTCGAGCCGGATGCACGTCCGGCTCCTGAGTCGCATGCCGTCGGGAAAGGAATTCCTGGCGTGTCGACACTCAGCGTACGAGTGAAATGAGCTAATGGAACGGCGAAACAAAAACACCCATCGACGCAGTACGCGCACCGGTCTGCCATGGGTACGTAATCGATTAGCCACCTGTGTCGCTGCGGCGATTGCATGGACGATGGGCTCCAGCGCGATGGCAATGACTGACGGCAACGGTGACAGCACACCCCCCTCTGCGGCCCCTTCGGGGGTGAAGTTCAACACGGCTTTCATCCAAGGAACCGATCAGCCAGCAGACCTGGAAACCTTTCTGCAGGGCAACAGCGTGGTCCCTGGCACTTACCGCGTCGATATCTACGTTAACCGCGCCTTGAGTGGGCGACGTGATATCCACTTTCTGGCCAACCCCGTCAATGGCGCGATCGAGGCCTGCCTGACCTTGGAGATGCTTGCTCAGTTCGGTATGGACACCTCGGCATTGAGCACTGCCGATGAGGCTTCGAATCATTGTTTCGACTTGCAGGCCAGAGTCGAATTCGCTCATGTGGAATACCAGCCCACCAGCTTGCGACTGAACATCAGTATTCCTCAGGCCCTGATGCTGCGCAGTGTTCGCGGCTATGTGGCGCCCGAGTTGTGGGACGAGGGCGAGACAGCCGGGTTCGTCAATTACAGCTTCAGCGGCGCGCGTCGCGTGCGCCGCGATCAGACTCAGGACCAGTATTACCTCGGCCTGCGCAACGGTCTGAATCTTGGGGCATGGCGACTGCGCAACGAGTCCTCGGTGGTCTACGGCGATGCTCAGCCTTATCGATTTCGCAGCAACAGGACTTTCCTGCAGCGCGACGTGACCGCCCTCAAGAGCCAGCTGACCCTGGGCGAAACCTTCACCGATTCGCAGGTCTTCGACAGCGTGCGGTTCACAGGTGCAATGCTGGCGTCCGACGACGGCATGCTGCCCGACAGCGAACGGGTTTACGCGCCAGTCATTCGGGGCATCGCCGAAACCAACGCCACTGTGGAGGTGCGCCAGAACGATTTCGTGCTCTACAGCGGCAACGTGTCGCCGGGGCCATTCGAGATCTCGGACATTTACCCCAGCGGCTCGAACGGTGATCTGGAGGTGACTGTCACTGAGGCTGACGGGCGCAAGCGCGTTTTCGTACAGGCCTACGCGTCATTGCCAATCATGGTGCCCAAAGGCACGTTGCGCTATAGCGTCGCTGCGGGTCAGTACGACAGCTTTGATGACGGGGGCGATTCGCCGTCGTTCTCCAGTGCGACATTGATCTACGGTCTGACGGAGCGGGTCACGCTGTCCGGCGGCGCACAGATGGCCGAGGATTTTCGCGCGGTCAATATCGGTGCGGGGGCCAATACCGGGTTGGGCGCGGTGTCTGTGGACCTGACTCAATCGAGCAGCCAGCAGGTGCGTGAAAGCCACGCCGGGCACAGCCTGCGCGTACGTTATGCCAACACCCTGGCCCCGACCAACACCACCCTGGCCGTCGCCGGTTATCGCTATTCCACCGACCAGTACCGCACCTTCGATGAGCATGTCGAAGAGCGCCGCGCCATCGAGGGCAACAGCGTTGCGCGCGCCAGGGACCGCATCGAATTCAACCTGACCCAGGCGCTACCCGAGCAGTCTGCGTCGTTGAGCTTTACCGGATCCGAGCAGCGTTACTGGGATGCCACCGGCAAGACTCGGCAGCTGTACCTGTCGTGGAACGCGGCGTGGCGCAGCCTCAGCTATGGCGTGTCGCTGGAGCGTAACCAGACGTTTCTGCGCGACGGGCAACGCCAGTCGGACAACCGCATCGCGCTCACCTTGAGCCTGCCGCTGGGCGACAGTCCGTCCTCGTCGCGGGCGTTTTTCAATGCCGTGCGCGACGGCTCGGGTGATCAGGATCTGCAGGCGGGCCTGAACGGTCAGGTCTTCGATGATCGCAACACCTTCTATTCGCTGCAGGCTGGGCGCGACAGCCGCTCGGGCTCATCGGGGTTCGGCAAGCTCAACACGACCACTGGCTTTGGCCGCTTCGACGCTGGCTACGGTCAGGGCCGCGACTTCAAGGCTTTCAGCATGGGCGCGGCCGGGTCAGTGGTTGCTCATGCGGGGGGCGTGAATTTTGGCCAGCCTCTGGGCGAAACCTTCGCGCTGGTGCGGGTCAAGGATGTTCCGGGGGCTCGCCTGAGCAATTACAGCAACATCGAAACCGCGAGTAACGGTTACGCGATCCTGCCTTACGCCCAACCTTATCGAGCCAACTGGGTCAGCCTCGACACCCGCCAACTGGGCGCCGATGTCGAGTTGGCAAACGCCGTCACTCAGGTCATCCCGCGTCGCGGTGCGGTGCCTGTGGTGAATTTCAAGGCCCAGGTGGGGCGACGTGTGCAGTTTGAGCTGGTGCGCGAAGACGCCAGCCATTTACCCCTTGGCGCCATGGTGGAGGACGAGCACGGCAAGCTGCTGGCAGCCGTCGATCCCACTGGCCGCGCGTTGGTATTGAGCGAGCAGGACAGTGGCGCGCTGGTGGTGAAATGGTCGGATCAACAGTGTCAGGCGCCATTCGAGCTGCCTGCGCGGGACCCGCAGCGGACCTACGATCGGGTCAAGGTGGTCTGCCGATGAAGGCCTCGCTGAAGGGCACCATCGTGAAATGCGTCCTGGCGATGCTGTTCTGCCTCGATGCTCACGCCGTGGTATCGCTGGCCGGAACACGCCTGGTGTTCGACGGGCGTTTTCGTGAGGCGACGATCGAGGTCAGTAATCCGGGCACCGCGCAGGTGCTGATTCAGGCCTGGATCGCCGATGCCAAGGCGGATCAGCCCACCTCGCAAGACTTGCCGTTCGTGCTCACGCCGCCGCTGGCGCAACTTGCGGCCCAGGGCAGACAAACACTGCGGGTGCTTTATGAAGGTATCGGGATGCCAACCGATCGCGAGTCGCTGCTGCACCTGTACGTGCTGGAAGTGCCTCGTCGTAGCGCCGCGCCGCAGCAGTTGAACATTGCGGTGCGCCAGCGCATCAACGTGTTCTATCGCCCGCCGGGCCTTGCCGGGGATCCGTCCGACGTGCCTATGCGCCTCGTCTGGCAACGGGACGCTCAGAACTCCGACGTGCTTCACGTGCGTAACCCGACACCCTTCCATGTCTCGCTGCTGAACATTGCGCTCAACGGTCGCGCGATTCGTGAAGACCTGATGCTCGAACCTTTCTCCGCACATGCACTTGGGCTTTCCGGGCCGGTCGGGGAGGGGCGTCTGCGCTTCAAGGCCCTGACCGATTACGGCGGGCAGCGCGAGTTTTGCGTGCAGGTACTTTCGTTTCCTTCAACGACAGAGCAATGCTGACCATGACGACCTTTTCTTTTTCACGCAGGTGTCCGGCGTTTCTGTTGGCGTTGCTGATGCCGGCCACCGGCATGGCCATGACCTGCAAAACCCAAGGCTCGGGCGAGACCGTGATTCGCGCCGACCTGAACAGCAGCGTCGCCATCCCTGCGACGTTGCCAGACGCAAGTGTGGTCTGGCGTTCAGACCGGCTGAATGTGGCCGTGGAGTGTTCGCGTGAGCAATCCGGGCCTGCCGAAGAAGTGGTGTTGTACCTGAACCCGGACAACGTTCAGATCGGCGAAGGTATTCGGGCAGGCCTGACACTCAACGGTATCGATTACGTGCAAAGCAACGGGCGAATTCCCACGCAGCAGGTGCTGCCTGCCTGCACCGAGGGCGCCGGTAACGTCACGGCTTGCCCGAAGGCCCGCTTCAACCTGCCGTTTTCGGTGTTCATCCAGAAGTACGGCCCGACGCCGCCCTCAGGTGTGGCCAGTGGCGTTACCGACTACCGCATGTTTCAGGTAGACAGCGTTGATGGCATGAATCCACTGCCCGACAACAACCTCAACTACGTCATCAACAACCTCATGGGGTTGCGCTTTGTGGCCTGTAACGCTGAGCTGCGTGTGCTGCCGGAAACCGTTGAATTTGGCATCGTGCCGATCAGGAATGTTCGGGTGGGCGAGGTGGCGACCTTTCAGCGTTTTGCATTGGCCGCCAGCCGCATCTGCGATTCGCCCTTCAGCCTCAATGCCAGATTCACGCCGGTGTCCGGCACGCTGTCGGGGGACGTGCTGGTGCCGAGCAATAACGACAGCATCGGCATCCGCATCACCCATGCGCCTGCTCATCGGCCGATCCGTTTCAACGAGCCGTTTCACATTATTGATCTGCCGGACGGCACCTATTCGGCCACCGCTGATTTCAACGCCGAGCTGGTGTGGCAGACCAACACCCCGACACCCGGCGCGTTTTCCGCCGAAGTGCTGGTGGATCTGTTCTACAAATAGGCCGTTGCTCGGCTGTCACGGGCGGCCGGGAGGGGATTGAGGTATGCTGCGCGGCTTGCGGGCAGCGCCTGCTCATCCCTCGACCGTCTAGCGATTACGGAGCTTTCATGACCACCCTCGAACACCCATCAGCTCCCGACCTGGCTGTCGAACCTGCTGATACCCACGCCGAATCCGGCGAGAAAAAACCGGCGATTCCGGCGTTCAGCTTCCCCTTCAAACCGGGCGAGTTGCTGCACGCCAAGAAGCAGACGACCCCTTACAAAGGCGCGGGCAAATCGAATCACGACAAACGCCCGGGCGCCGCACCGTCCGGCACCCGGCGTTCGATGGGCAAGCGCTGATCGGTAGCTGAACGCCCGAATCGTGCGGGTTTGTTGCTAGCCTCTGTGGGAGCGAATTCATTCGCGAAAAATAGTTCTGGCGATGAAGATTTGCTGCCAGTACTGGCCTCTCGCGAATGAATTCGCTCCCACAGTTCTGCTTTCCATCCAGGCATCTGCAGCGTCTTCACCCTTCCTTGCGAAAACTGTCCCGATACTGCGTCGGCGTGACGCCCAGGCGCTGGCTGAAAATAAGCCGCATGCGCGCCGCGCTGCCGAAGCCACAGTGATACGCCACTGCCTTGATCACCATCTCGCTGCCCTCCAGCAAACGCCGGGCAGCGTCGATTCGGGCCCGCTGTACGAACTCGGCGGGCGTGACCTTGGCGTCGCGGGCGAACACCCGGGCAAAGCTGCGCGGGCTCATCGACACCACTTGCGCCAGGCGCTCTACTGAAAACGGCTCGCTGATGTGCTCCATGACGTAGCGCTGAATCTTCGCCACCGGCGAGTCATCGTCCACCGAGGCATTGAGGTAGGGGCTGAATTGCGACTGCCCGCCCTGACGCTGAGCCACCACCAGCAAGCGCTTGGCGACGGCCAGTGCAATCGCCGGGCCGTGGTCCTCGGCCACCAGCGCCAGTGCCATGTCGATCCCCGCCGTGACACCCGCCGAGGTCATGAGTTTGCCATCACGCACATAGATCCGGTCCGGCTCGACCCGCGCTCTCGGGAACAGGTCCGCCAACTGCTGCGCATGGCTCCAGTGGGTCGCGGCCTGTTTGTCATCGAGCAGCCCGGCATGGCCGAGAATGAACGCCCCGGTGCAGATCGAGCCATAGCGCCCGGCCAGTGGCGTTGCTTCATGCAACCACGCGGTAAGGTGCGGCATCTCTTCACTTTCGGGCAGCAGCGGGCCGCCCGGCACCAGCAGAATATCGAATGCTTTTGGTGCCTCTGCCAGCGGGTATTGCGCGCCCAGGGGCATGCCGTTCGAGGCATTGATCGGATAGGGCGCGGCACCAATGGTGGTGATCGTGTAGCCGTCGCCCTCGGCCACGAAGCGATTGGCTTCGGCGAACACATCCAGCGGGCCGGCCACGTCCAGCGACTGAACATGGGGAAAGAGCACAATCGCAACGCTTTTCATCGAAGGGTCTCAGGCGCTTTGCAAAGGGATGAACATATAGCTCATTGCCTCTGTTGTCTCCACGCGAGCGCCTGCCTGGAGCAGGGTGTGGCTAGCGTCGTGGCCTGCGACGCGAAAGCCCCAGCCGTTATCGGTAATTGCAGGCAATTCCCCGGTGCTGAAACGCGCGACAGCAGTAGCGAAAGCGTCCATGTCCGGCAGGTACGCCACAAAACCGTCGCCCTTGAGCGCCGTGGTATTGATGCCCAGCGCCATGCAGATGGCCTGCTTACGGGCGATGTCGTCGCGGTCCGCCTGGCGGGACTGCTCAATCAGCGCCATCAGCTGTCGATCGACCAGTTGCCCGCCGACGATCAGGTCCGGCCCCTGGGTCCAGGATTCAGGCGGGCAGTTCTTGGTCTCGGGGCGCAGCGGGATGTGCGGATTGATCTCCATGGGGTAGATACGGCATACCAACGGCCGCCTTTCATAGATACGGCAGCGGTTGTCGGCGTCAAGATTTCGGCAGCGCCCCGCGTTGTAGGCCGCAAAGGTGATGGCAACTCTGGCCTGGGCCGAGCCACTGCTGATGGGCTGCGAGCGACGTGTGGCGTGGGTGATCTGCTCAGGGGGAACGCCAAAGCCGTCGGCCAGAAAGGCTTCGGTCAAGACGATCACCGAACCACCATCAGCCGCCCACTGCGCGGCTTCCGACAGTGTCAGCGGAACATGATGATCGGTGCAGCATTTGCCACAACCGACGCAGGAGAACTGGGTTTTCATCGAAACAAAACGCCGCCAAACCAGAAAAAATGTATCCAGACCCTGCGTTGAAAATCTGTCAGCGCAAAGCAGGGTTTTGGAAATGGCGGCATTTGCAGCAAGTTATGCGCCAGCGTCTGGGGCAGCTCAGGCCTATTTCTTCGGCAGCGTGGTGACGTTGTCCCACTCAGTCATCAGCGCTTTCTTGTTCTTGCGGTCGTAGAGGCACAGTTCGGTGCCCGTCCTATTCTTCATGAAGGCCTGCTTGTACTGGCCTTTGATCAGCAGTGCGCTGTAGCCGACGCTGTCATCGAACATCGCAGAAGCGCCGGCGGGCTTAGCGTTTTTCAAGGAGCTGGCGGCGACGCAGCTGTCGACCAGGGTCTTGTCGAAGGCTTTCCAGGCGTCCGGGCTGGAAGCGCTGGCCTGACCTGCGATGGCAGTAAGCGCGAGAAACAGCAGGGTGGTCCTTTTCATGGGGGCTCCATCGTTGTCGTTATCAGCAGAATGACAACGACTTTGACTGGCTCAACGGGGTTCTAGTTCGTGGCGCCGCACGTAGTACATTTCAGCGCGCTCATACAGGCGCCGCGCCTTAAGATTGTCTTCCATGACCTTCAGATCCACACGCCCTTCGCGACGCTCGGCAAAAGCCTGAAACACGTGCCCCAGCAACGTCTGGCCCACGCCGCGAGCTTGCATGCGTGGATGAACCACCAGATTGCGGATGAATGAGCTGGTCCAGCATTGCGCGACAGCGACCACCCCCAGCGGGTCCTGCACAACAAAGCACAGTTGTGGATCGAACTCCGGGTCGCTTTCGAATGCGTCCAGCCAGGTCTTGAAATCCGCCACGCGACCGCCACCCAGCTTGGTGCCGAGCATCAACAGCTGGTGCACGGCGGCTGCATTCTGGAGGGTGAAATCTGTCAGGCGCAGATCTGCTGGCCAGATTACCTCGTGAGGCGGCTGGTCAAGGTCGCGACGCATCAGCCAGTAATGGCCGGTGGATACGTCGCCGGGAGCGGGCCTCAGATCCCTTGGGTCTCGACTGTGCGCGCAGCTTCGATCAAGCATCGTGTCAGCTCGGGTGAGGAAAACTTGGTCAACACCGCGTTGGCGCCTGCAGCCTTGGCTTTTTCGGCGTTCATCGCGCTGTCCAGCGAAGTGTGCAACAACACGTAAAGCTGCTGGAAGTCAGGCGTTTCGCGCAGGGTTCGCGTGAATGCGTAGCCGTCCATTTCCGACATCTCGATGTCGGATACCACCACGTTGATCTGCTGCGCGGTGCCTTGCAGGTCGAGCAGATGATCGATCGCTTCCCGAGCACTGCGCGCGGTGTGGCATTCGATGCCCAGATTGCGCAGGGTGATGACCGATTGTTGCAGCGCGACCTGGCTGTCATCGACTACCAGGATCCGCGCCTTGGTCAAGACTTCCACCTCTTCGGGGCTGAGCTCGGCAGGTTGCGCCGCGATCTGCGCAGGGGAAATCCCGTGAATGACTTTCTCGATATCCAGCACCTGGACCAGCGTGCCGTCGACCTGCGTCACGCCCGTGATGAACGATTTATTGCCCGAACCGAAGGGCGGCGGGCGAATGTCGGTGGTCAGGCAGTGGACGATCTTGCTGACCGCCTGCACATGCAAACCCTGCTTGGAGCGGCTGACGTCAGTGACGATCAGGCAGCCGCCGTCGGGGTCGAGCAACGGTCGCTCGCCAATGGCGCGACTCAGGTCGATGACTGAGAGCGAGTTGCCGCGCAGTGTCGCCACACCTTTAACGTGCGGGTGCGATTCGGGCAGGCGCGTGAGAGGAGGGCAGGGAATGATTTCGCTGACCTTGAGCAGGTTGATCGCCATCAGCTTTCCGCTGCGTAACGTGAACAGCAGAAGCGAGAGTGAATCTGCGCGGACGTTTTTGGACATATGAACCTTCTGTGATGCGGTATCTGTTTGCAGCCGATGCCAGCAAACAGCTTTCGATGTCGGTTTATCGACTCCGCGCAGGCAGGCTTTAGCGCTTTTGGCCTGTACGACGTTTCGAGCACCCGGGAATGTTGTCGAAATGACCTGTGGTTTGTCTTTATGACTTCGATGCGCTATGAGTCAAAATGACAATTATTAGATAACCCATTGAAAAATATAGAAATTAATTGTGGCACGTTTCCTGATACAGGCAAGGTAGTCCATTACTTACCGAGTCGCAGGGGTCAATCATGTTGAATGCTTCGGATCGTGCCATCGTCAAATCCACTGTCCCACTGCTCGAAAGCGGCGGTGAAGCCCTGACCACATATTTCTACAAGAAGCTGCTCAGCCGCTACCCGCAGGTTCGCCCGCTGTTCAACCAGGCCCATCAGGCCAGTGGCGATCAGCCTCGCGCCCTGGCCAATGGCGTGTTGATGTATGCGCGCCACATTGACCAGCTTGAACAACTGGGCGATCTGGTGGCCAAGATCATCAACAAGCACGTCGCCCTGCAGATCCTGCCCGAGCACTACCCGCTGGTGGGCGAGTGCTTGCTGGAAGCCATCCGCGAAGTGCTCGGTGCCGAAATCGCCACTGACGAAGTCATCGCAGCCTGGGGCAATGCCTATCAGCAACTGGCAGACATTCTGATCGGCGCTGAAGAACAGATCTACGAAGAGAAGGCTCTCGCTCCGGGCGGCTGGCGCGGCGCGCGTGAGTTCAAGGTCGTGGCCAAAGTGGCGGAAAGCGCGGAAATCACGTCGTTCTACTTCGCGCCGGCCGATGGTCAGCCGATCCTCGACTTCACCCCCGGCCAGTACATCGGCATGCAGTTGTTCGTGGACGGCGAGGAGATCCGTCGCAACTACTCGCTGTCGGCGCTCGCCGGCAACAACCAGTACCGTATCAGCGTGAAGCGCGAGCCTGGCGGGCGGGCGTCCAATTACCTGCACGACAAGCTGAATGTGGGCGACAGTATCAGCCTGTTCGCGCCGTCGGGTGAGTTCACTCTGGCCCACAGCGATAAACCGCTGGTGCTGATCAGTGGTGGCGTTGGCATTACTCCGACGCTGGCGATGCTGCAGGCAGCGCTGGACACCTCTCGCCCGGTGCACTTCATCCACTGCGCACGCAACGGTTCGGTTCACGCCTTTCGCGACTGGATCGAAGATCTGGCGGGCAAGCATCCGCAGCTCAAGCGCTTCTACCTGTACAGCGAGGACGACGGCGTCAGCCCTGCGGCCCACGGTGTCGGGCTGCTGGATCAGGCGCGTCTGGAGCAGTGGCTGCCGGAAGACCGCGATCTGGATGCATATTTCCTGGGGCCCAAAGGATTCATGGCCGCGGTCAAGCGTCAGCTGAAGGCCGCGGGTGTGCCGGACAAGCAGGCGCGCTACGAGTTCTTCGGCCCGGCGTCTGCGCTGGAGTGAGCCGACCTGCGACATAAAGCCGCATCCTTCTATATATAAGGAAGGGTGTGGCGATTCGTCCCTGCGGCAAAGCGTCGCACGCTTCTATATATATAGAAGGAGACGGGGGAGTGGGGGTCGATTGTTACGTGTTTTGCTTAATGTTCGGGTAATGCGGACCTGTTCACCATCTGCACCGGCGTGCTGCCGCGACAATGGTAGAATTGCCGGCTTTCCCGACAGCCGGGGCACGTGACAAGACAGATCTGTCGATCTGACGGACACCACATTCAAAGGGTATGTGAATGACTGACGAGATGATTTACCTGCGGCGCGAAAAGCAGTTCCTGGTCCTGCTGGGCATCATCAGCCTGGCGTTGATCGGCGGGGCGCTGTACATGCAGGTCGTACTGGGCGAGGCGCCTTGCCCGCTGTGCATCCTGCAGCGGTACGCGTTGCTGTTCATCGCCATCTTCGCCTTCATCGGCGCAGCCATGCCGGGCCGTTTGAGTCTGACCATCTGCGAGGCGCTGGTGACCTTGAGTGCCGTGGGCGGGATTGTTGCAGCGGGGCGTCACGTTTGGATTCAGAGCCATCCCACCGAGAGCTGCGGGATTGACGTCCTGCAACCCATCGTCGACGGGCTGCCACTGGCGAACCTGTTTCCTCTCGGTTTTCAGGTCGCGGGCTTCTGTGAGACGCCATATCCGCCAGTGTTCGGACTGTCGCTTGCGCAATGGGCACTCATCGCTTTTGTTCTCACTGTAATTCTGGTACCGACTGGCATCATTCGTAACAGAATGAAAGCGCGTTGATTACAAAGTCTTGCGTAAAAAACCGCCCCGAATGCCTTAGGTTTTTTGGGGCCTTCCAGGGTTTTCGAGGTGCGGCATATGCGCGCATTCTTACAGATCCGGAAATTAACTGTTGCGCAGAAACTCATAGTCAATAAAACTTTACGTATCTACAATCGCCCCCACTTAACGCCCCCATCACTTGATAGGCGGCGGAAATCGAGGCCAGAAAGCGTTTTTACGCCTTGTAGACACCGTTTGGATGGCCTCTTGCGTCAAATTCTGAATGTCTGCGCCAAGGGATCTGGACCGCATTGGCGGTTGCCACCATTCGAATAAGAAACCACAGCAAAACCGGAATTGTTACGAGGCCATAAGCTTCCTGACAGGCCCCTGTTCAATCCCAAAAATTTGCCAGCACCTGGCAGGGTGAAGTGTTGGCGGTCGAAACCCAACTGCGATGCGAAAGCTGCTTTTAGAGGTCGTGAGATGAGTAAAAAAAGGTACCCCAGGTTTTTTGGCTTCTTGGCCCTTTTCAGCATGCTCCTGCTCAGCGGGTGCGATTACACCCTGCTGGATCCCAAGGGCCACATCGGCATGCAAGAGCGTGATCTGATCATCACGGCAACCTTGCTGATGCTGCTGGTTGTGGTGCCGGTCATCTTCATGACCATCATCTTCGCCTGGAAATACCGCGCCTCGAACAAGAGCGCAACCTACACGCCTGACTGGGCCCATTCGACCAGGATCGAACTAGTGGTGTGGCTGGTTCCTCTGGCGATCATCATCGTGCTGGGCTATGTGACCTACAAGTCCACCCACGCGCTGGACCCATACCGTCCGCTGGAATCCGACGTGAAGCCTCTGACCATCGAAGTGGTCGCGCTTGACTGGAAATGGCTGTTCATCTACCCGGAACAGGGTATCGCCACCGTCAACAAGATCGTCTTCCCGGCTCACACCCCGATCAATTTCCGCATCACTTCCGATTCGGTCATGAACTCGTTCTTCATCCCTGCACTGGGTGGCCAGATCTACGCGATGGCCGGCATGCAGACCAAGCTGCACCTGATCGCCAACGAAAATGGCGAGTTTGACGGTATCTCCGCCAACTACAGCGGCGCAGGCTTCACCGGCATGAAGTTCAAGGCAACGGCTACCGATCAGGCTGGTTTCGACGCCTGGGTCGCCGAGGTCAAGAATTCTCCGAAAAAACTGGCAAACGACGAATACACCGCTCTGGCCAAGCCTAGCGAGCGTAACCCCGTTGAACTCTACTCCTCGGTCACTCCGAACCTGTTCCAGATCATCATCGACAAGTATGAGGGTATGAAGCCGGGCAAGATTGTCCACGAGAAGAAAGAAGTGGCCGGTATGGAAGGGATGGACATGGGCAAGAATTCAGCTGCGCAGGCAGAGGAGTAAACGATGTTTGGTAAATTAAGTCTGGACGCGATACCGTTCCACGAACCGATAGTCATGATCACGCTCGCCATGATCGCTATCGGCGGTGCGGCGGTTTTCGGTCTGATCACGTATTTCAAGAAGTGGACCTACCTGTGGACCGAGTGGCTGACGTCGGTCGACCACAAGAAAATCGGCGTGATGTACATCATCATCGCCATGGTCATGCTGCTGCGTGGTTTTGCCGACGCCATCATGATGCGTTCCCAGCTGGCCCTGGCCACTGAAGGTTCGCCTGGCTATCTGCCGCCTGAACACTATGACCAGATCTTCACCGCTCACGGTGTGATCATGATCATCTTCATGGCGATGCCGTTCTTCACCGGTCTGATGAACATCGTTCTGCCTCTGCAGATCGGCGCTCGCGACGTTGCCTTCCCATTCCTGAACTCCCTGTCCCTGTACCTGCTGATCTCTGGCGTGGTTCTGGTGAACGTGTCTCTGGGCGTCGGCGAATTCGCACGTACCGGTTGGGTTGCCTATCCGCCGCTTTCCGAGCTGGGCTACAGCCCGGGCGTGGGTGTGGACTACTACATCTGGGCACTGCAGCTATCGGGTCTGGGGACAACGCTAACAGGCGTCAACTTCCTGGTTACCGTGCTGAAGATGCGCACCCCAGGCATGAAACTGATGGACATGCCGATCTTCACCTGGACCTGCACTTGGGCAAACGTCCTGATCGTGGCTTCGTTCCCGATCCTGACTGGCACCCTGGCGTTCCTGACCCTGGACCGTTACCTGGACTTCCACATCTTCACGAACGAATTGGGTGGTAACCCGATGATGTACGTGAACCTGTTCTGGGCGTGGGGTCACCCTGAGGTTTACATCCTGATTCTGCCGGCGTTCGGTGTCTTCTCCGAAGTCATCTCGACCTTCACCGGCAAGCGCCTGTTCGGCCACCACTCGATGATCTACGCTTCCGGCGCGATTTCGGTGCTGGGCTTCATGGTGTGGCTGCACCACTTCTTCACCATGGGTTCGGGTGCAAGCGTCAACGCCTTCTTCGGTCTGGCGACGATGCTGATCTCCATCCCGACGGGTGTGAAACTGTTCAACTGGCTGTTCACGATCTATCAGGGCCGCCTGCGCTTCACCGCGCCAGTGTGCTGGACCCTGGGCTTCATGATCACCTTCTCCATCGGTGGTATGACCGGCGTACTGTTGGCCATCCCGGGTGCTGACTTCGTTCTGCACAACAGCCTGTTCGTGATCGCGCACTTCCACAACGTGATCATCGGTGGTGCCGTATTCGGCTACATCGCAGGTTTCGCGTTCTGGTTCCCTAAAGCGTTCGGTTTCAAACTGAACGAGAAGTGGGGCAAGGCAGCGTTCTGGTTCTGGATCTCGGGCTTCTACGTGGCATTCATGCCCCTGTACGCTCTGGGCTTCATGGGCATGACCCGTCGTCTGAACACCACTGACAACCCGGACTGGACGCCTTATCTGCACGTTGCCTTCTGGGGCGCCGCGCTGATCATGATCGGTATCGCCTGTCAGCTGATCCAGATCTACGTAAGTATCCGTGACCGCGAGCAGAACCGCGATCTGACCGGTGACCCATGGAATGGCCACACCCTGGAGTGGTCCACTTCCTCGCCGCCGCCGTTCTACAACTTCGCAGAACTGCCGAAGGCTGAAGAAATCGATGCGTTCTACGCCGCCAAGCGTGATGGTGAAGCGTACAAGGTTCCGGCCAAGTACTCCGACATCCACATGCCGAACAACACCGCGACTGGCCTGGTGATGGGCGCTCTGCTCACCGTCTTCGGCTTCGCGATGATCTGGCACATCTTCTGGCTGGCCGCTGCCAGTCTGATCGGCACCATCGTCTACTTCGTCATCCACGCTTCGCGTGATGATCAGGGCTACATGGTTCCGGCTGCCGAAGTGGCACGTATTGAAGGCGAGCAACACAAGATCCTGGCCTCGGTGCGTAACGCCCAGGCGAACTCTCCTGTCAACAAGCTGGAGCAGGCATAAACAATGTCGAACTTAGTATTTGATGGGGCGAAAGGTCACGATCACGATCATGACCACGCCCATGATCACCACGATGCCGGCGAGATGAAAATCTACGGCTTCTGGATATACCTGATGACCGACTGCATCCTGTTTGCGTCGATCTTCGCAATCTATGCAGTACTGGTTAACAACGTCGCCGGTGGTCCTTCGGGCCACGACATCTTCGAGCTGCCATACGTGCTGGGCGAAACCGCCTGCCTGTTGCTCAGCTCGATCACCTACGGCTTCGCGATGCTGGCGATGCACAAAGGCAACAAGGCTGGCGTTCTGGGTTGGTTGTTCATCACCTTCCTGTTCGGTCTGGGCTTCATCGGCATGGAAATCAACGAATTCCACCTGCTGATCGAAGAAGGCTACGGCCCTAACCGCAGCGGTTTCCTGTCGGCGTTCTTCACGCTGGTCGGTACCCACGGTGTGCACGTAACCAGCGGTCTGATCTGGATGGCGATCCTGATGTATCAGGTGAGCAAGAACGGCCTGACTTCGACCAACCAGACCCGCCTGAGCATGCTCAGCCTGTTCTGGCACTTCCTGGACGTTGTCTGGATCTGTGTGTTCACCGTTGTCTACCTGATGGGGACCATTTAAATGGCTAATTCGCATCACTCCCACGACGATTCCAGCCACGGCAGCTTCAAGTCGTACATGGTCGGTTTCGTCCTGTCGATCATCCTGACCGCGATTCCTTTCGGTCTGGTGATGTTCCCGACGCTTTCGAAAGCCGCCACTCTGTGGATCGTGCTGATCTTCGCAATCGTGCAGGTTCTGGTTCACCTGGTGTACTTCCTGCACCTGGACCGTTCGGCAGCCCAGCGTAACAACGTGATCACTTTCGCGTTCGCGTCGCTGGTCATCCTTCTGCTGGTCGGTCTGTCTGTGTGGATCATGTTCAGCATTCACACGTTCATGATGGCGAAGTGAGGAAAACCTGATGTCACTGAAGCACTTTATCCAAATCACCAAACCGGGGATCATTTTCGGTAACGTGCTTTCGGTGGCTGGTGGCTTTTTCCTCGCATCCAAGGGGCATGTCGATTTTGGCCTGTTCCTTATTGCGATGATCGGTACGTCGCTGGTCGTGGCTTCCGGTTGTGTTTTCAACAACTGCATCGATCGTGATATCGATCTGAAAATGGAGCGCACCAGAAACCGTGTCCTGGTTCAGGGCCTGGTTTCTGTGAAACTCGCCTTGGTCTACGCCACGGTGCTGGGTGTGGTGGGTGTCGGCCTGTTGTACTTCAAGGCCAACCCGCTGGCGGCGTTGTTCGCAGTGATCGGATTCGTGATTTACGTGGGCTTCTACAGCCTGTACCTCAAGCGCAAATCCGTTCACGGCACGCTGGTTGGCAGTTTGTCGGGTGCGATGCCACCGGTTATCGGTTACGTCGCAGTCAGCAACAGCTTCGACCTTGCAGCGCTGACCTTGCTGGTCATGTTCAGCCTGTGGCAGATGCCTCACTCGTATGCCATCGCGATTTTCCGCTTCAACGACTACCTGGCGGCCTCGATTCCGGTTTTGCCGGTCAAGCGCGGCATCCGGGTGGCCAAGCGGCACATCCTGATCTACATCCTGGCGTTTCTGCTGGCGACCCTGATGCTGACCTTCGGCGGTTACGCCGGGCTCAACTACCTGGCCGTTGCCGCAGCCATGGGCATGTACTGGCTGTACATGGCCTGGACAGGCTACAAGGCCAAGGATGACACCGTTTGGGCGCGCAAGCTGTTCGTGTTCTCCATCTTCACGATTACAGCCTTGAGCGTGGCGATGTCGCTGGATTTTCAGGTCACTAAGGAGCTGCTGATTACATACGCAGCGCCTTAGACGCCCGAAAGCAACACAAAAAACCCGTCGTTCGCGAGAACGACGGGTTTTTTTATGGGTCGATGAGTGTGCTCCCTTCAGAGCAATTACTGCTTGATGCAGGCAGTGGCTTCTTTTCTGGCCGCACAGTCCCTATTCTGTCCATGACAAAAGTGATCGCTTTGCCGCATCATGTGCTGGTTTTGTACAAGGATCGTTACGAAACACACACGATCTCGTCGTAGAGAAGCAAAAAACACGCGTATGACTGAACACACCACCCCAGCCGTCCGGACAGGAAATGAATCGATGCCCCTCGTATCGATCATCGCTCCCTGCTACAACGCAGAAAAGTATCTGGATGTTGCGATCGCCAGCATCTTCGCGCAGGACTACCCAAATTTCGAAGTCATCATCATTGATGACGGATCGAGCGACAACAGCGTCGCAATGCTTGAAAAACTGCAGCAAACCTACGATTTTCAACTCTATTCTCAGGCCAACCAGGGGGTTAGCGCCGCGCTGAACCATGGCCTGACATACGCGCGCGGCGACTACGTCTGCACCCCGGATCTGGATGACATCATGCTGCCTTCGTCGGTGCGCCTGCGTGCCGACTACCTCGATCAGCACCCTGAAGTGGGCTGCGTCGGCGCGCTGATCATCTACATGGATTCGGATGGCAACGACACCAAGACGCAAAAGCTCTCGGCCATCAAGAAGCTGAGTTTCGAGGAGATTCTTGCGGACGCCGTGGTGGTGGGTGCGCCGGTGTCGCTGTACCGCATGACCGCGCTGCGCGCCGTGGATTTCTATGACCCCGACATCCGCGTGCAGGATTTTCAGATGACCCTGAAGATCGCCAGCAAAGGCTATGAAGTGCATGTGTTGCCGGTGACCGTGACCCGCTATCGTCGTCATCCCAACAATCTGTCGCGTCGCTACAAAGTATTGCTCGACGCCGACATGCGCACCATCGCCCCCTATCGTTCGCACCCCGCGTATGGCCGAGGCCTGACAGCCATCATCAACAAGGCCTTGAAGTACGCTGTCGTCAGCGACAAGAAATACGCCTGGAGCTTGCTGCGCTCCATTCCGCTGCGCCAGTTCAACAAAACCACTTTGCGTCGCTTCAAGCGCCTGTTGCTGCACCGTCAGAACGGTTGATCAGCGGCGGGTGCGTCTGTTTTCGTTTCCGGATACCTGCATGAAATTCCTCGAACTGCTCAAGACCCGCAAAACCCGCAAGCGCCTGCGCAGCCTCGACAAGCTCGAACGCGCGCCGGAGAAAATTCGCCTGCGCTACCCGAACTACGTCGTCGGCACTGGCACCTATGGCATTCCTGAAGTGTTCGAGTTCGGCGACGACACCATCTTGCGGGTCGGCTCCTACACCTCAATCGCCGCCGGGGTGAAGGTGTTGCTGGGCGGCGAGCATCGCACCGACTGGCTGACCACCTACCCATTCCCGGCGATGATGAAGGGGTTGGAAGACATCAAGGATTACGCGCCCAGCAAAGGCGATGTGGTCATTGGCAGCGATTGCTGGATCTGCGCCGATGCCACCATCCTGTCTGGCGTCACCATCGGTCACGGCGCGATCGTTGCGGCGGGAGCGGTGGTGACTCGCGATGTGCCACCGTTCGCGGTGGTCGGCGGCAACCCCTGCAAATTCATTCGCTGGCGTTTTGAAGAAGGGATTCGTGACCAACTTCTGCAGGCCGCCTGGTGGGACTGGCCGATGGACGAGGTGAAGTCCGTCGCACGTATGCTCTCAGGTGCCGACCTCGAGACATTTCTCGAATACGTGCGTTCGCGCAGCGCGGCGTAAGCCCAGATACAGGGCTATTTCGGTTCCGGGGCCTGTTCTTTCGCCGGCCCCAGCACGATCGCCAGGTGCCGCAAGTCTTCGATTTCAACGCTGATGCTCTTGCCGGACGGGCTAACCGCGAGGGTGCCCAAGGCAAACACGGTAAAGAAGCGTACCTCGTCGGCATGGCTCAGCAGTTCGCTGATGTAGCGGCTGGAGCGATAGGCCTGCATCTGCGCAGGCGAGACGTACAGCGTCACCCGTTTGCCCTGCAGCCGATCAAAGAACCTGAACTTGAAGCCCGTGCCATAACGCTCCACCAGCCCGCCGCCGTACAGGACGCGCTTGTCCTCACCCGGCTGGGCGTACTTGATGTGGCGCAAGTACGAGCGCAGAGACACCTCGCCCTGGCCCGGAATGCGCAGGGTCAACAGCGCGAACTCTTCCTTGCTCAGCTGCGCCTGAGCCTGACGAAAGCTGTCGACCAGACGCTCCAGGTTGTTGGTGCGGGTTTCTGTCGTCTGTTTGCCTTTCGGGGTGTCAGATGCAGGCGTGATATGCGCAGGCTTTTCGTCCAGTGCCTCGTCAGGCTTGGCTGCGAAAGGCTTTGATTTTGCCCCCTCCTTGAGTACGGGATCGAACACGTCGATGTAGTCGTCCAGTTTGCGCTTGGCCTTGCGCAGCGCTGTTTGCGACTCGGTTTCATCGAGTGCAGACATTTGCTTGGCCACGTCGGTCTCGTCGACCCACTCGCAGTCAGCGTGGTGCTCGTAATGAGGATTGGCGCGGAAATGCGCGGCAACGAAGGTGGGGTTCTCCTGGGGTTTGACGTCGTAGCGCACCCCGGTGATCCTCACGCCCTGCGCGCGACAGGCTTCGCTCGAACACAGGAAACTGAAGCGCGCACGGGGCGGCTCCTGAGAGAAATACTCACGGCGCGCCGCCACGATCGACAGCTCCTGCTGCAATTCGATGCAAAACGCGCGGGTGATGCTCCTGCTGGTTTTCATGAAGTGGCCGGGTCCCCTGGCGAAGAATCATAGGGCCATGATGCTCAATCGCCAGAGGCTTGCACAAGCCCTCAGGCAGGGCTCATTGCCCAGGCACCGCCAACCACTCGCCCACGATTTTCTGGTACGCGCCCGTGGCCTTGGACAAATGCAGCCACTGATCGACATAGGCCTTCCAGCTCGCATCGTCGCGAGGCAGCAGGTAGGCCTTCTCGCCATACTGCATGTAGCGCGACGGGTTGACCGCGCAAAGGCCCGGCAGGCGCTTCTGCTGATACAGCGCCTCCGAGGCGTCGGTGATCATCACGTCTGCTTGCTTGTCCAGCAACTGCTGGAAAATGGTCTTGTTGTCATGAAACGCCAGCGAGGCGTTGGGCAGATACGCGTGGGCAAACGCCTCGTTGGTGCCGCCCTGCGGTTCGATCAGACGCACCTTTGGCTGGTTGATCTGCTCGACGGTTTGGTACTTGGATTCATCGTCGCAGCGCACCAGCGGAACCTTGCCGTCGACATCCAGGGTGTTGCTGAAAAACGCTTTCTTCTGCCGCTCCAGCGTCACTGAAATCCCGCCCATGGCGATGTCGCATTTGCCCGCGGTGAAGTCAGGCATCAGGGTTTTCCACGTCGTCGGCACCCACTCAAGCTTGACCCCCAGGCTCTGCGCGAGCGCCTGGGCCATCTCGATGTCGATCCCCTCGTATTGCCCATCGGCGGTGTGGAAGGTGTACGGCTTGTAATCCCCGGTGGTACAGACGGCCAGCGTGCCTTTCTGCAGCACGGAATCCAGATGCGAAACCGGCTCCGCCGCTTGTGCCTGAACAACACCCAGCAGGCCGAGCAACAGTGAGGAGGTAATGCGTGTGTTCATGGTGGCAACCCTGTAATCAACGTTCCGGTTTGCCGTTATAGAGGGTGGGAAGGCTGGATGGGAAGGGTGCAGTAAGCGATTCCCGGCGTGAGTTACTTTTCGGCGACCCGACCCGCTCGAACCTTGGCCCGATGATGCCGATACAACGCCACCCCCGCCGCCAGCACCACCACGCCGATGAAAATCGGCAGGCGATAGGGCTTGAGGTTGCCCAGCAGATTCTCCAGCGCCTCGCCCGCCCAGTAGCCACCCATGACGAACAGCGTGGCCCAGACCGCGGCGCCCAGCAGGTTGATCAGCGAGAAACGGATCGGTGACAGGCGGCTCGCCCCAATCACCAGCGGCCCCACCAGGCGCATGCCGTAGAGAAAGCGCACCGAGAACACCGACATCGTGGGGTAACGTTTGATCAGCGCGGACACCCGGTCGATCGTGGCTTTCTGACGGTGCAGGCGGGGTAGGATGCGCGGGCCGAAATAGCGCCCGGTCCAGAACAGGATCTGGTCGCCGAGCATGCCGCCCAGCGTGGCAATGAGGATAACGTCGACCAAGCGCAAAGACGTCTGATGCGCTGCCAGGCCACCAAGAATCAGGATGGTTTCGCCTTCCAGCAAGCAACCGATGAACACCGCCCAATAGCCGTAATTGACCAGCAGATAATGGATGTCGACGTGTTCAAACATGGGCAACAGCGGCCTCAAGGCAAGGGGTCAGCCGCCAGGACATCCAGCGGAAGGCATGCCCTTGGACCTGATCGGCGCGCCAACAGTTCTATCCTGTTTCGCGCGCCGCCGTGAAGCTCATTCGCTGTACTCGGCCTCCAGCGCTGCGAGATCTTTCTCGATCACCTTCATCAACATTTCCCACTCGGCCTGAGTCCGTTTCAGCGCCTCACCTTCGCGCGAGTACAGAAAGTCGATGATGTTGGCGGTTTCCTTGGCCTTGGTGGTGGGGCGAAAGGCGTCCATGCTCAGCACGCGGGCGAGCATGTCCAGCTCGGTGGCGTGGTTGACCCACTGCCAGTCGTCCTTGATCACCACCTTGTCGATGAGGATGCACTGCTTCTTGAAGCTGCGCAGGCTCGCCCCGAATGGGCTGGCGGCCAGTAACGACGTGATTCGCGCCCCCTCACTGTTGGCTTTTTCCACGGCATTGGGCCCGAAGAACCATTCGTTGAAGCTCAGCTCGATCTCGCGAAACGCCACATTGGCGTCCCAGATAATGCCCAGCGCCTTGTTGTGAATGATCTCGTTCTTCCAGGCTCGGTACGCCTTGAACGCAAGCCCCACCAGGCCGATTGCCGCCAGGGCCTGCACAAGGGCCGAACAGGAATTGATAACGTCGTAGGCCCGTGCCGCACCTGAAACACCGGCACTTGTGTAAGACTCGTAAAAGACAGACCCGGTCATCGCGGCAAGCGCGAAAAGGGCGCAATAGAAACCGAACGCGTAGGGATCTTTCATTGTTGTTTTTATCCGATCAGCGAGGTTAAACATTTGGTCCATTCGCTTTGGATCAGTCACTGTTCAGGCTAGTTGAGAACTGCGGGTTTGTAGAGGAAGGGACCCAATACAAGCGCGGTGTTGCTCAAGGCTTACGCGCTGGAAACATCTGCGAATCCCCCAGACATTTCATCAGGTGGTCGTAGACCATTCGTACACGCGGCGGTACAGGGCCTGACTGCGTGCGGTAAATCATCAGATCGATCGATGGCGGCGCGATCTCGGGCAGCACCTCCACCAGCGCCCCTTCGCTCAAACAGGGTTCGGCCAGATACAGCGGCATCTGCGCGAAGGCAAGCCCTGCCAGTACAAACTCCAGCTCGGTTTCCGGGTCGTCGCAGCAGAATGCAGGGGAGGGCGGCAGATATGTCTGGCTGGCGGCGAAGAACCATGGCCAGGGCCTGCCATTGTTGCGGTCGATCAGCACCGACAGCGGCAGTTGCTTCAGATCCTCAAGGTTTTTGGGCACGCCGGTGGATTGGACCAGCGAGGGCGCCGCCACGACCATCAACGGCACCGGACACACCGCCCGCGCGATATAACGCCGGTCTCGCACCATACCAACGCGAATGCCGATGTCGATCCGCGAAGCCACGGCATCGGTCAGTTCGTCATCCAGGCTCAGTTCGATGCGTAAGCCCGGATTGGCCTGCATCAAGGGCTTGAGAAACCTCGCCAGATACAGCTTGCCGATGGCATGGGGCGCCGTGATTCCCACCCGCCCGGTGACCCCGCTGCTCTGTTGCTTGGCATGAGCGACGAACAGGCGGTCAAACTGATTCAACGTCTCCCGCGCCTCCTGCGCGATCTGCGCCCCGAAGGCCGTGACCTGGGCCTGTCGCGTGCTGCGATGAAACAGTGGCTCGGCGAACATCCGCTCCAGTTCCTGAATCGCCCGCGTGACCTTCTGTGGCGATGTGCCCAAGCGGTTTGCCGCCTCACGAAAGCTCGGCGCCTCCACGGCCACCAAAAAGACCCGCAGCATTTCCATGCGATTGAGCACTGATCAGTCCTCTCGAAAGCGTGTTCCAGAAAGTGGAATTCTCAAAGCCAAACTCTTCCATTTTCTGATGCAGATATCCACTGCAAACTTGCTCTCAACACGTAACCACCCTCTTAAATGTGTAGAAGATTGATCATGAGCAATGGCATCCAAGGCAAAGTCGTCGTCATCACCGGCGCAAGCAGCGGCCTGGGCGAATCCACCGCCCGCCACCTGGCAAAACTCGGCGCCAAAGTCGTCCTAGGCGCACGTCGCCAGGAACGCATGGACGTCATCGTCCAGGACATCAAAGCTACAGGCGGCGAAGCAACGGCCTACACCGTCGACGTCACCCGTCGTGCAGACCTCGAGGCACTGGTCGCAAACGCCATCCAGGACTTCGGCAAAGTCGATGTCATGGTCAACAACGCAGGTTTCATGGCCATCGCCCCTTTCTCCGAACTGCGCGTCGACGAGTGGGACCGCATGATCGACATCAACGTCAAAGGCGTCCTCTACGGCATCGCCGCTGCACTGCCCAAGTTCGAAGCTCAAGGTTTCGGCCACTTCATCAACATCTCATCGGTGGCTGGCATCAAAGTGTTCAGCCCGGGCGGCTCGGTCTACAGCGGCACCAAATACGCCGTGCGCGCCATCTCCGACGGCCTGCGCCACGAAGTCGGCGGCAAGATCCGCACCACCACCATCGAGCCGGGGGCTGTGGATTCAGAGCTGAAACTGGGCAGTGGCCACCAGCCCAGTGCCGATGTCGTGAACGAGTTCTACAAGCAGGCCATCCCGGCTGAATCCGTCGCGCGCGCGATTGCCTTCGCCATCGAACAGCCGGGGGATGTGGATATCAATGAGATCGTACTGCGGCCGACTTCGCAGGATTTCTAAGGTAATGAGAGGTGTTGCGTTGGGTAGAGCCAAGCCCTGTCGCAACACCTGATGCCTGCGACAGCTGATGTTTGCGACACCTGTGATTCAACGCCTTGCGAGCAAACCCTGTGGGAACGAATTCATTCGCGATGATGTTTGGACAGACGACCGATAGGTGTCGACTGTACGGGCCTCTCGCGAATGAATTCGCTCCCACAGTTCGTTCCGAATCTCGCAACTAGTACGATAGCTAATCGAACTTCGCAGCTACCCAATCAGTAGCCGAGCAGCGTTCGAGTCTGTAGGAAACTTCTGAATTCCGGCTGCAGGGTTGTTCGGCAAAAAAGCTCGCGCTAGTTTTCAGGCCCTGAATCGCGGTTCGCTGAACTCCGCTACCTGTTACAGCGTTGCATTCACATATGTAGCCTGCGCTGTTTTGCCTCGTTGGCTAAACGAAGCCTCCAAATTCGCGTTTATAAGGAAATCACTTTGCCCGATCAGGACGAATTTCGCGTCACGCTCAGTCTTGCCCAGATGGCGGCGATTTTGGAGCAAGAGTCGCTCTCCGAAGCGGAGATAAGGTCTAACCGCATATTCGCCAGTCTGCGCTCGTGGGTGGGATTATCGAGCTGGCCGGAGCAGGAGTGCTGTGTGCGCTGCCCGACCCGACGATGATATCCAAAGTGGGATGCATTGCGATGGGAGTGCATGCGTCTGATCAGTTAGCTGCCGCTATCAATCAACTTGTAACTGGGAGGGCAACTGACCCGTATGCATTCAAGGCTGGTGCATATGCTGCAGAGGCGATGGGCGCATCTCGTACGACTGGTCGTGTCATAGGTCTGGCGACCGAGTTTGCGGTTCCCTTATCCACAGCAGCGCTGCACAACGCATTTAGGGTGTCCTCCGTCCGGGCAGGAAGAATGACTGTTGCTATCAGTGAGAAGTTTCCACATGCTCCAAAGGTCGGGCCGGGTGGGCACACTGTTCAATTTCACGTAGCTAAAGACGTAACCGCTTTACAAAAAAGATTGAAGCGCAAAAGAAGCGCAGACGTTATGTCTACCTTCAACAGTCTTGAAAAAGCAGAGTGGGCGGTGGGGCAAGTTCTCAGGGTACATAGATACAAGGTGCTGGCCTACTCCAAGGCAAGACTACTACGTACTGATAACAGGGTAGTTTTGAAAATGGATTTTGCTCAGGAAGTCGGTTGGGGTATAACCCGCTCTTCTCCCGACACTCCGTTCAGCATGAAGCGCGTGCTCGTTGTCGTAGAATTCACCGAATACAATCGTATGCCTGCCTTTATCGTTACCGCCTATCCAATACCTTGAGATCCCAATGCGTGGATATATGCAATTTCTCGATTTTATGCGTGAGCTGGGTGACGGAATCCAGGATCACTTGCCTGAGGAGCAACGCACCTCGACGCTCTCCTTGGATGAGGTAGTAACCATTTGGGTCGACGGTAAGACCTATTTGGAAATCAGGTCTCTTGAAAAAGATATCGCGTCGTTTTTAAAAAAAGACCAAGCCGAAGACTACTCGGTATATGAACTTCTGTCCTGGTATGACCTGCTATTTATCCCCGAGCGATTTGGCTGCGAAGAACCAGAGTTGCTGATCATCGTGCTGCCGATGATTAAAAAACGCATGGTTGAAGGTAAAAGATCAATATTCGATGATTTCAAACGATGGCTGACGCGTAAATGGGAGGCGCAAGGTTAGGGGGTAATGACATACGGCCACATCATGAGTTTCATGTATGACGTTGGCAGGGGCGTCGGCGAGTTTCTGCGCAAAGATGAGCCGTGCGACCCAGATACCCTCCCGCAAATTGTGCATGAGTACGCGCAGACGGCGTATTGGCTTGACATATTTCTGCTTCGCAAGCAGATCAAACACTACCTGGCCAGATATGCGGTTGATGGTGCTGTCGCCCATTATGATCCACCCTTCGATCAAGAACTGTGTTTCGTTGAAGAACGCTTTAACTGCCAATTGTTTGAGTTTTTAAATCAGGTCCTTGTTATTTTACAGGAAGAAATAGGGGGGAAGCATGATCGTCTTGCAGATAAATTGATAAGTCGTATTTATACCCGCTGCCTCCGGAAATGATGAGTGTCAGGGAAGTGACGAGTCAATTTTTGTGGGTGTTTGAGTTCGCGGAATAATGAGCTCATCGATTTCATGCGCGAGCTAGGCGATGGGATTCAAAGATAATCTGCCCGAGGCATTTTCAATGGCCCGCTCGGACGAGGAAAAGTCTGCGCGCTTAAAAGAGGGACGTTGGAAATACAGGTGATTATGCCGGGTTGGTGTATGAGTCGTTGGATGGCAACTGGCAGCAATCTTTAGGATGGGAGCGCTAGGACGCTGGTCACGAAATCGATTGGGATAAGTCGATGCGGTAAAGAACTCACTCTTCTTCTGAGCTGGACAGGATGGGCTAGACTTTGGAACTGCTGCCGGGATTCCTTGGAGGGTTTGAGCACATACGCCGTCGCAAACGCTGCACCACTCAAATGCAGTGCCTTATGAGTAATCCCTGTGGGAGCGAATTCATTCGCGATGATGTTTGGACAGACGACCGATAGGTGTCGACTGTACGGGCCTCTCGCGAATGAATTCGCTCCCACAGCTCGTTCGGCGTTCTCCCGATACTTCCGGCCAGTTCTTGATCCTGGCCGAAGGGCCGTAGCAAGCTTGCTCGCGATCTGGCGCGAAGCGGCAGCAAAGCCGGAGAACTTTCCTTATCGGGTCAGGTACATCTTCCATTTGTAGGACCTTTCCGAATTTCTCTTGCTGTCTTGTCCCTCTAAAACACCCACGCTAGTCTCCCGGCCGTCGTTGTGATCAGCGACCGGATTTGACGATCTGTTCCCCCGAAGCGCATCAGCGTTCATACCATGCGTTAAGCTCAGTGCTTGACGCCTGTGTCATGGCGGCTGTGCGTCGGAGGCCTTCGGGTCTGCCGGTGTCTTTGGGGCCGGTTCGTCAACCCTCGCACAGCTGCCACCCTTATGTTTGACGACTTCGGTGGCGGCTCTTCCCCAAAGGAGCTTTACCTATGCAGGCAGCGCATCTCGAACATCCTGAGCCCGAGCAGCTTTCCCAGTCCCGGGAGATCAGGCAATGACCGACTGCTTCGAACCCCAGCTCTTCATCCGCCACCACCGCCAGCTCCGCGCCCTCCAGCTCGATCACCAGGCCTGGTTCTGCCTCGCAGATACCGCCCGCCTCATGGGCAAAGCCCTCGATGAACGCTCCCTTCGTAAACTCGATCCCGATCAACATCGCACCGCCTGGCTCAGGAGCGATGGCCAGTGGAGCAAACAGTTTCTTATTAGCGAGTCGGCGCTGTTCGCGCTGCTGGTTCACCATTACGTCCCGGAAAACCGGGCTTTGCGGCGGTGGCTGACTCACGAGGTCTTGCCGACGCTGCGCATGAGTCATGGCGCATTTTGCACTTCTGCCTTATGGAGTGAGGGAAGTGATCACGCGTGGAAAGGCTGGCTGGCGAGTGTTTCAAAGCCTGTGCACGCAATGTGCCGCTTCATAAGGTCCAGATAGGGATGATGCAGCCGCAGTTTGAGCGTTCCTGCGCTGCGCGTTGTAACGCAGAGTCGATGAATTCCGCCCACAAAAAAACCGGCTCAAACATGGCCGGTTTTCGTTTTCCTTCAAGTCAAATAATCCCTTGAAGGTCTTGCTATTTGGTGCCCCGAGGGAGACTCGAACTCCCACTCCTTTCGAAAACGGATTTTGAATCCGCCGCGTCTACCAATTCCGCCATCAGGGCTTGTGGCGGCGCAGTATAGAGAGGTGCCTACCGTTGGTCAATCACGTTTCATGGTCAATTTTGTGGTTTTCCGCTAAACTTCCCGGCCCTGCTAGACGAACCCCATCATGCGTGTTGCCGACTTTACCTTCGATCTCCCAGATGCCCTGATCGCGCGCCATCCGTTGGCGGAGCGACGCAGCAGCCGTTTGCTGACCCTTGACGGGCCGAGCGGTGCGCTGGCTCATCGCCAATTCACTGATTTGCTGGAGCATTTGCGCCCTGGCGATCTCATGGTTTTCAACAATACCCGGGTCATTCCGGCGCGTCTGTTCGGGCAAAAAGCCTCGGGCGGCAAGCTGGAGATTCTGGTGGAGCGGGTGCTCGATCAGCATTCGGTGCTGGCGCATGTGCGTTCGAGTAAGTCGCCCAAGCCGGGCTCGTCGATTCTGATCGATGGCGGGGGCGAGGCCGTGATGGTCGCGCGTCACGATGCGTTGTTCGAGCTGCGCTTTGCCGAGCCGGTGTTGCCGCTGCTTGAGCGCGTCGGGCACATGCCGTTGCCTCCTTATATAGACCGCCCGGATGACGACGCCGACCGCGAGCGTTATCAAACCGTGTACGCCCAGCGTGCCGGTGCGGTGGCGGCGCCGACGGCGGGGCTGCATTTCGATGAGCCGATGATGCAGGCGATTGCCGAGAAGGGCGTCGAGACGGCGTTCGTCACGCTGCACGTGGGGGCAGGGACGTTCCAGCCGGTGCGCGTCGAGCGCATCGAGGATCACCACATGCACAACGAGTGGCTTGAAGTCACTCAAGAGGTGGTCGATGCCGTGGCCGCGTGCCGTGCGCGGGGCGGTCGGGTGATCGCGGTCGGGACCACCAGCGTGCGTTCGCTGGAAAGCGCCGCCCGTGACGGCGTCCTCAAACCATTCAGCGGCGACACCGATATCTTCATTTATCCAGGCCGGCCGTTTCATGTGGTCGATGCCCTGGTTACCAACTTTCATTTGCCTGAATCCACGCTGTTGATGCTGGTTTCGGCATTCGCCGGTTACCCGGAAACCATGGCCGCCTATCAGGCTGCGGTGGATAACGGATACCGCTTTTTCAGTTACGGGGATGCCATGTTCATCACCCGCAATCCGGCGCCGACTGCACCTCTGGGATCAGATGCGGCCCCCGAGGATCAAGCATGAGTCGCACCTGTCGTATGTCGTTCGAGCTGTTGGCCACTGATGGCAAGGCTCGCCGTGGTCGTCTGACCTTCCCCCGTGGCACGGTCGAAACCCCGGCCTTCATGCCGGTGGGCACCTATGGCACGGTCAAGGGCATGCTGCCTCGGGATATCGAAGCCATTGGCGCAGAGATCATTCTGGGCAACACCTTCCACCTGTGGCTGCGCCCTGGTACCGAGGTGATCAAGGCCCACGGCGACCTGCATGATTTCATGCAGTGGAAAGGCCCGATTCTGACAGACTCCGGCGGTTTCCAGGTGTTCAGCCTGGGCGCCATGCGCAAGATCAAGGAGGAGGGCGTGACCTTCGCCTCGCCTGTGGACGGCGCCAAGGTATTCATGGGGCCGGAAGAATCGATGCAGGTGCAGCGCGATCTGGGCTCGGACATCGTGATGATCTTCGACGAATGCACCCCGTACCCGGCCAGCGAAGACGTGGCGCGCACCTCCATGGAACTGTCGCTGCGCTGGGCCAAGCGTTCCAAGGTTGCTCATGGCGAGAACACCGCGGCGCTGTTCGGTATCGTCCAGGGCGGCATGCATGAAAACCTGCGCATGCGCTCGCTGGAAGGCCTGAACGAGCTCGATTTCGACGGCCTGGCCATCGGCGGCCTGTCGGTGGGCGAGCCCAAGCACGAAATGATCAAGGTGCTCAATTACCTGCCGGGTCGCATGCCCGCTGACAAACCTCGTTACCTTATGGGGGTAGGCAAGCCGGAAGACCTCGTTGAAGGTGTGCGCCGCGGAGTCGACATGTTCGACTGCGTCATGCCTACGCGCAACGCTCGCAACGGTCATCTGTTCATCGACACCGGTGTGCTGAAGATTCGTAACGCGTTTCATCGCCACGATGATTCGCCGCTGGATCCGACGTGTGATTGCTACACCTGCAAGAACTTCTCCCGCGCTTATCTGCATCATTTGGACAAGTGCGGCGAAATGCTGGGGAGCATGCTCAATACGATCCATAATTTGCGGCATTACCAGCTGCTTATGGCTGGTTTGCGCGAGGCTATTCAACAAGGTACATTGGCCGCCTTTGTCGACACGTTCTATGCCAAACGCGGGCTTCCCGTGCCGCCGCTGGACTGAATGACAGCCGGTCTTACCGCTTCTTATTATTAAAATTATGCAACTGGAGTGTTAAATGAGCTTTTTCATTTCCAACGCCATGGCCGACGCGGCCGCCCCTGCTGCTGCAGGCCCCGCGGGCTCTGGCTTTGAGTGGATCTTCCTGGTCGGCTTTCTGGTCATCTTCTATCTGATGATCTGGCGCCCACAGGCCAAACGTGCCAAAGAGCAGAAGAACTTGCTGGGCAACTTGCAGAAGGGCGACGAAGTCGTTACTTCCGGCGGTATTGCCGGCAAGATCAATAAAGTGACCGACGACTTCGTCGTGATCGAAGTGTCCGACACCGTAGAACTGAAAATCCAGAAGGGCGCGATCGCTGCCACCCTGCCTAAAGGCACTCTGAAAGCCATCTGATTCCAGTTTTTTACCAATCGACGGGGCGCGCAAGGCGCCCCGCGTTCTAAGCAGGCGGCGTGATGTTGAACAAATACCCTCTGTGGAAATACATCCTGATCCTGGCAGTGCTGGCGATCGGCTTTATTTATTCCGCACCCAATCTCTACCCTGACGACCCGGCCATTCAGGTCAGCGGTACCAGCACGGCGCTGCAGGTCAATCAGGCGGATCTGGATCGCGTAAGCAAAGCGCTTACCGATGCCGGCATCGCGGTCAAGGGCGCGTCTCTGGCCGAGAATGGCAAGGGCGGTTTGTTGCGTCTGACCAAACAGGAAGACCAGCTGCCAGCCAAGGATGTCGCGCGCAAGGCGCTGGGCGACGACTATGTCGTGGCGTTGAACCTCGCACAGACTACGCCGAAGTGGCTGCGCAACCTGGGTGCAAGCCCGATGAAACTGGGTCTGGACCTGTCCGGTGGTGTGCACTTCCTGCTGGAAGTCGACATGGACAAGGCCCTGAGTGCACGTCTGAATGTCTACGAAGGCGAAGTGAAGAGCCTGCTGCGCAAGGAAAAACTGCGTTATCGCAGCCTGCCGCAGGATGGCAACGCCATTCAGCTGGGCTTCAGTGACACCGACTCGCGCGAACAGGCCCGTGCCCTGATCCGCAAGGACTACACCGATTTCGATATCACCACCAGCGACCGTGGTGAGATGCCGATCCTGCGTCTGGCCATGACTCAGGCCAAGATCGCCGAGATCCGCGAATATTCGATCAAGCAGAACCTGACCACGGTGCGTAACCGGGTCAACGAACTGGGCGTGGCCGAGCCACTGGTTCAGCGCCAGGGTGCCAACCGCATCGTGGTCGAGTTGCCAGGCGTGCAGGACACCGCAGAAGCCAAGCGTATTCTCGGCAAGACCGCCAACCTTGAGTTCCGTCTGGGTGCAGGCCCGGATGACACCAAGGCCACCACTGAGATGTTCGAGTTCCGTGAAGGCGGTCGCCCTGCTGCAGCCGTCGAGCGTGGCCTGATCATCACCGGTGACCAGGTGACCGACGCCAAGGCCGGCTTTGACGAGCACGGCCGTCCTCAGGTGAACATCAAACTGGATGGTCATGGTGGCGATCTGATGAGCCGCGCTACCCGCGCCAACGTCGGTCGCAGCATGGCGGTGATCTTCATCGAACAGCGCCCTGTTACCACTTACGTGAAGCAGACGGTCGACGGCGTCGAGAAAGACGTGCCGGTGCAGACCTTCAAGGAAGACAAGAAGATCATCAGCCTGGCGACCATTCAGTCGCCACTGGGCAGTCAGTTCCGCATCACCGGCCTCAATGGCCAGGGTGAATCGTCCGAACTCGCGCTGCTGCTGCGTGCAGGTGGCCTGGCAGCACCGATGTACTTCGCCGAAGAACGTACCATTGGCCCGAGCCTGGGTGCCGACAACATCACCAAAGGTGTTGATGCATCCCTGTGGGGCATGCTGTTCGTCTCGATCTTCATCATTGCCATCTACCGCTTCTTCGGTCTGATCGCAACGGTCGCGCTGGCCTTCAACATGGTCATGCTGCTGGCCCTGATGTCGATTCTGGGCGCCACCCTGACCCTGCCGGGTATTGCCGGTATCGTCTTGACCATGGGTATGGCGGTGGACGCCAACGTGCTGATCTTCTCGCGGATTCGTGAGGAGCTGGCCAATGGCATGAGCGTGCAGCGTGCGATCAACGAAGGTTTCGACCGCGCCTACACCGCGATTCTCGACGCCAACCTGACCTCGTTGCTGGTCGGTGGCATCCTCTACGCCATGGGCACCGGCCCGGTCAAAGGCTTTGCCGTGACCATGTCGCTCGGTATCTTTACCTCGATGTTCACAGCCATCATGGTGACCCGCGCAATGGTCAACCTGATTTATGGCGGCCGTGACTTCAAGAAGCTGTGGATTTAAGGGGCTGCCATGAAACGTACGATCAACTTCATGGGCGTTCGCAACGTTGCGTTCGCCCTCACGATGCTCCTTACCGTTCTGGCGCTGTTCAGCTGGTTCCATAAAGGGCTGAACTTCGGTCTGGACTTCACCGGCGGTACGCTGATCGAGCTGACTTACGAGCGTCCTGCCGATCTTGGCAAGGTGCGCGAGGAGCTGGCTTCTTCGGGCTATCGCGAGGCTATCGTGCAGAGCTTCGGTGCTACCACCGACCTGCTCGTGCGCATGCCGGGTGAAGACCCGCAGCTCGGTGCCCAAGTGGCAGAGGCGTTGCGCAAGACCGGTGCAGACAACCCTGTAACCGTCAAGCGCGTCGAGTTCGTCGGCCCGCAGGTCGGTGAAGAGCTGCGCGACCAGGGCGGCATCGGCATGTTGCTGGCCCTGGGCGGCGTTCTGATCTACCTGGCTTTCCGCTTCCAGTGGAAGTTTGCCGTTGGTGCGATCGTTTCGCTGATCCACGACGTGGTAGTGACGATGGGTATCCTGTCGTTCTTCCAGGTGACGTTCGATCTGACCGTACTGGCTGCGGTACTGGCGATCATCGGTTACTCGCTCAACGACACCATCGTGGTATTCGACCGGGTGCGTGAGAACTTCCGTCTGCTGCGCAAGGCATCGCTGATCGAGAACATCAACATCTCGACCACCCAGACGCTGCTGCGCACCATGGCGACCTCGATCTCCACACTGCTGGCGATCGGCGCGCTGTGGATCTTCGGCGGTGACAGCCTGCACGGTTTCTCCGTGGCGCTGTTCATCGGTGTTCTGGCCGGTACCTACTCATCGATCTACATCGCGAACGTGGTGCTGATCTGGCTGAACCTGCGTACCGAAGATCTGCTGCCACCGGTGACGGCCGAGAAGGTTGACGATCGCCCATAACGATCAGGCCTGACCGGTCATCATGGAAAAAGGCGCGAGTATGAACTCGCGCCTTTTTTTATGCTCCAAGGCTGGGAGTAGTGCGAGCGATCGCGCTGAATATGGTCAGGAGGTTCACGTGAACAAGTCGTTGCTCGTTGGTGCGGTATTGGGTGCTGTCGGTGTGACTGCCGGTGGTGCTTTGGCCACCTACAGCCTCGTAAAAAACAACGGTCCGGAGTACGCCGACGTACTCGCCGTCGAGCCTGTCAAAGAACAGATCAAAACCCCACGTCAGGTGTGCAAGGACGTTGCAGTGACCCACCGCGCGCCGGTCAAGGACCAGCACCAGATCGTCGGTACCGTCGTTGGTGCCTTGGCAGGTGGCCTGCTCGGTAACCAGGTCGGCGGCGGTAACGGCAAGAAAATCGCGACGGTCGCCGGTGCGGTCGGCGGTGGTTATGCCGGTAACAAGGTTCAGGAAGGCATGCAGAACCGCGATACCTACAGCACCACGGAGACCCGCTGCAACACTGTTAACGACATCAGCGATAAGGTCGTAGGCTACAACGTGAAATACAAGCTCAACGACAAGGTCGGCCAGGTGCGCATGGACCGTGATCCAGGCAGCCAGATTCCGGTCAACAAGGATGGTCAGCTGGAGTTGAGTCAGGCAGGGCAATAAGCCTCTCGATTCATACAACGTTCATAAAGACACCCCTCATGCAGGGGTGTTTTTTTTGTCTGTCTTACGTTCATATGCACAAAGTCTTGACTGGGTAGTAACTATATATTTTTAATTGGTATTCCCGCCGCGTAAGCTTTTTCCAGTGGTCCGGGAGCGTTTACGCCTCTGCGACTCACCGAATAAATCCAATAAAAAACGTCATGCCATGCGGGAATAAAAATGCACAAAAGCCCTGTAACTTTCGGCCTCACGTCGGCGGCTGCCCTCGGACTGAGCCTGACCTTTCCCGGCTTTGCCGAAGCCGATTTCCTCGAAGACAGCAAAGCTGATCTTGAACTGCGCAATTTCTACTTCAACAGTGATTACCGCCAGGACGGCGCGAGCCAGTCCAAGCGCGATGAATGGGCCCAAGGCCTGATCCTCAATTACGAATCCGGATTCACCGACGGCACGGTCGGCTTTGGTGTCGATGCCATTGGCCTGTTCGGCCTGAAGCTGGACTCAGGGCCGGAACGGCGCAACACAGGCCTGCTTCCGGTCGGTGATGAAAAGGCCCCGGATGACTACGGCCGTGCAGGCGTGACAGCCAAGGCGCGGATTTCCAAGAGCGTGCTGCGCGTCGGTACGCTGTTACCGAAACTGCCCACGGTTCTGCCCAACGACGGACGCCTGTTGCCGCAGACCTTCCGGGGTGCGCAGGTGACGTCGAAAGACATCACCGACATGACCCTCAACGTCGGGCGGCTGACCAGCAATACCGAGCGCAACGACAGCGGACACGAAGACATCGAAGCTGAGGCCAAGGGCATCAAGGGCGGGCGTCCCAGCGACAAGTTCGACTTTGCCAGCGCCAGTTACAACTGGACCAAGGGGCTGACCACGTCCTACAACTACGGTGGCCTTGAGAACAACTACAAGCAGCACATCGTCACACTGCTGCACAGTTTTCCACTGGGTGAGTCGCAGTCGATCAAGAGCGATCTGCGTTACGCGCGCTCGCTCAAGGACGGCAACACCAACGTCGACAACACTGCCCTTGGCGCGCGCTTCACTTACAACATCAGTGGTCACGGCTTCGGTGTTGCCTATCAGAAGATGAGCGGCGAAACGGGCTTCCCGCACCTCGCGGGCACCGACTCCTTCCTCGTCAACTACGTCATGATTTCGCCGGACTTCGCTAACCCTGAGGAGCGCTCCTGGCAAGCCCGCTACGACTATGACTTCGCGACCGTCGGATTGCCGGGCCTGACCTTCATGACTCGTTATCTGCAGGGCGACAACTTCGCCCGGGGCAACAAAGAAGGCACTGAGTGGGAGCGCAACACCGACATCGCCTACGTGTTCCAGAGCGGCGCGCTTAAGAACCTCGAACTGAAATGGCGCAACGGCACCTATCGCAGCAACGGCGGCAACAACATCGACCAGAACCGCGTGATCGTCAGTTACACGCTGCCACTGCTTTGACTCTGTTCAGCAACATCCCGACAACGCTCATTCCCGGCCATTGCCGTAACGGAGCCTGAAATGCCCACAAGAAAAACCCTGATTCACCTTGCCGTCGCCTTTGCGTTGTTCAACAGCTACGGCGCCTATGCGGCCAATACCGCCGAGCTGCCCTGCGCGACCACCGAGCAGTGCGCCTCCCAGGCTGCGAAAATCGGCGCGACGGTCGACAAATCCAAGACCCGGGACAGCAAGGGCGAGAGCCAGTTTTCCTGGCTGAACCGCATCAATAAGGCCTCGATTGTCATGCTGACTGAAGAGGGCATCGTCAAACCCGAGATGGGCCAGAAGATCGCCACCGGCGTGCGTTACGCCATCGATCAAGCCGACCAGCCCAACGGCAAACGCCCCAGCGACGTGCTGCAGCTGGAGCAGATCATGACCGACAAGATCGGCCCCGAAGCGTCGCTGATTCACTCCGGTCGCAGCCGTCAGGACATGCTCGCCACCTATCGTCTCGCCAAGCTGCGCTCCGACGTGCTGGCCTACAGCGAAGCTTTGAATGCTACGCGCAAGCGTCTGCTGGATCTGGCGGACAAGAACGTCGATACGCTGATCCCGGCCTACACCAACGGCGTGCAGGCGATGCCAATCACCTACGCGCATTATTTACTGGCTTTCGAAGCGGCATTTGACCGCGACGGCCAGCGTATTCGTGAGCTGTATCAGCGCCTGAATCAGAGCCCGATGGGCACCGCCGTTCTGGCCAATTCGGCCTACCCGCTGAATCGGGAGCGCATGGCCGAGCTGTTGGGGTTCGATGGTGTGCGTGAGAACTCTCTGGACTCCAGCCAGGTGTCGACCTATGACATTCCGATCGAGGCGGCAAACGTCGCGTCGTCCTCGGCCATTCGCATCGGTGCGCTGATCGGCGATATCCACACCCAGTACCATCAGATTCGTCCGTGGTTACTCCTGGATGAGGAAAAGACCTACACCAGCAGTGCGATGCCGCAGAAGCGCAATCCCGGTTTGTTGATGCGTGCGCGGGAAACCGCGTCGGATGTCGTAGGCCTGGCGCAGACCGTGACCTTGCGCGCCCACAACGTCACCACCGGCATGACCGATTACAAGTTCGCCTTCGATTCGTTGGGCGTGTTCGATTCGACCAAGGACATGTTCGGCGCGATGGATGCCGTGCTCGACGCGTTGCAGGTCAATCCGCAGCGTGCCCGGGAAGAGTTGGAGAATGAGTGGACCACCTCCATGGAGCTGGCCGATACCCTGGAGCGCACACAGAAAGTGCCGTTCCGCATTGGTCACAGCTTTGCGTCGCTGATCGTCGAGCAAGCCCGCGATCAGGGCCTGACGCCGAAGACGTTCCCCTATGCCGACGCGCAAAAGCTCTACACCAAGGCGGCTGACAAATATCAGTGGAAGCAGAACACTCTGCCGCTGGACGAGGCGACATTCCGCGCTTCGCTGTCGCCGGAGAACATGGTCAAGACTCGCAAGGGCACCGGCGGCCCGCAACCGGAAGAGGTCAAGCGCATGCTGGCTGAAGCGCACAAGACGCTGGATGCGGATCAGGCCTGGTTGCGTGAGCGTCGTGACAAGCTGACCCAGGCCGAAGGCAAGCTGGATCAGGCATTCGAGAAGTTGTTGTCCTCAAAAAACTGAGGCCTGTAGATCGAAAACCCTGTGGGAGCGAATTCATTCGCGATTCGGTAGTTCATGCGACGCAGATGTGTCGCCCGTGCCGCCGTCTCGCAAATGAATTCGCTCCCACAGGTGCGATGCATTCTGCCATCGCGCGATCGCCAGGCACGCGACGCAATTGCCCAGCACATTGGTGAGTACGCGGCACTTCATCAGGCGTTCCACCCCCAGCAGCAACCCCACGCCCTCCAGCGGCACGATGTGCAGCAGATTGAGCGTGGCGATCAAGGTAAAGAAAGCCGAGCCCGCCATGCTGGTCGAGCCCAGCGAGGTCACCAGCGTAATCAGCAGCAGCGTCAGCAGGTCCGAAAATGTCAGTTCGATGCCCGACATTTGCGCCAGAAACAGCACCGCCGTCATCAAGTAAATATTCGAGCCGCTGAGGTTGAAGGTGTAGCCGGTGGTCAGGACCAGGCGGGTCAATCGCCTATCGCATCCCAGAGTCTGCATTTTCTCGATCAGGCCGGGCAGGGCGGCAACGGACGAGCCCGTGAAGGTGACCAGCAGCAGTTCGTCCTTGACGTGTTTCACCAAACCCCACAGTGATACGCCGCACACCTGCGACACGGGAATGAGCACCAGCAGGACGAACAGCGCGCTGGCCAGGTACATCACCGCCACAAACTTGAGCAATGGCAACGCTGAAGCGGGGCCGAACTTGCCGAACGTGAAAGCGATGGCGCCAAAGGCCGCCAGCGGGGCGAAACGCAGGATCAACCTCAAGCTCTTGAACAATAACTCGACCAGCTTTTCCAGCAGCGTATGCACTCGGTCCGCCCGCCGATGACCTCTGGTGCGCATCATCACAAGACCTGTCATCAGGCCCGCGAGCATGACCTGAAGAATAGGGTTCTGGGTGAGTGCACGGAGAATAATCGAGCCTACAGCGGCCCACGAAAACCCTGACGTTGAGGGCTGAACATGCGTAAGGCTGGTTGGGACATCGGAGAGGCTTAACGCGGCCCCGGCACCGGGATGCGTGAGTTCGGCGACCACAAGGCCAAGGGATAGCGACACCAGCGCCATCGTCTGAAAATAGACCCACACCTTGCCCGCCAAACCTCGCTGCCTGACTTCAAGGCCCGCGACGCCGGAGGCGATCAGCAGGAACATCATGAAGGGCATCAGCCAGCCGATGACGCGGATGAACCCGTCACTCAGTGGCTTCATGTCTATCGCCAGCCGTGGATCGAACACGCCCAGCAGCGCGCCGCAGACAATGGCGACAAGCAATTGCAAGGTGGTGCTGCTGAAAAGCCTGTTAGGCATCGGCATTCCGGATTGTGCGTATTTATTGTTATGGGCGTGCCTTGTCAGCGTCAGGCGGATTGGGCACGCTTGCCGGCCAATGTCGCAGCGACCGGGCGGCAATCATAAAACCTCGCTGCGGGATAGACCACCATGGAGCTTCGTCATCTGCGCTATTTCGTCATGGTGGCCGAAGAGCGGCATTTCACCCGCGCTGCTGCACGCCTGAACATGCAGCAGCCGCCGCTGAGCCAGCAGATTCGCGCGCTGGAGGATGAACTGGGCTTCGAGCTGTTCAAGCGTCATTCCAAGGGCGTGGATCTCACAGCAGGCGGGCATGTTTTCCTGCAAGAGGCGCAGGACATTCTGGCGCGGGTCAAGGAAGGTTCGCTCAAGGCGTCCCGGGCGGCCCATGGCATCGAGGGGCAATTGTGCGTGGGGTTCACCAGTTCGGCAGCGGCTCATCCGCTGATCCCTCGCATCATCCGCGCGTACCGAGAGCGTTTCCCTGGGGTGGCAGTAACCTTAAAGGAGGGCAGCGCGCAGCAATTGACCGAGGCAGCCATCGACAGCGGTGTCGACGTCGGGATTCTTAGGGCTCCCGTAGGGCGGCATCAGAGCATCGAGTTTCATCGCTTGCTCAATGAGCAAATGCTGTTGACCCTGCCTGTGGGTCATCGACTTTTGGCAGGGCATGAGCCGGGGAGCGAAGGGCCGGCGATTTCACTGAGCGATCTGGCGGACGAGCAGTTCATTCTGGTCCGCCGTCCGGGCGCGCCTGGGATGTACGCCAATCTGATCAAGGCCTGCCAGCGCGCGGGCTTCAATCCGAAGATCGCGTTCGAAGTCGAACGCATGCTCACCAACGTCAGTCTGGTGGCGGCCGGGGCGGGGATTTCCATCGTGCCGGCGTCGATGCGCGATGTGCACAAGGAGAGCGTCGTCTACTGCCCGATCGCCAACGCGCGCCCTCGACTGCATGCGCCGATCACGCTGGTCTGTCGCAGTTTCAACCAGCTGCCGCCACTGCAGAATTTCATCGATTTGTCGCGAGAGTTGAGCGGGAGACGTTTTGCACCGCGCTAACGACTCGGACCGTTCAGCTG
Organism: Pseudomonas sp. GW821-FHT02A11; assembly: GCF_059421985.1. Classification (NCBI taxonomy): domain Bacteria; kingdom Pseudomonadati; phylum Pseudomonadota; class Gammaproteobacteria; order Pseudomonadales; family Pseudomonadaceae; genus Pseudomonas; species Pseudomonas sp. GW821-FHT02A11. The sequence continues at coordinate 130,316 of NZ_JBWKWB010000005.1, forward strand.
TGGGAGCGAATTTATTCGCGATTGGCCAGTACATCCCCTGCACCTCTGTTGGATGTACCACCGCATCGCGAATGAATTCGCTCCCGCAGGTCCATAGGTGGCCTTTGGGGAAGGGGATTTTACAGGCATAAAAAAACCGGCACTCGGCCGGTTTTTGTAATGTCGACGCTTAGCGCTTCAATGACGTCGGTACGAACGGAGCGATCGACTTCAGCACTTCTTTGAAGCACTTGGTGTTGCCGGCAACGATGTGGCCTTTTTCAAGGAAGTCATGACCACCGTTGAAATCGCTGACCAGACCACCTGCTTCCTGAATCAGCAGGGCGCCCGCAGCCATGTCCCACTCGGACAGGCCCGATTCCCAGAACGCGTCGAAACGGCCAGCAGCGACGTAGGCCAGGTCCAGGCTCGCAGCGCCAGCGCGGCGGATGCCAGCAGTCTGGCCGACCAGCGAGCGGAACATGTTCAGGTAGTTTTCCAGGTTATCCAGCTGGTTCTCGCGGAACGGGAAGCCGGTGCCCAGCAGAGCGCCTTCCAAGCTCTTGCGTGGGCTGACGCGCAGACGACGACCGTTCAGCTGAGCGCCGCGGCCACGAGTGGCGGTGAATTCTTCCTGGCGAACCGGGTCCAGAACAACGGCGTGTTCCAGACGACCACGGTATTTGCAGGCGATGCTGACGGCGAAGTGCGGAACGCCGCGAACGAAGTTGGTGGTGCCGTCCAGCGGGTCGATGACCCACAGGTAGTCGGCGCCTTCGCCGGTGCCTTCTTTAAGACCGGTTTCTTCGCCGAGGATGCCGTGGGTCGGGTAGGCTTTGAGCAGAGCATCGATGATGGTCTTCTCGGCTGCGCGATCGATTTCGGTGACGTAGTCTTTCGCGTCTTTTTCGTCGACCTTGATGGTATCCAGGCGCTCGATGGAGCGGAAAATCAATTCGCTGGCGCTGCGGGCGGCGCGCAGCGCGATATTCAGCATGGGCTGCATGGATGTATCACCTAGGTCGTTAAAGAGAGCCGGGCATTCTATGGGTTCTTCTCGACGATTTCCAGCGCGAGTGCAGTGCTTTGCGTGCGTCCGGTCGTCTCATCCTGAGTGCACAGGCGGCGCTTGACGGTGTATGTAGAGGCTTTATAGGGGCTGTGTAGCAGCGCTTCATAGCCTTGAGCCTGGCGCTTCTGTAAGATTCGACCCCCTTTTCACCTCATTAGCGAGACTTCACCTGTGCTGCAAAACATTCGTGTGGTTCTGGTCGGTACCAGTCATCCGGGCAATATCGGTGGCGCGGCCCGTGCCATGAAAAACATGGGGCTTTCGCGGCTGGTGCTGGTCGATCCCGCGCATTTCCCCCATCACGAGGCTGACGCCCGCGCCTCGGGCGCCAACGACATCCTGGAAAGTGCCCAGGTCGTGGCCACCCTCGAAGACGCGCTGGTGGGTTGCACGCTCGTCATGGGCACCAGCGCCCGTGACCGCAAGATCCCCTGGCCGCTGCTCGATCCGCGGGAGGCCGGCACCCTGACCATCGAACACGCGGGGCGGGGTGAGGAGATCGCTCTGGTGTTCGGCCGCGAGTACGCAGGGCTGACCAACGAAGAATTGCAGCGCTGCCATTACCACGTGCACATCCCGTCCAACCCCGATTTCAGCTCCTTGAACCTCGCCGCCGCGGTGCAGGTGCTCAGCTACGAGACGCGCATGGCGTGGCTGGCGGTTGAAGGACAGCCGAGCAAGGTCGAGAAGTACGAGGTGAATTCGGAGCGCAGCAACGAGCTGGCGACAATGGATGAGATGGAGAAATTCTATGAGCATCTGCAAGCCACTCTGGTGAACATTGGCTTCCTCGATCCGCAGAAGCCGCGTCATTTGATGGCCCGGCTGCGTCGGCTCTATGGGCGCTCCGCTGTCAACCGTTCTGAAATGAGCATTTTGCGTGGCATCCTCACCGAGACCCAGAAAGCGGCCAACGGTGAGCCCTACAAGCGGAAGGATCAGTGATGTTCGAGCGTCTTCGAGAAGATATTCAAAGCGTGTTTCACCGTGACCCAGCAGCCCGAAACGCATTCGAAGTGCTGACCTGCTACCCCGGCATGCACGCGATCTGGCTGCATCGTCTGTCGGGTTGGTTGTGGAGCAAGGACCTGAAATGGCCGGCGCGCATGGTCTCCAACTTCGGTCGCTGGTTGACGGGTATCGAAATCCATCCCGGCGCCAAGGTGGGTCGACGCTTTTTTATTGACCACGGCATGGGCATCGTCATTGGCGAGACCGCCGAGATCGGTGACGACGTGACGCTGTATCAGGGCGTGACTCTGGGCGGCACCAGCTGGAACAAAGGCAAGCGCCACCCAACGCTGGAATCCGGTGTGGTGGTGGGGGCGGGCGCCAAGGTGCTCGGCCCGTTCACGGTCGGTGCCGGCGCCAAGGTCGGCTCCAATGCGGTCGTGACAAAGCCGGTTCCGGCGGGCGCGACGGTGGTGGGGATTCCCGGTCGCATCATCGTCAAGGCCGACGAGAGCGACGCCGAAGCCAAGCGCAAGGCGATGGCCGAGAAAATCGGCTTCGATGCCTACGGCGTTGGTGAAGACATGCCCGACCCGGTCGCCCGCGCGATCGGCCAGCTGCTCGACCATCTGCAAGCGGTCGATGTGCGCATGGAGGACATGGGGCAGGCCCTGAAAAGCCTCGGCTGCGAATACCGCGAAAAGGAGCTTCCGGAGCTGCGCCAGGAAGTCTTCGATTGCATCAAGGAGCGCAACGAGACCAAGGTCGGTCAAGGTATTTGACGCAAATGGCGCTGATCGGGTCGTTCGAACGTGCCATTTGACTTGTATTTTTGCTATTATGCCGCCCGCGCTTTGCGGGTAAACCCGACTGTTTCACTAGGTCTTATAGTTGACTTAAATACTCGGGAATAGCATACTCGCCCTCATTCCGAACCTCCGCGGTACACGTCATGCGACTGACTACAAAGGGCCGATACGCCGTCACTGCCATGCTCGATCTGGCATTGCACGCGCAGCATGGGCCAGTGTCTCTGGCCGATATCTCCGAGCGGCAAGGGATTTCCCTTTCCTACCTCGAGCAGCTATTCGCCAAGCTGCGCCGCAGTAACCTGGTGTCCAGTGTGCGTGGTCCCGGTGGCGGCTATCAGCTGTCGCGCAACATGCAGGGGATTCAGGTGGCGCAGGTGATCGATGCAGTCAACGAATCGGTCGACGCGACACGCTGCCAGGGGCTCGGTGATTGCCATGCTGGCGACACGTGCCTGACTCACCATTTGTGGTGCGACCTCAGCCAGCAGATCCACGAATTTCTAAGCGGTATCAGCCTGGCCGACCTCGTCACTCGCCGTGAAGTGCAGGAAGTCGCCCAACGTCAGGACCTGCGTCGTTGCAATAACAAGACACAGATTCTGGACAAGATTGAAACATCCGCCGTTGAGTGAACGCAGATGAACGCGCGGCGCGCCTGCCCGATAGGAGATATTCAATGAGATTGCCGATTTACCTCGATTATTCCGCGACGACCCCGGTCGACCCGCGTGTTGCGCAGAAAATGAGCGATTGCCTGCTGGTTGATGGCAACTTCGGTAACCCGGCCTCGCGCTCCCACGTCTTCGGCTGGAAAGCGGAAGAAGCGGTCGAGAACGCCCGTCGTCAGGTGGCCGATCTGGTCAATGCCGACCCGCGTGAAATCGTCTGGACCTCCGGTGCTACCGAGTCCGACAACCTGGCCATCAAAGGCGCGGCGCATTTCTACGCCACCAAAGGCAAGCACCTGATCACCAGCAAGATCGAACACAAGGCAGTCCTCGACACCATGCGCCAACTGGAGCGCGAAGGTTTCGAAGTCACCTATCTGGAGCCGACCACCGATGGTCTGATCACTCCAGCCATGATCGAAGCTGTGCTGCGTGACGACACCATTCTGGTTTCGATCATGCACGTCAACAACGAAATCGGCACCGTCAACGACATCGCTGCCATTGGCGAACTGACCCGTTCGCGCGGCGTGCTGTTCCATGTCGACGCCGCTCAGTCCACCGGCAAGGTCGACATCGACCTGTCGAAGCTGAAAGTCGACATGATGTCCTTCTCCGCCCACAAGACCTACGGTCCGAAAGGCATCGGCGCGCTGTACGTCAGCCGCAAGCCACGCGTGCGCATCGAAGCCACCATGCACGGCGGCGGTCACGAGCGCGGCATGCGTTCCGGCACCCTGGCGACCCACCAGATCGTCGGCATGGGCGAAGCTTTCCGTATCGCCAAGGAAGACATGGCCGCTGAAAACGTGCGCATCAAGGCACTCAGCGATCGTTTCTTCAAACAGGTCGAGCACCTGGAAGAGCTGTACGTCAACGGCAGCCTGACCGCCCGCGTTCCGCACAACCTGAATCTGAGCTTCAACTACGTCGAAGGCGAGTCGCTGATCATGGCGCTCAAGGACCTCGCGGTTTCGTCCGGTTCGGCATGCACCTCGGCATCGCTTGAGCCGTCGTATGTACTGCGTGCCCTGGGCCGCAACGACGAGCTGGCACACAGTTCGATCCGTTTCACCTTCGGCCGCTTCACCACCGAAGAAGAAATCGACTGGGCCGCGCAGAAAGTCTGTGAAGCCGTGACCAAGCTGCGCGCTCTGTCGCCGCTGTGGGACATGTTCAAGGACGGCGTCGATATCTCGAAAATCGAGTGGGCTGCACACTAATTTCAAGTCGCCACTACCTGTGCATTTCAAAACGTAGCGAGCGAAGGGAAGACAAGGCGAAAACAGGCGAGAAACGGCCGGGGTCGCGTCCGACTTTAGGGACACAGCTCACCATTTCGAGGCTGTTTTCAACGCAGTATTACCGAGCGCAGTAGTTTTGAAGTGTCGCCAGAGCGACAAACCGATGAGGATATGAACCATGGCTTACAGCGAAAAGGTCATTGACCACTACGAGAACCCGCGCAACGTCGGCAAGATGAACGCGGAAGACCCTGATGTCGGCACCGGTATGGTCGGTGCTCCGGCATGCGGCGACGTCATGCGCCTGCAGATCAAGGTTAACGAGCAAGGCATCATCGAAGACGCCAAGTTCAAGACCTACGGCTGTGGCTCTGCCATCGCTTCCAGTTCCCTGGCCACTGAGTGGATGAAGGGCAAGACGCTGGACGAAGCAGAAACCATCAAGAATACCCAGCTGGCCGAAGAACTGGCGTTGCCGCCGGTGAAAATCCACTGCTCCGTGCTCGCCGAAGACGCCATCAAGGCTGCCGTTCACGACTACAAGCAGAAGAAAGGCCTGCTCTGAGCAGTCTTCATCCCGCTTGCAAGTAAGGAGTCACGATGGCTATCAGCATGACCGAAGCGGCCGCCAACCACGTGCGTCGTTCCCTCGAAGGGCGCGGCAAGGGTGATGGTATTCGCCTGGGTGTTCGCACCACGGGTTGTTCCGGCCTGGCTTACGTACTCGAGTTCGTCGACGAGCCAGAGAGCGAAGATACGGTGTTCGAGCACCATGGCGTCAAGGTGATCATCGATCCCAAGAGCCTGGTCTACCTCGACGGCACCGAGCTTGATTTCGTCAAGGAAGGGTTGAACGAAGGCTTCAAGTTCAACAACCCCAACTCGCGCGGTGAATGTGGCTGCGGCGAAAGCTTCAACGTCTGAGGCTTATCGTGGGTACTCCTTGTCATTTCGCTCTGTTCGACCTGCAGCCGGGTTTCCGTCTGGATCTCGACCTCTTGGCCACGCGTTATCGCGAGCTTGCCCGCAGCGTGCACCCCGACCGTTTCGCTGACGCCTCCGAGCGTGAGCAGCGTGTTGCGCTGGAGCGCTCGGCAAGCTTGAACGATGCCTATCAGACGCTGAAAAACGCGCCCAAGCGTGCGCGTTATCTGCTGGCGCTCAGGGGTGAAGTCCCCCTTGAGGTCACGGTGCATGATCCCGACTTCCTGATGCAGCAGATGCAATGGCGCGAGGAACTCGAGGACCTGCAGGATGAAGCGGATCTGGATGGCGTCGCGGCGTTCAAGCGTCGGCTCAAGGCGGCTCAGGAAGAACTGAACGAAAGCTTCGCGGCCTGTTGGGATGATGCTGAGCAGCGTGAACAGGCCGAGCGCCTGATGCGCCGCATGCAGTTCCTCGACAAGCTCTCCTACGAAGTGCGCCAGCTGGAAGAGCGCCTCGACGATTAACCCCGCGCCGCCCCTGGGCGGCGCGCCAGTGATATCAGAACAGCAATGGCTCTACTGCAGATCGCCGAACCCGGCCAAAGTCCAAAACCTCATCAGCGTCGTCTGGCCGTCGGGATCGATCTCGGCACCACCAACTCGTTGGTCGCAGCCCTGCGCAGCGGTATCAGCGAGCCACTGCCCGATGCCAATGGCCAGGTCATTCTGCCGTCGGCCGTGCGTTATCACGCCGATCGCGTCGAAGTCGGCCAGTGCGCCAAGGACGCTGCCGCAACCGACCCACTGAACACCATCATTTCGGTCAAGCGCCTCATGGGGCGCGGCATCTCCGACGTGAAGCATCTGGGTGAGCAACTGCCTTATCGCTTCATTGGCGGCCAGTCGCACATGCCGTTTATCGAAACCGTTCAGGGTGCGAAAAGCCCGGTTGAAGTCTCCGCCGACATCCTCAAGGTCCTGCGTCAGCGCGCTGAAGCGACTCTGGGTGGTGATCTGGTGGGTGCGGTTATCACAGTGCCTGCGTATTTCGACGATGCTCAGCGTCAAGCCACCAAGGACGCCGCCAAGCTCGCAGGCCTGACTGTGCTGCGCTTGCTTAACGAACCGACTGCGGCGGCAGTGGCCTATGGTCTGGACCAGAACGCTGAGGGCGTCGTGGCCATTTACGACTTGGGCGGCGGCACATTCGATATCTCGATTCTGCGTCTGACCGGCGGTGTCTTCGAAGTCATGGCCACTGGCGGCGACAGCGCGTTGGGTGGTGACGATTTCGACCACGCCATCGCCAGTTGGATCATCACCGAGGCCGGTCTTTCGGACGATCTCGATCCATCGGCCCAGCGCAGCCTGATGCAGACCGCCTGCGCCGCCAAGGAAGCGCTTACCGACATCGATTCGGTGGACGTGGTGCATGGCGCCTGGAAAGGTATTTTGACCCGCGCTGCTTTCGACGCGCTGATCGAACCGATGATTGCCCGCAGCCTCAAGGCCTGCCGTCGCGCTGTGCGTGATAGCGGCATTGAGCTGGAAGAAGTGGAAGCGGTGGTCATGGTGGGCGGCTCGACCCGCGTGCCGCGTGTGCGTGAGGCCGTTGCCGAGCTGTTCGGCCGTCAGCCCTTGACTGAAATCGACCCGGATCAAGTGGTTGCCATTGGCGCTGCGATTCAGGCCGACACCCTGGCGGGTAACAAGCGTGACGGTGGCGAGCTGTTGCTGCTGGACGTGATCCCGCTGTCCCTGGGTCTTGAGACCATGGGCGGGTTGATGGAAAAAGTGATTCCGCGCAACACCACGATTCCTGTGGCCCGCGCGCAGGAATTCACCACGTATAAAGATGGCCAGTCGGCGATGATGATTCACGTGTTGCAAGGCGAGCGTGAATTGATCAGCGACTGCCGCTCTCTGGCGCGTTTCGACCTGCGCGGCATTCCCGCGATGGTTGCAGGCGCTGCGAAGATTCGTGTGACGTTCCAGGTCGATGCCGATGGTCTGCTGAGCGTTTCGGCTCGCGAGCTGGCGTCTGGCGTCGAATCGAGCATTCAGGTCAAGCCTTCCTATGGCCTGACCGACGGCGAAGTCGCGCGCATGCTCAAGGATTCGTTCCAGTACGCCGGTGACGACAAGGTTGCCCGCGTACTGCGTGAGCAGCAGGTCGACGCCCAGCGTCTGATCGAAGCCGTTGAAGGTGCGTTGCAGGCCGATGGCGAGCGTTTGCTCGACGCCGAAGAGCGCATGGTCATCGACATGCAGCTCGACGAACTCCGTGAATTGATCAAGGGCACCGACGGTGCGGCCATCGAGCAGCAGACCAAACGTCTGTCGCAGGTGACCGACGCGTTCGCCGCCCGTCGTCTGGACTCGACGGTGAAAGCCGCTCTGGCAGGACGCAACCTGAATGAGATTGAGGAATAACTGATGCCGCAGGTGATTTTTCTGCCCCACAAGGAATTCTGCCCGGACGGGTTGGTGGTCGAGGCCGAGCCCGGCATATCGATCCTCGAGCTGGCCCACGAGCACCACATTGAGATGGAAAGCGCCTGCGGCGGCGTCTGCGCCTGCACCACCTGTCACTGCATCATTCGCGAGGGTTTCAACTCGCTGGAGGAGGCCGACGAGCTGGAAGAGGACTACCTTGATCGTGCGTGGGGTCTGGAATCGACTTCGCGCCTGGCCTGCCAGGCCAAGGTCGGCACCGAAGACCTGACCGTCGAGATTCCGAAATATTCGCTTAACCATGCAGCCGAAGCGCCGCACTGACTGAGGGATTGTCATGAGCTACGGTTGGAATGACGTACAACGCATTGCCGAAGAACTGGCCGAGGCCCATCCGGGGCTCGATCCGTACTCGGTAGGGTTCGTCAAACTGCAGCAGATGATCCGGCAGTTGCCCGATTTCGACGACACGTCCGGTCGGGTCGGCGAAAAGGTGCTGGAAGCGGTCCAGACCCTTTGGGCCGCTGAAATAGACTGATCATCTCTGCACGTTAGGCAATACACCAGAACCCGCGTATAATTCGCGGGTTTAATTTTTCGCAATAATCACCGTTTCTGGAGTTACACCATGGCTGTTCAACGTACTTTCTCGATTATCAAGCCTGATGCCGTTGCTAAAAACGTAATCGGCGAGATCACCACCCGCTTCGAAAAAGCCGGTCTGCGTGTCGTGGCTTCGAAACTGAAGCAACTGTCCAAGGCCGAGGCCGAAGGCTTCTACGCTGAGCACAGCGCTCGTGGTTTCTTCGGTGACCTGGTTGCTTTCATGACTTCCGGTCCGGTTGTGGTTCAGGTTCTGGAAGGCGAGAACGCCATCCTGAAAAACCGCGAACTGATGGGCGCTACCAACCCTAAAGAAGCTGCTGCCGGCACCATCCGTGCTGACTTCGCCGAATCCATCGACGCCAACGCCGTCCACGGTTCTGACTCCGAAGCCGCTGCTGCTCGCGAAATCGCTTACTTCTTCGCTGCTACCGAGGTAACCACTCGCTAAGCTGCCGCTGCGAGTGAGGGTGAATCCATGACTGACACAACTGGCAAAATCAACCTGCTGGGTCTGACCCAGCCGGAAATGGAAAAATTCTTCGAGTCCATCGGGGAGAAACGCTTCCGCGCCGGTCAGGTCATGAAGTGGATTCACCACTATGGCGTCGATAATTTCGAGGCCATGACGAACGTCGGCAAGGCGCTGCGCGAAAAGCTCGAGCGCCATGCCGAAATTCGCGGTCCTGAGGTCGTCAGCGAGGACATCTCCAGCGACGGAACCCGTAAATGGGTCGTGCGCGTGTCGTCCGGCAGCTGCGTCGAGACCGTCTACATCCCCCAGGGCAAGCGCGGCACCTTGTGTGTCTCTTCCCAGGCGGGCTGCGCGCTGGATTGCAGTTTCTGCTCTACCGGCAAGCAAGGCTTCAACAGCAACCTCACCGCCGCCGAAGTCATCGGCCAGGTGTGGATTGCCAACAAATCTTTCGGCAGTGTCCCGGCAACCGTCGACCGTGCCATCACCAACGTAGTGATGATGGGCATGGGCGAGCCATTGCTGAACTTCGACAATGTCATTGCGGCCATGCGTCTGATGATGGACGACTTCGGCTATGGCATCTCCAAACGCCGGGTGACCCTGTCCACCTCAGGCGTGGTACCGATGATCGACGTGCTGGCCCAGCACATCGACGTCTCCCTGGCCCTGTCGCTGCACGCGCCCAACGACGCGCTGCGCAACCAGCTGGTACCGATCAACAAGAAATACCCGCTCAAGATGCTCCTCGAATCCTGCCGCAACTACATGTCGGCGCTGGGCGAGAAGCGTGTCCTGACCATCGAGTACACATTGCTCAAGGACATCAACGATCGTCCCGAGCACGCTGTCGAGATGATCGAGCTACTCAAGGACACCCCGTGCAAAATCAACCTGATCCCGTTCAACCCGTTCCCCCATTCGGGCTACGAGCGTCCGAGCAACAACGCGATTCGCCGTTTCCAGGATCTGTTGCATCAGGCCGGTTTTAACGTCACCGTGCGCACCACGCGCGGTGAGGACATCGATGCTGCCTGCGGCCAGTTGGTCGGGCAGGTAATGGACCGCACTCGCCGCAGCGAACGCTACATCGCTGTACGTGAACTCAGTGCCGAGACCGAAGGGGCTCAGGTCGCTGCGGCTCGCGGCTGAAGTCCTTGCGACTCGCAAATGACTGCGAATTTGACTGAGAGGATCTCTATGTTCCTGCGCGCTGCGCTGCTGCTGTGTTTTGCCACGTTGCTGGCGGGTTGTGTGTCCACCGGCAACGTCAATCCGCTGAGCACCGGCAAGGGGCGTGAAGAAGCTCGTCAGGCTTATGTGCAACTGGGCCTGGGCTACCTGCAACAGGGCCAGACCGAGCGCGCCAAGGCGCCACTGAAAAAGGCGCTGGAACTGGACAGTTCCGACGCCGATGCCAATGCTGCGCTGGCGCTGGTCTTCCAGACAGAGGCAGAACCTGAGTTGGCCGACCAGTACTACCGCAAGGCGCTGTCCGCCCGCTCCAAAGATGCCCGAATCCTGAATAACTACGGCAGTTTTCTCTACCAGCAGAAGCGCTACAAGGATGCTTACGAGCGCTTTCAGCAGGCAGCCAATGATAATCTCTACGCCGAACGTGCCCGGGTTTTCGAAAACCTGGGCATGACTGCATTGATGCTCGGCAACCGCGACGTGGCACGTGAGCATTTCGACAAGGCCCTGCGCCTCGATCGCCAACAGCCACGCGCGTTGCTGGAAATGGCTGAGTTGTCTTACGAAGACAGGCATTATGTGCCGGCGCGTGACTTTTACGACCGTTTCAGTCAGTTGAGTGAGCAGAACGCCCGCAGCCTGCTGCTGGGTACGCGACTGGCGAAAATCTATGACGATCGCAACAAGGCAGCCAGTTATGGCCTGCAACTAAAAAGACTCTATCCCGGTACGCCGGAATATCAGCAATACCTGTCGGAGCAATGATGAAAGCGGCGCATCCCGAAGTTGTAGCAGCCACTCGCACGAACCCCGGTGAAACGTTGCGCCAGGCTCGCGAGAGTAAAAACTGGACGCTGCCAGATGTGGCTCTGAGGCTGAACCTCACCGCGACCTCCCTGGGGTATGTGGAATCGGGCGATTTTGACAAGCTGCCGGGCCATACCTTCGCCCGGGGCTACATCCGTGCCTACGCCAAACTGATGGGCCTGGACCAGACCGCGCTGGTGGCCCAGTTCGACCAGTACACTGGCACCGACGGCAAGGGCAGCAACGTCCACGCCCTGGGCCGCATCGAAGAGCCTGTGCGCCTGTCTCATAACATTTTGCGCATCGTCAGCCTGTTGCTGCTGGTCGCGTTGATTGGCGGCGGTTTTGTGTGGTGGCAGGATCAGTCGACCCTGCGTGGCAAAGAGCCGACCGGCCTGGCCATGGAACATGTCGAAGTCGAAAGCGCCGACGGCACCACTCAGATTCACCCGCTGGACGAGCCGGAAGACCAGGCTGCCCAAGGCCAGAACAATACCGCGCCGTTGCCGCTGAACAACGCCGAGCCTGCTTCGCCTGCGTCGACTACTTCGGCAGCGCCTGTCACGCCTGCGCCAGTGACGACCGCTCCGGTTGCGCCAGCCGCCCCCGCACATACCGCGCCAGCCCCGACGGCGCCGGCCACGGCCGCCGTGCCTGCGCCAGCGCCTGCCCAGACGCCAGCGTCGACTGAAGCCGCGCCGGTGCCTGCCGGTTTCGGCCGCGTGCAGATCCAGTTCACGGCCGATTGCTGGTTCCAGGTCACCGATGCCAATGGCAAGGTGCTGACCAGCGGTCTCAAACGCGCCAACGACAGCGTCGACGTCAGCGGCAAGCCGCCTCTGGCCGTGCGCCTGGGCGTTGCCCGTGCCGCGCAGGTCAGCTACAACGGCCAGCCAGTCGATGTCACACCCTTTACCTCGGGCCAGACGGCTCGCATGAAGCTGGGGCAATAACATGCACGGCGAATCTCCGATCAAACGTCGCGTATCGCGCAAAATCTGGGTCGGCTCCGTGCCAGTCGGTGGTGATGCGCCGATCGCAGTACAGAGCATGACCAACAGCGACACCAACGATGTCGCCGCCACGGTCGCCCAGATCAATCGTCTGGAAGCGGCGGGCGTGGACATCGTTCGCGTCTCCGTTCCCGATATGGACGCCGCCGAAGCCTTCGGTCGCATCAAGCAACTGGTCAAGGTGCCTCTGGTTGCGGACATTCATTTCGACTACCGGATCGCGCTGCGCGTGGCCGAGCTGGGCGTCGACTGCCTGCGCATCAACCCGGGCAACATCGGTCGCGAAGACCGTGTGCGTGCCGTGGTCGATGCCGCCCGTGATCGCGGTATCCCGATCCGCATCGGCGTCAACGCCGGTTCCCTGGAAAAGGACCTGCAGAAGAAGTACGGCGAACCCACTCCGGCAGCCCTGGTGGAGTCGGCCCTGCGCCACGTCGAGCACCTCGAACGCCTGAATTTCCAGGACTTCAAGGTCAGCGTAAAGGCTTCCGACGTCTTCATGGCTGTTGAAGCGTACCGTCTGCTGGCCAAGGAAATCGTCCAACCCCTGCACCTTGGCATCACCGAAGCCGGTGGTTTGCGTTCAGGCACAGTGAAATCGGCCGTCGGCCTAGGTATGCTGCTGGCCGAAGGAATCGGCGACACCATCCGTATCTCGCTGGCCGCCGATCCTGTGGAAGAAGTGAAAGTCGGCTACGACATCCTCAAGTCGCTGCACCTGCGTTCCCGTGGTATCAACTTCATCGCCTGCCCGAGCTGCTCGCGGCAGAACTTCGATGTAGTCAAGACCATGAACGAGCTGGAAGGGCGCCTTGAAGACCTACTGGTCCCGCTGGATGTGGCGGTGATCGGTTGTGTGGTGAACGGTCCGGGTGAAGCCAAGGAGGCCCATATCGGCCTGACGGGCGGCACGCCGAATTTGATCTACATCGATGGCAAGCCGTCGCAAAAGCTGACCAATGACAATCTTGTGGACGAGCTTGAACGCCTGATCCGCGAGAAAGCGGCCGAAAAGGTCCAGGCCGACGCAGCGCTGATCGTTCGCGGCTAACCCAGTTTCCAAGGAATTTTTGTGAGTAAGTCCCTGCAAGCCATTCGTGGCATGAACGACATCCTGCCGGACCAGACGCCGCTGTGGCGCTATTTCGAAGGCACCGTATCGGGTCTGCTGGATAACTACGGTTATCGCCAGATCCGCATGCCGATCGTCGAGTTCACCGACCTGTTCAAACGCTCCATCGGCGAAGTCACCGACATCGTCGAGAAAGAGATGTACACCTTCGCTGACCGCAACGGCGATTCGCTGACCCTGCGCCCTGAAGGCACGGCGGCCTGCGTGCGCGCGGTGCTGGAGCACGGCATCACTGGCGGTGGCCAGGTGCAGAAACTCTGGTACATCGGCCCGATGTTCCGTCACGAGCGTCCGCAAAAGGGCCGTTATCGCCAGTTTCACCAGATCGGCTGCGAAGTGTTCAACCTCGACGGTCCGGATATCGATGCCGAGCTGATCGTGCTGACGTGGCGCCTGTGGGGCCTGCTGGGTATCCGCAACGCGGTCAAGCTGGAACTCAACAGCCTGGGCACCAGTGAAGCCCGTGGCCGCTACCGCGAAGCGCTGGTCGAGTACCTCTCGGCGCGTCACGAGCAACTGGACGAAGACAGCCAGCGCCGTCTGAAGACCAACCCGCTGCGCGTACTCGACACCAAGCACCCTGAAACCCAAGCCGTGCTGGTCGATGCGCCGAAGCTGGCCGACTACCTGGACGAAGAGTCCCGGGTTCACTTCGAAGGCCTGAAGGCGCGTCTGGACGCGGCGGGCATTCCTTACCTGATCAACCCGAAACTGGTTCGTGGCCTGGATTACTACAGCAAGACCGTTTTCGAATGGGTCACCGATCAGCTGGGGGCCCAGGGCACTGTCTGCGCGGGCGGTCGTTACGACGGTCTGGTCGAGCAGATGGGCGGCAAGCCCACCACTGGCGTCGGTTTTGCCATGGGCATCGAGCGTCTGGTGCTGCTGCTGGAAACCCTGGAACAGGTCCCGGAAGAGATCTCGCGCACCATCGACGTGTACGTCTGTGCCTTTGGCGAGGCGGCCGAGCTCGCAGCGCTGGCGTTGTCCGAGCGTCTGCGCGATCAGTTGCCGAAGCTGCGCCTGCAGGTCAACGCCGGAGCTGGCAGCTTCAAGAGCCAGTTCAAGAAGGCCGACAAGAGCGGCGCGCTGTACACGCTGATTCTTGGCGATGAAGAACTGGCTCGCAAGGAAGTGGGCGTCAAGCCTCTGCGCGGTCAGGGCGAACAACAAAACATTGCCTGGGATGCTCTGTCCGAGCACCTGGCCGCCTGCATCCAGCAGGGTTGAAGCTGAATAACAAGCGATTTAGCGAAAGCGAATAGGAGTATTGGGGTGTCGAGTACCGATGATGAACAGCTGGCGGCGGTAAAGGACTGGTGGCAGCGTAACGGCAAGCCCCTGGTCACCGGCGGTCTGCTCGCGGTGATCGTGGTGTTGGGCTGGCAAGCCTGGCATCGCTATCAGAACAACCAGGCACAAGGTGCTTCGGCGCTGTATCAGCAATTACTGGAAACGGCACTGACGCCGAGCGGCCAGGCCGATGCCGGTCAGGTCGCGCAGATCGCCGGCAAGCTGAAAAGCGATTTCGGTGGCACAGCCTACGCCCAGTACGGCAGCCTGTTCGTGGCCAAGGTCGCGGTCGATACCGGCAAGCTGGACGACGCAGCAAGCGAGCTCAAGGCCGTCAGCGACAAGCCCGTCAACCCGACGCTGGGCGAAATCGCCCGTCAGCGTCTGGCTCGCGTGCTCGCGGCGCAGAACAAGGCCGAAGACGCCCTGAAGCTGCTCGACGGTCAGGTCGACAAGTCGTTCGAAGCCAGCCGTGAAGAGCTGCGTGGCGACCTGCTGGTTCAGCTGGGTCGTACCGATGATGCTTATGCTGCATACAAGAAAGCCAAGGCTGCGCTGTCCGAGCAATCGGCGGTCGGTGGTCTGCAAATGAAGCTCGACGATCTGGCGAAAGGGGATGCGTGACGTGATTCGTTGGAAACATGCAGCATTGCTGGCTCTGGCCGTTCTGGCCGCGGGTTGCAGCAGCAACAGCAAAAAGGAATTGCCTCCGGCGGAGCTGGTCGACTTCAAAGAAGAAGTGACCCTGCAGAAGCTGTGGAGCCGCTCGGTCGGTGACGGCCAGGGCGACATCTACAACATGCTGGTCCCGGCCATCGACGGCGAGAACATCTACGCCGCCGACGCCAGCGGTCTGGTCATGGCGATCAACCGCAGCAACGGTGACTTGGTCTGGAAGAAAGAGATCGAGCAGCCTGTTTCCGGCGCTGTCGGTGTCGGCTCCGGTATGGTCATGCTCGGCACCCTGCGCGGCGAAGTGATCGTCCTCGACGAAGCCACGGGCGAGCAGAAGTGGAAGGCCAAGGCGACCAGCGAAGTGCTGTCCGCGCCAGCCACCAACGGTGATGTGGTCGTTGCCCAGACCCAGGATGACCGTGTCATCGGTTACGACGCCGCCACCGGCAACCAGCGCTGGATCTACGAGAGCAGTCCTGCGGTGCTGACGCTGCGTGGCACTGGCGCGCCGATCGTTGCAGGTCAACTGGCTGTTGCCGGCCTGTCGACCGGCAAGGTCGTGGCGCTGGACACCTCCAACGGCGTTCCTGTGTGGGAGCAGCGGGTTGCGATTCCACAAGGTCGCTCCGAGCTGGATCGTGTGGTCGACATCGACGGCGGTCTGCTGCTGTCGGGCAGCACGCTGTACGTGGCGACCTATCAGGGCCGCGTTGCGGGCCTGGAGCTGCAGAGCGGTCGCATTCTGTGGCAGCGTGATGCGTCGAGCTACTCGGGCGTCGCCCAGGGCTTCGGCAGCGTCTATGTGTCGCTGGCCAGCGGCACCGTTGAAGGCGTCGATGAGCGTTCGTCCACTGCGCTGTGGAGCAATGACTCACTGGCCCGTCGTCAACTGGGTTCGCCTGAGGTGTTCTCCAGCTACGTGGCAGTCGGTGACATGGAAGGCTATCTGCACCTGCTCAGCCAGGTCGACGGTCACTTCGTCGGCCGTGAAAAGATCGACAGCGACGGCCTGCGCGCTCGTCCGTTGGTCTCGGGCAACACCATTTACGTCTTCGGCAACAGCGGCAAGCTGGAAGCCCTGACGATCAAGTAGTGGCTGTCTATGCTAGAGGAGGCTGGCGTGCCGGCTTTCCTCTGGCGACCCCGCACTGACGGGGCTTGCGGCGATTTATGTGCCGCTCCGAACTCCGGCCGCTGCCTTGCAGCGGCTTTTGTATTTTCTGAAATAACGAAGTGGAGAGCCGCATGGTTCCCGTAATCGCCTTGGTGGGTCGACCGAACGTCGGCAAGTCCACCTTGTTCAACCGCCTGACCCGAAGTCGCGACGCTATCGTCGGCGACCTGTCCGGTCTGACCCGTGATCGCCAGTATGGCGAGGCCAAATGGCAAGGGCGCACCTACATCGTGATCGACACCGGCGGTATCTCCGGCGACGAGCACGGCATGGACGAAAAGATGGCAGAGCAGTCGCTGCTGGCCATCGAAGAAGCCGACGTCGTTCTGTTCCTGGTAGACGCCAAGGCCGGTTTCACTGCGGCCGACCAGATGATTGGCGAGCACCTGCGCAAGCGCAACAAGACCTCGTACGTGATCGCCAACAAGGTCGACAACATCGACCCTGACATGGCTCGCGCCGAGTTCGCCCCGCTGGGCATGGGCGATGCGATCCCGATCGCCGGAGCTCACGGCCGTGGCATCACGCAGATGCTGGACATCGCCCTGCGCGAATTCCCGAAAGACGCCGACGAAGTTGAAGAGGGCGAAGAGGAAGACGTCGCTGAAGGCGAAGAAGCCAAGCGCATTCCTGGCCCGAGCGAGAAAGACGGCATCAAGATCGCCATCATCGGTCGTCCCAACGTCGGCAAGTCGACGCTGGTCAACCGCATGCTCGGCGAAGACCGCGTGATCGTCTACGACCAGCCCGGCACCACCCGCGACAGCATCTACATCCCGTTCGAACGCAACGAGGAAAAGTACACGCTGATCGACACCGCCGGTGTCCGTAAGCGCGGCAAGATCCACGAGGAAGTCGAAAAGTTCTCGGTGGTGAAAACCCTGCAGGCGATCAAAGACGCCAACGTGGTGATCTTCGTGATGGACGCCCGCGAAGGCGTGGTCGACCACGATCTCAACCTGCTGGGCTTCGCTCTGGAAGCAGGTCGTGCCTTGGTCATCGCCCTGAACAAATGGGACGGCATGGAGCCGAGCGAACGTGAATACGTGAAGACTGAATTGCAGCGCCGACTGTTTTTCGTCGACTTCGCCGACATTCACTTCATCTCCGCGCTGCACGGCACCGGCGTCGGTAACCTGTACCAGTCGGTGCAGAACTCGTTCAAGTCGGCAGTCACCCGCTGGCCGACCAGCCGCCTGACCCAGATCCTCGAAGACGCCGTCAGCGAGCACCAGCCGCCGATGGTCAACAGCCGCCGGATCAAGCTGCGTTACGCTCACCTGGGTGGTGCGAACCCGCCGCTGATCGTGATCCACGGCAACCAGGTCGAGAAAGTGCCGAAGTCCTATGTCCGCTATCTGGAGAACACCTACCGACGCGTGCTCAAGCTGGTCGGTACGCCGATCCGCATCGAGTTCAAAGGCGGCGACAACCCGTACGAAGGCAACAAGAACACGCTTACTGACCGTCAGGTCAACAAGAAGCGGCGCTTGATGTCGCACCACAAGAAAGCCGAGAAGAAGCGCAAGGACAAGCGCTGATTGGGTAACGGACTTTCTTCGAAAAAGGCGCCAATGGCGCCTTTTTTTGTGGCGCCTGTCTGGGCTATCCTGCGGGTTCCCGTGCCGTTCTGGAGCCGGGTGTGGAGCAGGAAAACCCCATGATCACCAGTAAATTGCCGAACGTTGGCACCACCATTTTTACCGTGATGTCCCAGCTTGCAGCCGAAACCGGGGCGATCAACCTTTCTCAGGGTTTTCCTGATTTCGACGGGCCCGACGCGCTGCGCGAGGCCCTTTGCCGTCACACCATGGACGGCCATAACCAGTACGCGCCCATGGCCGGGCTGCCCGCATTGCGACAGCAGGTGGCAGCGAAAATCGCCCGTTCCTACGGCCGTCAGGTCAACGTCGACACTGAAGTCACGATCACGCCGGGGGCAACCCACGCGATCTTCTGTGCGATCCAGACCGTTGTTCGCGCGGGCGATGAAGTCATCGTTTTCGACCCCAGCTACGACAGCTACGAGCCATCGGTGGAACTGGCCGGCGGTCGCTGCGTGCATGTGCAACTCAAGGACGGCGAGTTCTCCATCGACTGGGAGAAACTCAGTGCAGCCCTGAGCCCCAAGACCCGCATGATCATCATCAATACGCCGCACAATCCCAGCGGCGCGTTGATCACCCGTGGCGAGCTGGATCAACTGGCCGCGCTGATTCGCGACCGCGACATCTATCTGGTCAGCGACGAAGTGTACGAACACCTGGTGTTCGACGGCGTGAAGCACGCCAGCGTCCTGGCCCACGAAGAACTTTACGAGCGCGCCTTCGTGGTCAGCTCGTTCGGCAAGACCTATCACGTCACCGGCTGGAAAACCGGCTACCTCGTCGCGCCGCCCGCGCTGACCGCCGAGATGCGCAAGATCCACCAGTTCGTCGGTTTCTGTGGCGTCACGCCGCTGCAATGGGCACTGGCCGATTTCATGGCGGCCTGCCCTGAGCACGTCGAAGAACTGCCTGCGTTCTATCAGGCCAAGCGCGACTTTTTCTGTGATCGTCTGGAAAGCTCGCGTTTCACCTTCAGGCGTGCGGCGGGGACCTACTTCCAGTTGGTCGATTACTCGGCGATCCGCCCGGACCTCAACGACGTCGAGATGTCCCTGTGGATGACTCGCGAACATGGCGTTGCGAGCATTCCGCCGTCGGTGTTTTACCACAACCCACCCGAAGGTCAGCGCCTGATTCGCCTGTGCTTTCCAAAGCGAGAGGAAACGTTGCGTCTGGCAGCGGAAAAACTATGCGCGATTTGAGTCAACTTCCGAACCTGAACGTCGCGCTGGTGCAGACCACGCTGGTCTGGCACGACCGCCAGGCTAACCATGCGCACTTCGAAGAGTTGCTCTCCCAGGCCGAGGGCGCTGATTTGGTCATCCTGCCGGAGATGTTCACCACGGGCTTTTCCATGGATTCCGAAACCTTGGCCGAGCCAGAAAACGGCGTCACGTCGAAGTGGTTGCTGAGTCAGGCAAAACGCCTCAATGCGGTGGTAACCGGCAGCGTAATCATTCGAGCAGCCGACGGCAGTCATCGCAATCGCCTGCTGTGGGCGCGGCCTGACGGCGAGCTGCTGCACTATGACAAGCGTCACTTGTTCCGCATGGCTGGCGAGCACGAGCACTACAGCCCTGGCGAGCGTCAGGTGCAGTTCGAACTCAAGGGGTGGCGGATTCGCCCGCTGATCTGCTACGACCTGCGCTTCCCGGTCTGGAGCCGAGGCGCTCAGGACACCGATCTGTTGCTCTACACCGCCAACTGGCCCGGGGCCCGTCGTCTGCATTGGAACCGGTTGTTGCCTGCGCGGGCCATCGAAAACCTGTGCTACGTGGCGGCGGTCAATCGCGTGGGTGTCGACGGCAAGGGTGCTGCGTATACCGGCGACAGCCAGGTGCTGGATTTCCAGGGTGAAAGCCTGCTGAACATCGGTGAGGCCGACGGCGTGTTTCATGTCAGCCTGTCTGCCGAAAGTCTTGCGGCGTACCGCCAGAAATTCCCGGCATATCTCGACGCTGATACATTCGAGATACACTAAAGTCATGGAGTTGGCGGGGTGTGCGGTCGATAGCGTGGCAACCTAAACAGGAGATCCGCAATGACCAGCATCAGCACATCCTCGCTCAGTTCCTATTCCAGCGCCTTCACGGTCGCGATCAAGAAAGACACCACAGCCACCAGCGCCGACAGCGATAAATCCACTACCGCTGCAACTGATGCCGCCTCGGCTGCCTCGGAAAAGACCGCGGCTGGCGGCGCGAGTGGTGCGGGCGGCGCAGACGGCAGCTCCAGCTCCAGCTCATCCAGCGAGAGCGAGCAGGCCATCGAGAAGCTCGAGCAGCAGATCAAGGAAACCCAGAAGCAACTGCAAGAGCAGGAGCAGCAACTGGCTGCTGCTCAAGCGGGCGGCGGCTCGGACGAAGAAAAGGCCCAGCGCGCCATGGCCATTCAGGGCCAGATATCGACCACCACCGCGACCCTGTCCACGCAGGAAGCGGCACTGGCGCAGCTGCAGAAGTCCGGCAGCATCAACACAACCGCCTGATCCCCTGATCCTGAACAACGCTCCATGGCCTGCGCCGTGGGGCGTTTTCGTGGGCGCCACATGATGAGCTTCAGTTCTTTGTAAGCCGGCCGATACAAAGGCACTAACAAGGAGTTCAACATGACCACTATCAATACGAGTTCGTTGAGTGCCTACTCCAGCGTCTTCACGACAGCTGTC
The DNA here is from genome assembly GCF_059421985.1 of Pseudomonas sp. GW821-FHT02A11. Taxonomy (NCBI): domain Bacteria; kingdom Pseudomonadati; phylum Pseudomonadota; class Gammaproteobacteria; order Pseudomonadales; family Pseudomonadaceae; genus Pseudomonas; species Pseudomonas sp. GW821-FHT02A11. The sequence goes on from NZ_JBWKWB010000005.1 coordinate 151,063, forward strand.
AGAAATGACGAATCCACCAAGAGTGAGGCGACCACTGTCGACGTCAATCTGCGGGGCAATGTTTACGAGCCGCCGAAGGCTGCCGGTAGTGCCAGTAGTGCGGAAACGGCCACGACTCGCGAGCAGTTGATCAAGCAGCTTCAAGAGCAGATCAAGCAAACCCAGAAGATATTGGAACAACAACAGCAGCAACTTGCAGCAGCCCAGGCAAGCAAAGCGCCAGAGCAAGAGAAGGCTGCGCAAGTCATGGCGATTCAACAACAGATTTCCGGCACCGTGGCACAAATGGCAGCCCAGCAAGCTGCACTGCTTGAGCTGATGAAAGGCTCGGTCAGCACCACCGCCTGATCAGACAACAATTCACGAAAAAGGCCCTGAAGCGTTTGCTTCAGGGCCTTTTTTGTGTCTGCCCGGAATCTATCAACTGTGGGAGCGAATTCATTCGCGATACGGCGGTACATCCGAAAAATATCTTTCGGATGTACCGACCCCTCGCGAATGAATTCGCTCCCACAGGGGCTGATGCGTTATGCAGCTTTAGCAGCCGTCTCAGCTTGAATCAGACCACGGTTCAACGCGCTGAACAGGGCCTTGAAGCTGGCGGTGGTGATGTTTTCATCGATACCCACGCCATGCACTGCACGATCACCGTTCACGCGCAGCTCGATATAGGCAGCGGCCTTGGCCGTGGTGCCTGCGCCGATGGCGTGTTCGTTGTAGTCCATGATCTCTGCCTTCACCGGCAGCCCGGCGACCAGGGCTTCCAGCGCGCCATTGCCACGACCTTTCCAGTGCAGGTTGCTCTCGCCGTCGCCTTTAGCGGTGACTTCGACTTCCACGGCACTGTGGCCGTTTTCTTCCTGCAGACGATGGCTGACCAGTGCGTATGGCTTGTTGGCTTGCAGGTATTCATTCTTGAACAGCGTATAGATCTGCTGGGCGGTCATTTCCAGGCCCAGGCGGTCGGTTTCGCCCTGAACCACCTGACTGAACTCGATCTGCATGCGACGCGGCAGCGAGATGCCGTATTCCTGTTCCAGCAGGTAGGTAATGCCACCTTTGCCGGACTGGCTGTTCACACGGATCACCGCTTCGTAGCTGCGGCCGATGTCTGCCGGGTCGATCGGCAGGTACGGCACTTCCCACAGCGCATCGTCTTTCTGCTGGGTGAAACCTTTGCGAATGGCGTCCTGGTGCGAGCCGGAGAACGCGGTGTGAACCAGGTCGCCGACGTACGGGTGACGTGGGTGAACCGGGATCTGGTTGCACTCTTCCACGACCTTGCGCACGCCGTCGATGTCGGAAAAGTCCAGCTGCGGGTTCAGACCCTGGGTGTACATGTTGAGGGCAACAGTCACCAGATCGACGTTACCGGTGCGCTCGCCGTTGCCAAACAGGCAACCTTCGACGCGGTCTGCACCAGCCATCAAGCCCAGCTCGGTAGCGGCAACGCCCGTGCCACGGTCGTTATGGGTGTGCAGGCTGATGATCACGCTGTCGCGACGGTTGATGTTGCGGCAGAACCACTCGATCTGGTCGGCGTAGATGTTCGGGGTAGCGACTTCAACGGTGGCCGGCAGGTTGAGGATCACCTTGTTCTGCGGCGTGGCGTTCCACACTTCTACAACGGCGTCGCAGACTTCCTTGGCGAACTCCAGTTCGGTGGCACTGAAGGTTTCAGGCGAGTACTCGAACTGCCACTGGGTTTCCGGCTGCTGGGCGGCGTATTTGACGAACAGCTTGGCAGCATTGACCGCGATGGCCTTGATGCCGTCTTTGTCCTGGTTGAAGACGATGCGGCGGAAGGACGGCGAGGTCGCGTTGTACAGGTGAACGATGGCTTTCTTGGCACCGCGCAGGGATTCGAACGTGCGTGCGATCAGGTCTTCACGGCCTTGGGTCAGCACCTGAATGGTGGTGTCGTCCGGGATGTGGCCGTCTTCGATCAGGGTGCGCACGAAATCGAAGTCGGTCTGCGAGGCTGCCGGGAACGAGGCTTCGATTTCCTTCACGCCCACTTGCACCAGGGTTTTCCAGAAGCGCAGTTTCTTGACCGAATCCATAGGCTCGATCAGCGATTGGTTACCGTCGCGCAGGTCGGAGCTGCACCAGATCGGCACTTGCGTAATGGTCTTGGAAGGCCAGGTGCGATCAGGCAGGTCGATGACGGGAAATGCGCGGTACTTCTTCGAGGGATCTTTGAGCATGGTCATGTGAATAATCCTTGTTGTACGCAGGGCCGAGAGATGGCGGCCAGCCGGTTGTTACGAAAATGCAGCACAGGTATTGCGTCGAGGCAGCGCGATTGTGCCTGGCAGTCGCGCACTGACGAGGCTGAGGCAGCGATGTTGACGCAGCAGGATGAGGGTTTGAGGCGTTTTCATGTGTCCAACCGTAACCAATAGGGTGAAAGCTGGCAAGCAGTTGGAAAAAATTGGGAGAAGTATTGGAAAAGAGGGGCTTTCAGCTTTTTTTAAGCAGTTTTGTAGATTTTTGCGAGATTTTATTGCCGGGCTTTTTCAGACCGCGCACAGGATCATTGTAGGAGCGCGCTTGCCCGCGATTGCGGTGTGTCATTCGGACTCCAGGGTGCCAGACAGATTGCTATCGCGGGCTAGCGCGCTCCTACAGGTTGTGGAGCGCTTACAGAATTGAGTCACTCGGGTGGCGTTAAGGCTGAAACGCATTGATAAAGATCGCAGGATCCACCCGGGCATCATTCAAACTCACGTTCCAGTGCATGTGCGGCCCGGTTGCCCGACCGGTCGAACCCACACGACCCACCACGCCGCCACGGGGCACGGCGTCGCCGACTTTTACGTCGATCTTCGACATGTGGCAGAACATGCTGATGAAGCCTTGACCGTGGTCGACGAACACCGTGTTGCCATTGAAGAAGTAATTGCCGATCAGGATGACCTTGCCCGCCGCAGGCGACTTGATCGGTGTCCCCGCAGGCACCGCGAAGTCCAGACCCGCGTGAGGGTTGCGCTCTTCACCATTGAAGAAGCGACGCACGCCAAACTTGCTCGACAGCGGTCCGTCCACGGGTTTGTCCAGCAGCAGATTGCTCGGCGTCACCGGGCTGAAAGTGCGATAGGCGCGGACCTGCACGTCCAGTTCCTGCTCGATGCGCTTGAGGTCGTCCGGGTTCGGATTGACCTGGCGCTGATTCTTCAGGGTGATGTGCTGCTCAGGGTATTTCTTGCTCCCCACCGTGAACGGCAGATTGCGACCACCGCTGTTCACCTGCTGCGACGAGCCTGGTTTGATGGTCAGCGCAATGCCGACGATGGCCTGCCAGCGCGCGTCCTGATCCTTGACCACTAGCACCGGTTTGCCTTGCCACGTGGCTTTGGGCGCCTGGGCGGCAGGGCCCAGGTCCACTACGGCAACGCCGCCTGGCACCGGCTTGTTCAGCAGGCGAGAAAGGTAACTGTCGGCATGGGCCGGAAGCGCCAGACACATGGCCAGCGCGGCCCCAGCCAGAGAACGGGAGATAAAAGGCAGCATCGATCAATCCAGAAGGGAAAGGGTGACGGGCGTCAGATGGTTGTCTTCGACGCGCACCTGCAGTTCGCCCTCGGCCAGCTTTGCCGTAAGGCGCTGGCCGGTTTTGGTCTGTTCGGCGGCGCGAATCGCTCGGCCACGCTCGTCCAGCAGGATGCTGTAACCGCGTCCGAGGGTCGCCAGCGGGCTGACCACGTTGAGCGTCTGCACCTGATTCTGCAATTGCAGGCGGCGGGTCTTGAGGTTCTCCTTGATCGCACGGGGCAGGCGCTCGGCGAGCACGTCCAGACGCTGTTTGAGAAACGTCAGTGTGCGGCCGGGATGTTGCGCTGCCAGCCGACTTTCCAGGTGGCTCATGCGCACCTGACGTTTGTGCAGCAACTGTTCGAAGGCCCGGCGCAGGCGCATGTCCAGATCGTCCAGACGTTGCGCGCGCTGGCGCAAACGTTCGCCCGGATGCCGCAGACGGCGGGAAATGCCGTCCAGACGCAGCTGGTCGCGCATCAGCCGGTCGCGCATGCGCGTGACCAGTCGGCGCTGCAGGTTTTCGACGCGGCGGTGCAGGTCGCTGGAATCGGGGGCGAGCAGTTCGGCGGCAGCGGAAGGCGTGGGGGCGCGCACGTCAGCGACGAAGTCACTGATCGATACATCGGTTTCATGGCCGACCGCGCTGACGATGGGCGTCACGCAGGCATCGATGGCGCGGGCCACGGCTTCTTCGTTGAAGCACCAGAGGTCCTCCAGAGAGCCGCCGCCACGGGCCAGAATCAGCGCATCGAAACCTCGGGAGTCCGCCAGCTTCAGTGCACGGACGATCTGATTGATCGCCTCGCGGCCTTGCACGGCAGTGGGGATCAGCGTCAGTTCGACCTGTGGCGCACGACGGCGGAACACGCTGATGATGTCGCGAATCACCGCGCCGGTGGGTGAGCTGACAATGCCGATGCGTTGCGGATGCAAGGGCAGGGCGACCTTGCGCTCGGCGCTGAACAGCCCTTCGGCGTTGAGCTTTTCTTTGAGCGCGTCGAAAGCCAGACGCAGCGCGCCATCACCGGCAGGCTCCACGGTGTCGAGGATCAGCTGGTAATCGCCACGACCCTCGAACAGCGAGACCTTGCCCCGCACCTTGACCGCCAGGCCGTCCTTGAGCGCCTGCCTGACCCGCGCGGCATTGCTGCGAAACAGCGCGCATCGTACCTGGGCGCCGCTGTCCTTCAGGGTGAAGTAGACGTGGCCGGACGCCGGGCGCGACAGGTTGGAAATCTCTCCCTCGACCCAGATGCTGGAAAACACATCCTCCAGCAGCACGCGCGCGCGGCCGTTGAGCTGGCTGACAGTGAGGACTTCCCGGTCAAGGCCGAGTCTTGCAAAGGGGTCTTTGATCATGCCAGGCATGATAAAGGCATTGGGGTGTGGGTCACCAGATTAATACACCTGTGCGCAGATCAAACTGTGGGAGCGAATTCATGCGCGAGAGGCAGGTACATCCCATACATATCTGTCGCCAGTACTCACGCATCGCGGATGAATTCGCTCCCCACAGGAATCGGTTTTTCTTCCAATAACGCACTCTCGAGATATGCTGTGCTCCGCCGCTTATCCAAGGAGGACACAATGCTCACCAGCCTCGCCGAGTTGTCGGGTGTTTTCGATCAGTTGGGGTTGACCCCGCTGGACTGGCTGTTCATCGAGGGCGGCGTGATCGCCGCCTATCTGGTCTTCGCCATCGCAGGCTTCGGCACCGCGCTGGTGGCAGGCCCTGTGCTTATCCACTTCATGCCGCTGTCGCGGATCATCCCGTTGCTGGTGATGCTGGATTTCCTCGCGGCCTTCAGTCATCTGCTGCCCTCGCGGCAATCGGTGGTGCGCGCCGAGCTGTTGCGCATGGTGCCGTGCATGGCGGTGGGTTGTGCCTTGGGCGTGCTGTTTCTGCTCAACCTGAAATCCGATGTCCTTCTATTAATGATGGGGCTATTCCTGATCGGCTATTCGATCTACAGCCTGGCGGTGAAAGTGCGCCCGACCCAGTTGTCTGCCGGATGGTCGATTCCGATGGGCACCCTGGGCGGGCTGTTCGGCGCCTTGTTCGGCAGCGGCGGGTTTCTCTATGCGATCTACCTCAACGGCCGATTGACTGACAAGATGCAGGCACGCGCCACGCAGAACGCGCTGATCAGTTGCAGCACCATCGTGCGCCTGAGCCTGTTCGTGATCACCGGGGTGTATGCGCAGGTTTCGCTGATGGTCATGGCCGTGTGCCTGTTGCCCGCGATGCTGGTGGGGTCGTGGGTCGGTCGGCGGCTGGTGATGCGCCTGTCGCGGGAGATGTTCGTGCGGCTGGTGACGTGGATGGTGCTGATCAGCGGCATCACGCTGATCGGTCGCTACCTCGCCGGTTGACGGTCTGGCGGGCTGAGGGCTCTACTTGACGTCATCGGCGGTGGCATTAAGCTGCCGCCCCCGATCACGCGTCAGGCAGGCCCGTCATGAATACCCAGAGCATCATCGTCCCGCAGATCTCCAGCTTTCCCGCCCATGAGGCGAAGGCGCGGGTGATTCTGCGTTGGCTGGTCAAGCTCGATGTCGTCGAAGAGTCGCTGACCACTTGCGGGCGCAGCTTCAATCGCATGGCCTACGCGATTGCCCCCGGTGCACGGCGTTTTGTCGAGAACCCTGATGCGCTGCCGTATGGCCAGCCGGTCAATGGCCTGGAGATCGTGCTCAAACGCTGCATTTATACGCCCCAGCAGGGTTTCAAGGAGGAGGCCGGTTGCCCCGAGTGTCGGCGGGAAATTGGTGAAGCGTTGTTCGACAGCCTGGAGGAGTGGATGCCCAGGCACACAGACAACTTCATCTGCCCCGAATGCCGCTTCGAGGACGACATCAACGGCTTTCTGTTTCTTGATCCCTGCGGGTTTTCCAATTTGGGGTTCATCTTTAACAACTGGCTGGACGCAGGCTTCAAAGCCAGCTTTCTGGAAGAGTTCGCTGAACGTCTGGATCGCCCGGTGTCCTTCGTCAAAGTTCGGCTATAAATGCGATACTCGTCGATAGAACGCCTCGATCAAGTTGATTATCAAATAGGCTGATCTTTACATTGAGCAAGGGCAGGTGTCTGGGTATAATGGCGCGCTTCCATTTTCCCGCTCGGGAGCCCAGCGATGCTGCGTATCAGCCAAGAAGCCCTTACATTCGACGACATTCTCCTTGTGCCCGGTTATTCCGAGGTGCTTCCCAACGAAGTCAGTCTGAAAACCCGATTGACCCGTGGCATCGAACTCAACATCCCCCTCGTTTCCGCCGCTATGGACACCGTCACTGAAGCCCGTCTGGCAATCGCCATGGCTCAGGAAGGCGGCATCGGCATCATCCACAAGAACATGACCGTCGAGCAGCAGGCTGCCGAAGTGCGCAAGGTCAAGAAGTTCGAAGCGGGTGTGGTGAAGGATCCGATCACCATCGAGGCGGATGCAACGGTTCGTGACCTGTTCGAACTGACCCGTCAGCACAACATCTCCGGCGTACCGGTCCTGCATGACGGCGAACTCGTCGGCATCGTGACCTCCCGCGACGTACGCTTCGAAAACCGTCTGGACGTGCCTGTCCGCGAAGTGATGACGCCCAAAGAGCGTCTGGTCACCGTCCGCGAAGGCGCGAACAAGAACGAAGTCCGCGAGCTGCTGCACAAGCACCGCCTGGAAAAAGTCCTGATCGTCGACGACAAGTTCGCGCTCAAGGGCATGATGACCGTCAAGGACATCGAAAAAGCCAAGGCTTACCCACTGGCGAGCAAGGACGATCAAGGTCGTCTGCGCGTCGGCGCTGCAGTCGGCACTGGTAAAGACACCGGTGAGCGCGTAACCGCTCTGGTCACTGCCGGCGTTGACGTCATCGTGGTCGACACCGCCCACGGCCACTCCAAAGGCGTGATCGACCGCGTTCGCTGGGTCAAGCAGAACTTCCCTGACGTTCAGGTCATCGGCGGCAACATTGCTACGGGTGCGGCCGCTCGCGCATTGGTCGAAGCCGGCGCTGACGGCGTCAAGGTCGGTATCGGTCCGGGCTCGATCTGCACCACCCGTATCGTCGCCGGTGTTGGCGTTCCGCAAATCAGCGCTGTTGCCAACGTGGCCGCTGCGCTGGAAGGCACCGACGTTCCACTGATCGCCGACGGCGGCATCCGTTTCTCCGGTGACCTGTCCAAGGCCATCGTGGCCGGCGCCTACAGCGTGATGATGGGTTCGATGTTCGCCGGTACCGAAGAGGCTCCGGGCGAAATCGAGCTGTTCCAGGGCCGTTCGTACAAAGCCTACCGCGGCATGGGTTCGCTGGGTGCGATGTCCCAGGCGCAAGGCTCTTCGGACCGTTACTTCCAGGATTCGTCCGCAGGTGCCGAGAAGCTGGTGCCGGAAGGTATCGAAGGTCGCGTGGCCTATAAAGGCTCGCTGTCGGCCATCATCCATCAGCTGATGGGCGGTCTGCGTTCTTCCATGGGTTACACCGGCAGCGCCGACATTCAGGAAATGCGTACCAAGCCTGAATTCGTCCGCATCACCGGTGCTGGCATGGCGGAATCCCACGTCCACGACGTGCAGATCACCAAGGAAGCGCCGAACTATCGGGTCGGCTAGCCTCCCGGCGGCAAGTTATAAGCTACAAGCTGCAAGCTGATCGTAGTGCCAGCGCCTCAATTGGACTGGCACTACTCACTTGTAGCCTTCCAACATCTTGCAGCTTGAAGCTCAAAGCTTGGAGCTGCTCCAAAAGAGTCTTCCAATGGCCCTCGACATTCACGCCCACCGCATCCTGATTCTGGACTTCGGTTCCCAATACACCCAACTGATCGCCCGTCGCGTGCGTGAAATCGGTGTGTACTGCGAGCTGCACCCTTTCGACATGGACGACGAAGCGATTCGCGAATTCGCGCCAAAAGGCGTCATCCTCGCCGGCGGCCCCGAGTCCGTACACGTCGCGGACAGCCCGCGCTGCCCTCAGGCGGTGTTTGATCTGGGCGTTCCGGTCTTCGGTATCTGCTACGGCATGCAGACCATGGCCGAACAACTGGGCGGCAAGGTTGAAGGTTCCGAGCTGCGTGAATTCGGTTACGCGCGCGTCGACGTGGTCGGCAAGAGCCGCCTGCTTGACGGCATCGAAGACCATGTCGACGCCGACGGCGTGCTCGGTCTGGACGTGTGGATGAGCCACGGTGACAAGGTCACCAAGCTGCCGTCCGAATTCCACATCCTGGCCAGCACCCCGAGCTGCCCGATCGCCGGCATGGCCGACGACGCTCGCGGCTATTACGGCGTGCAGTTCCACCCGGAAGTGACCCATACCAAGCAGGGCGGTCGCATCCTGTCGCGCTTCATCCTCGACATCTGTGGCTGTGAAGCCCTGTGGACCCCGTCGAAGATCGCTGAAGACGCCATTGCTCAGGTTCGCGCTCAGGTCGGTACCGACAACGTGCTGCTGGGTCTGTCCGGCGGTGTCGACTCCTCCGTGGTCGCAGCCCTGCTGCACAAGGCCATCGGTGACCAGCTGACCTGCGTGTTCGTCGACAACGGCCTGCTGCGCCTGCACGAAGGCGAGCAAGTGATGGCCATGTTCGCCGAGAACATGGGCGTCAAGGTGATCCGCGCCAACGCTGAGGACCAGTTCCTCAACAACCTGGCCGGTGAAGCCGACCCGGAGAAAAAGCGCAAGATCATCGGCCGCACCTTCATCGACGTATTCGATGCCGAGTCGAGCAAACTGCATAACATCAAGTACCTGGCACAGGGCACCATCTACCCTGACGTGATCGAGTCCGCTGGCGCCAAGAGCGGCAAGGCCCACGTGATCAAGTCGCACCACAACGTGGGCGGCCTGCCGGAAGAAATGAACCTGAAACTGGTCGAGCCGCTGCGCGAACTGTTCAAGGACGAGGTCCGTCGTCTGGGCCTGGAATTGGGCCTGCCGTACGACATGGTTTACCGTCACCCGTTCCCGGGGCCGGGCCTGGGTGTGCGCATCCTCGGTGAGGTGAAGAAGGAATACGCCGACCTGCTGCGTCGCGCCGACCACATCTTCATCGAAGAACTGCGCAAGGCCGACTGGTACCACAAAGTCAGCCAGGCTTTCGTGGTGTTCCAGCCTGTGAAATCGGTAGGCGTGGTCGGCGACGGCCGTCGTTACGCCTGGGTCGTCGCCCTGCGCGCCGTCGAAACCATCGACTTCATGACCGCACGTTGGGCGCACCTGCCTTACGAGCTGCTGGAAACTGTGAGCGGCCGCATCATCAACGAAATCGAAGGCATCTCCCGCGTCACCTACGACGTATCGAGCAAGCCGCCTGCGACGATTGAGTGGGAATGATGACCGAGCCCCGCTGAGCCTTTCAGGGCCTCAGTGATTCACTCCCCGAAGCCGGATGCCGTCCCCGAGACGCATCCGGCTTCGTCGTTTCAGGCGATCGGTTCCGCCCCTTAAGCTTCAGTTACGTCAGTCCTGTCAGTTTCAGCGCGAACGCGAGTTCCTCGAAGCTGGCGTAGCGCCTTCCACTGACCGCTGGCCAGTCGGGGCTCTGGATGGACAGCTGTTCGTCGCTGACGGTGATCGGCACGTAAGTCAGCGTTCCTTCGTGATTTTTGTAGATCAGTTGCGGTGAGTCATCGGCGCGCTGGATGGCAAAGTTGCCGGGGGTTCGCAGGCGGTAGCCCAATGAGGTGGGGGTGCGCAGAAAGTGAGTCTTGACGCCGGTGGTCACCATTTGCAACCGCAGGTCACTTTTGACGCGTCCCGCGGGGCGGCCAATGGAGGTCAGGACGTCTTCGCCAGGGTCGGGATCGAAACCGGTCACGCCACCGGCCGGGACGTCGCGAACGCGCAAGCCCACCACGCCTTCGATTTCTGCAACGCCCGGCACGCCCCTGAACGCATTGGCGTGGGCATTGCCCACCAGGGCGACCCATTTGCCGCCGACTCGGGCAGGTTCGTCGGCGGCGATGACCGTATGGGCGAAATAATTCATGAGTTTGAGTCGCACGTTGCCCGCCGGATCGGGCAGGCCTGCAGTGCGATAACTGGCCATGCAGTCGATAGCGCGAACACGCACCCCGTATTTCTGGGCCGTGAGCACCAGATTATTGAACGTGTAGGTGCCGGTCGAGTCGGTGAAATGGCCCCAGTCCAGATTGAGCAGATACGCCTGCAGGGTTTGCGGCATGCGACCGGTTCGGGCAAGCGTGTCCAGGTCGACCTGATGCAGGTCGGTCAGCACGTGTTCCAGATACAGCGTGCGCACTTTCTGTTTGGCGAGCTGAGCCATGTTGTCGATCAGAAATTGCTTGCTCGCCACGCTGCTGTGGCTTTCCCCGATCACCAGACCCTGGTGGCGTTCGTAGAGTCGTCTGATCGCCGCTTTAGGTAGCGCGTCGCGAGGGATGTCAGGGGCGGGTGGGCGTTCGGGAAGCTCCAGGTGGGTGTAGAAGGCGTCGGCATCGTCCGCCAGGCGTTGCCGGATGTCAAAGAACTGGTCCATCGCATCGGGGGCGCCCAGCGAGGCATATTCGCCGCTGAAGGGTTTGTTGCTGGGGCTCTCGACACACGAGCGCATGGCCTGGCGCAGGTTTACCGGCATGTCGTAAGGACTGGGCAGCGCAGGGGCGGTCGCAATCGACACTCGGCCTGACAACGAGCTGAACGCTTTGCCGCCGCCCAGCAAGCCGCGACCCTGGATGGCCTGCCATTTGCCGTCAGCGCCGAGCCGTAGTGGCACGTTGCCGTGAAACGAGAACGGATTTTCGGGGTCGACGACCGTCCAGGCGTTCAGCTCGTTCATGAAGCGCACCCGATACACATCATCATCGATGGACACGTAAGTCGCGGCAGGCTCTTTCACGTAGACGCCCTGCATTCGTCCGTCGCTGGCAGGCGGGGTCATGGTGTCGAGCAGTTCGTTGGTCCTGAACGGCCGCAGCGCTCCCTCGGGCGCGGCCTCTACGGTGGTAATGGCTGGAGTCTTCACGACCATTTCCAGCGCGGGCGGAGCGGCCGGTTCGGGTATCGCTTCGGCGGCTGGGCCGGTTGTGTTCTCGGGGGCTATTTCGCCCACCTCAGGGAGGGCTGCCTGCACTAAAAAGACGCTGTTCAAGAGCACGTCGATGCTGCCGAGAATGGCGCCGATGACACCGTTTTTGCGTTCGGCGGTGGTGTGCCCATGGATCGCCTGATCGACACTCAGACCGACATCGGCCAGCCCCGCGCCCACGGCCGCCAATGCGATGGGCCAGTCCAGCGCCGCCAATGCTCCGAACGTCTGGCCGAAGGCTTTCAGACACCCCATCCACATCTGCTCACGCAGTTCGCCGTTGGAGCGAAGCGCGTAGTCGGCGTCCGCCTGCATGCGGGTTCGAGTGGAGTCGCGCAAGTGGGTGAACGGATCGCCAACCAGGGTCCTGTCGTTGCGATTGATCACCTTGAGCGTGCCGGGCCCCCAGTTGCTGAACATCATGTCCAGCGCGTGATTGAGCCCGCTGGCATGGTCCTGCTCGGCATGAGTGGAGAGCGGGAAGTGCGACATGAATTGCGCGCGGTTGCTGGCCTGATCGGTGTGGGTCATCAGCCACCATTGCAGGTCCTCGGGCGTTTCGAAGACCTCAAAGGCGTCGACCTCGCCGGGTATATAGAGGAACTGACGACCGCCCGGTTCGACGAATCGCAGAATGTCGGTGGCTTCGTAACCGGCAATGTCCAGTGTGGCAATTCTGATGTTTGCGCTGGATGTGCTTTCCGACTGCAACGAAGGGAGCGTGACAGGTTGGTTCTGATCGATGCCCGATGCCGACATCAGCGAGGTCAGCTGCTCGCTGTCGAGGTGGCCGCTGTGATGATCTTCCAGGGCCTTGGCGATGAAATTGGCTTTGGCCAGGGTTCTGAAATCATCCGCGCAGTGCTGCCAGAAGTTCGCGAGCTGGCGGTTGAAGCGGGTTTTGAAGTCCAGGGTCCAAAACGCCTCCATGACGTCCTGCGGCAGCAAGCGCACCTCGTTGGCTTCATCGTAGGCCTGCTCCTCGGGCCCATCGGTGTAAAAGCCACTCATGGCTTGCAGATCGTCGGGGGCGTCCTGATCGCTTGTGCTGAAGCGACGCATGACCAACTGCGGCAAGGTCAGGGATTCGATGGGGGTTTCCAGATGTTCCCAGCCATTGAAGGTCAGCGAGCTGCTTTCGGTGCGGTTGAAGCGGTGCCAGTAGACGGTGTCCGATTCCAGATGATCAAGGCCGTGTTGACGCAGAATGTCGGCCGCGGCGCTGCGCGCCATTTCGCGCATGTCGGGACAGTTGTCGACCACTTTCTGGCCGATGGTGTTGAGCGTTTGTCTGTCTGCATCGATGGCAGAAGTGTCGCGGGTGACGGGAGGCATGGTTGTCGTCCTCGATGAATAAGCCTTGAGCTTCCCGATTCACCTCGTTTAATTGGTACTAAATATGTACCGCAGCCATTGCTCGCTTATCTTCCTGTAAATGCATGTGTATCGTATTCGCCCCTCACAAATGCTCGCGTCCGCGACGTTGTTTTCTCCCTGATTTTTGAGGTTCAGCTGATGTCCTTCACGCGTCGACAAATTCTCGGAGGTCTGGCCGGTCTCGCGGTCGTCGGGCTGGGCGCTGGCGGCGCGTCGCGTTATTGGCTGGGGCGTACCGGCCCGGGGGAGGGGCACGATTACGAGCTGATCGCAGCGCCGCTGGATGTCGAGCTGGTGCCCGGTTTCAAGACGCCCGCCTGGGCATTCGGTCATTCCGCGCCGGGGACCGAGTTACGGGTCAAACAGGGCGACTGGCTGCGGGTGCGCTTCATCAACCATTTGCCCGTTGAGACCACCATTCACTGGCACGGCATTCGATTGCCGCTGGAAATGGACGGCGTGCCTTACGTCTCGCAGCTGCCGGTCAAGCCCGGCGAATATTTCGATTACAGGTTTCGTGTGCCGGATGCCGGCAGCTACTGGTACCACCCCCATGTCAGCAGCAGCGAAGAGCTGGGGCGCGGGTTGATCGGACCGCTGATTATCGAGGAGCGCGAGCCGACCGGTTTTCTGCATGAGCGCACGGTCAGCCTGAAGAGCTGGCACGTGGATGAGCAGGGCGCGTTCACCCAATTCAGCGTCACTCGTGAGGCCGCGCGGGAAGGCACGGCGGGGCGGCTGTCGACGATCAACGGGGTGCCTCAGGGGGTGGTCGAACTGCCTGCCGGGCAGATCACTCGGGTGCGTATCCTCAATCTGGACAACACCGTGACCTATCGCCTCAACCTGCCAGATGCCGAAGCGATGATCTACGCGCTGGACGGCAATCCGGTCAAACCTCGCCCGCTGGGCAAGGATTATTGGCTGGGACCGGGCATGCGCATTTGTCTGGCGATCAAGGCGCCTGCCGCCGGCCAAGAGCTGTCGCTGCGAAACGGGCCGGTGCGTCTGGGCACGTTTCGCTCAGTGGCCAACAACGACGCCCCGGGTGGTTGGCCGCCTGAGCTGCCGGCCAACCCCGTGGCGGAGCCGGATCTGGCCAACGCCGAGAAACTCAATTTCAACTTCGAATGGGTGGGCTCGATGTCGGTCAGCGCCGAGGGCAAGCCGCCAACCCTGTGGCAGATCAACGGTCAGGCCTGGGACATCACGGACAAAACCTGTGCTGACCGACCGATCGCCAGGCTTGAGAAAGGCAAAAGCTACATTTTCGAACTGAAGAACATGACCCAGTATCAGCATCCCATTCATTTGCACGGCATGAGCTTCAAGGTGATTGCGTCCAATCGCAAGGACGTGATTCCGTATTTCACCGACACCTATCTGTTAGGACGAAACGAGCGCGCACGGGTGGCACTGGTAGCGGATAATCCCGGCGTGTGGATGTTCCACTGCCATGTGATCGATCACATGGAAACCGGTCTTATGGCAGCTATCGAGGTTTCGTAATGCGGCAGCCGCAAATCATTGATCGCAGCCGCGATCAGCATTTCATGCGTGACGCCCTGGCGCTGGCCGCTGAAGGGGCGATGCTGGGCGAGGTGCCGGTGGGCGCGGTACTGGTGCACGACGGCGTGATCATCGGCCGAGGCTTCAACTGCCCGATCAGCGGCAGCGACCCCAGCGCCCACGCCGAAATGGTCGCCATCCGCGCCGCCGCCCAGGCCGTGAGCAACTACCGCCTGCCGGGCAGCACGCTGTACGTCACGCTGGAGCCATGCAGCATGTGCGCGGGTTTGATCGTGCATTCGCGTGTCGCTCGTGTAGTGTATGGGGCGACCGAGCCCAAAGCAGGGGTGGTGCAGAGTCAGGGGCAGTTTTTCACCCAGCCATTTCTCAACCATCGGGTGCTGTTCGAGGGCGGCGTGCTGGCGGAGGAGTGTGGGACGATGCTGAGTGAGTTTTTCAGGATGAGAAGGGCGAAGGGGTAAAGAAATTTCAAAGGCCCTGCGCCCATTTTTCGATACACCGCGATCCTCGTGGGAGACGCCGGAGGTTACGACGGCAGCGAATACGGTGTATCAGCCGGCATCACGTTAATTGACCCACCGCGCTCGCGGCCGTCGTAACCTCCGACTGCTTCCACAGGGGCGGCGTCGGATTCGCAGACCGTGTGAGGCTCTTTAAAGCGGGGCCTTTTCTTCCGGCGGCTTGGTCTTGTCCACACCCGGCACATGCAACGCCCCTTCGGCCACCTGACTGCCTTCCAGCTGCGGCTGCGTCACCCACGTCAGAATGTCGTAATACCGACGAATGTTCGCGACAAAACTCACCGGTTCGCCCCCTCGGGCATAGCCGTATCGCGTCTTGCTGTACCACTTTTTCTGCGACAGGCGCGGCAGCATCTTCTTCACGTCCAGCCACTTGTTCGGGTTCAGCCCTTCGTTTTCCGCCAGCTTGCGTGCATCGTCGAGATGCCCGGTGCCGATGTTGTAGGACGCCAGCGCAAGCCAGGTGCGATCCGGCTCCTGAATCGTGTCGTCGAGCTGTTCTTTCACGTAGGCAAAATACTTGGCGCCACCCTGAATGCTTTGCTTGGCATCCAGACGGTTGGAAACACCCATTGCCTGCGCCGTACTCTGAGTCAGCATCATCAGGCCACGCACGCCGGTCTTGGAAGTGACGGCCGGTTGCCAGAGCGATTCCTGATAGCCAATGGCTGCCAGCAGACGCCAGTCAACCTGTTCTTCCTTGGCTGCAGCCTGGAAATGTTTCTCGTACTTGGGCAGACGTTCCTGCAGATGCTGGGCGAAGGTGTAGGCGCCGACGTAGCCAAGAACGTCCACATGCCCGTAATAGCGGTCCTTGAGCCGCTGCAGCATGCCGTTCTTCTGCATCTTGTCGAGGAAGCTGTTGATCTCGTTGAGCAGGCTGTTGTCATCGCCGGGCGCCACGGCCCAGCGCTGATCGCGGCCATCACCCAGGTCGAACGCCACGCGTACGTTGGGGAAGTACACCTGGTTCATCGCCAGCTCGTTGGAATCCACAAGGGTCAGGTCGATCTGGCCTTCGTCCACCATGCGCAACAGGTCGACGACCTCGACCTGATCGGACTCTTCATAGTTGATGCCGGGGTACTTCACTTTCAGCGCCGCCAATTGTTCGGCATGGCTGCTGCCCTTGAGCACGAGGATCTTTTTGCCCACCAGATCGCCGGGGTCGGTCGGGCGGTTCTGGCCGTTGCGGTAGATGACCTGCGGGGTGACTTCCAGGTACGAATGGGAGAAGCGCACCTGTTTGGCGCGGTTCTCGGTGCTGACCAGACCGGCTGCCGCCAGCACCGGGCCGCCCGGTTTGTTCATCTGGTCGAACAGGTCGTCGAGGTTGTCGGCGGTTTCGATTTTCAGTTCTACGCCCAGATCGTCGGCAAAACGCTTGACCAGTTCGTACTCGAAACCGGTTTCACCGTTGCGGTCCTGGAAGTAGGTGGCCGGGCTGTTGCGAGTGACAACGCGCAGGACGCCATCCTCCTTGACCCGTTCCAGTGTGTTGGGTTTCTCAACACAGGCGCCGAGCAGCAGGAAGATTCCGGTTGCGATGAGCCACTTGGCGCAGCGTGGGCGGAAATCCGATGGGGAAAACATCGGTGCAGTATACGCAAAGCGCGCTGACCGCCATATCTCGACAGAGAGAGTCGCGTCTGATAGAGCACACAGTTTTTTAACTGATTTGTGTAGGAAACCGTCTCGCACCGACATTCGGGTGTGTCGAGGCTTTCGTTTCGGGTGCCGAAAGGGCGTGTTTAGGCTAGAATGCACGGCCTCAAAGCACACCCCTTCCCCGAGGCTGTCCCGACGATGTTGATCCTGCGTGGTGCTCCCGCCCTTTCCGCCTTCCGCCACAAGAAATTACTTGAGCAGCTGAACGATAAGGTTCCCGCTGTCAGTGGCCTGTACGCTGAATTCGCTCACTTCGCTGAGGTTACCGGCGTTCTGACCGAGGCGGAGCAGCAAGTGCTGGCCCGTCTGCTGAAGTACGGCCCGAGCGTGCCGGTTCAGGAGCCTCGTGGTCGTCTGTTCCTGGTGCTGCCACGCTTCGGCACCATCTCCCCGTGGTCGAGCAAGGCCACCGACATCGCGCGCAACTGCAGCCTGACCAAGATCCAGCGCATCGAGCGCGGCATTGCCTTTTATGTAGAAGGCCAGTTCAGCGACGCCGACGCGCAGCTGGTCGCAGACAGCCTGCACGACCGCATGACCCAGGTGGTACTGGCCGCTCAGGAAGAAGCTGCCGGGCTGTTCAGTCACGCCGAGCCAAAGCCGCTGACCGCAGTGGACGTGCTGGGTGGCGGTCGCGCCGCGCTGGAAAAAGCCAACGTCGAGCTGGGCCTGGCGCTGGCCGAAGACGAAATCGATTATCTGGTCAATGCTTTCATTGGCCTCAAGCGTAATCCGCACGACATCGAACTGATGATGTTCGCCCAGGCGAACTCCGAGCACTGCCGTCACAAGATCTTCAACGCCAGTTGGGACATCGACGGCCAGAGCCAGGAAAAAAGCCTGTTCGGCATGATCAAGAACACCTATCAGATGCACAACGAAGGCGTGCTGTCTGCTTATAAGGACAACGCTTCGGTGATCGTCGGCCACACGGCCGGCCGCTTCTTCCCGAACCCTGAGACTCGCCAGTACGGCGCGGTGCAGGAGCCGGTGCACATCCTGATGAAGGTTGAAACTCACAACCACCCGACCGCGATTGCGCCGTTCCCTGGCGCGTCCACCGGTTCCGGTGGCGAGATCCGCGACGAAGGCGCAACCGGCCGTGGCGCCAAGCCAAAGGCGGGCCTCACCGGTTTCACCGTTTCCAACCTGAACATTCCGGGTTTCGAGCAACCTTGGGAGAAGCCTTACGGCAAGCCTGAGCGTATCGTCACCCCGCTGGACATCATGATCGAAGGCCCGCTGGGCGGCGCCGCGTTCAACAACGAATTCGGTCGTCCGGCCCTGACCGGCTACTTCCGTACCTTTGAGCAGTCCATCAATACCCCGCACGGCGAAGAAGTTCGTGGCTACCACAAGCCGATCATGCTGGCCGGTGGCATGGGCAACATCCGTGAAGAACACGTGCAGAAGGGCGAGATCACCATCGGCGCCAAGCTGATCGTGCTCGGCGGCCCGGCCATGCTGATCGGTCTGGGTGGCGGCGCCGCTTCCTCCATGGCCACCGGCACCAGCTCGGCGGACCTGGACTTCGCCTCGGTTCAGCGTGAAAACCCTGAAATGGAGCGTCGCTGCCAGGAAGTCATCGACCGTTGCTGGCAGCTGGGCGACCAGAACCCGATCGCTTTCATCCACGACGTCGGCGCAGGCGGCCTGTCCAACGCCTTCCCTGAGCTGGTCAACGATGGCGGCCGTGGCGGTCGCTTCGAACTGCGCAACGTGCCGAACGACGAGCCAGGCATGGCACCGCTGGAAATCTGGAGCAACGAGTCCCAGGAACGTTACGTCCTGGCGGTCAGCGCCCCGGATTTCGAACGCTTTAAGGCCATCTGTGAACGCGAGCGTTGCCCGTTCGCCGTTGTCGGTGAAGCCACCGAAGAGCCACAACTGACCGTCACCGACAGCCACTTCGGCAACAGCCCGGTGGACATGCCGCTTGAAGTGCTGCTGGGCAAGGCGCCGCGCATGCACCGCTCGGCCAGCCGCGAATCCGAACTGGGCGACGATTTCGACCCGAGCACTCTGGACCTTGAAGAGAGCGTTCAGCGCGTACTGCATCACCCGGCTGTGGCCAGCAAGAGCTTCCTGATCACCATCGGCGACCGCAGCATTACCGGCCTGGTCAATCGTGATCAGATGGTCGGCCCGTGGCAGGTGCCGGTCGCTGACGTCGCGGTCACCGCAACCAGCTTCGACGTGTACACCGGTGAAGCGATGGCTATGGGCGAGCGCACTCCGCTGGCACTGCTGGATGCCCCGGCGTCCGGCCGCATGGCGATCGGCGAGACCCTGACCAACCTCGCGGCCTCGAGCATCGCGAAGATTTCCGACATCAAATTGTCGGCCAACTGGATGTCCGCAGCCGGTCACCCGGGTGAAGACGCGCGTCTGTACGACACCGTGAAGGCGGTCGGCATGGAGCTGTGCCCTGAGCTGGGCATCACCATTCCGGTGGGCAAGGACTCCATGTCCATGAAAACCCGCTGGAGCGATGGAGGCGCGGAGAAAACCGTCACTTCGCCGCTGTCGCTGATCGTCACCGGTTTCGCTCCGGTCGCCGACATTCGCAAGACTCTCACCCCGCAACTGCGCATGGACAAGGGCGAGACGGACCTGATCCTGATCGACCTGGGCCGTGGCCAAAACCGCATGGGTGCGTCGATTCTCGCGCAGACCCACGGCAAGCTGGGCAAGGCCGCACCGGACGTCGACGACGCTGAAGACCTGAAGGCGTTCTTCGCCGTGATTCAGGGCCTCAACGCCGACGGCCACCTGCTGGCCTACCACGACCGTTCCGACGGCGGCCTGATGACCACCGTGCTGGAAATGGCCTTCGCCGGTCATTGCGGTCTGAACCTGGAACTCGACACCCTGACCGGCAAGCGTGAAAAAGTCGCGGCCATCCTCTTCAACGAAGAGCTGGGTGCGGTGATTCAGGTGCGTCAGGACGCAACGCCGCTGGTACTTGCACAGTTCAGCGCTGCTGGCCTGGGCGAAGACTGCGTGGCCGTGATCGGCAAGCCGGTCAACAACAGCGAAGTGGCTGTCAGCCTGAAGGGCGAAGAGCTGTTCAAGGGCGACCGCCGTCTGCTGCAACGTCAGTGGAGTGAAACCAGCTACCAGATCCAGCGTCTGCGCGACAACGCTGACTGCGCCGATCAGGAGTTCGACGCCCTGCTGGAAGAAGACAACCCAGGCCTGAGCGTCAAGTTGGGCTACGACGTCAACGAGGACATCGCAGCACCGTACATCAAGAAAGGCGTGCGCCCACAAGTGGCGGTCCTGCGTGAGCAGGGCGTGAACGGTCAGGTTGAAATGGCGGCTGCCTTCGACCGCGCCGGTTTCGCCTCGGTTGACGTGCACATGAGCGACATCCTCGCCGGCCGTGTCGACCTGAATGAGTTCAAGGGTCTGGTGGCGTGTGGTGGTTTCTCCTACGGCGACGTTCTCGGCGCCGGTGAAGGCTGGGCCAAGTCCGCGCTGTTCAACACCCGAGCACGTGATGCGTTCCAGGGCTTCTTCGAGCGTTCCGACAGCTTCGCCCTAGGCGTGTGCAACGGTTGCCAGATGATGTCCAACCTGCACGAGCTGATTCCGGGCAGCGAGTTCTGGCCGCACTTCGTTCGTAACCGCTCCGAGCAGTTCGAAGCGCGCGTGGCGATGGTCGAGATCCAGAAATCGGCGTCGATCTTCCTGCAAGGCATGGCCGGTTCGCGCATGCCGATCGCCATCGCCCACGGCGAAGGCCATGCGGAATTCAAATCGTCTGATGCACTGCTCGAAACCGACGTGTCCGGCACCGTGGCGATGCGTTTCGTCGACAACCACGGCAAGGTCACCGAGAGCTACCCGGCCAACCCGAACGGCTCGCCGCGCGGCATCACCGGCCTGACCACCCGCGACGGTCGCGTCACCATCATGATGCCGCACCCTGAACGAGTGTTCCGCGCCGTGAACAACTCGTGGCGTCCGGATGAATGGGCGGAAGATGGCGCGTGGATGCGTATGTTCAGGAACGCGCGCGTCTGGGTTAACTGATAAAGGATGTACAAGCTCGCCTTCTTCGTGCCACCGAGCCATGTGGAGCAGGTCAAGCGTGCGTTGTTCGCCGCCGGCGCGGGGCGAATCGGTGCTTATGACAGCTGCTCATGGCAGGTGCTGGGTCAAGGCCAGTTTCGCCCGTTGGACGGCAGCCAGCCGTTCATTGGGCAGACCGGTGAGATCGAGCAGGTTGAAGAGTGGAAGGTCGAGCTTGTGGTCGCCGATGAGCTGATTCAGCAGGCGGTGGCTGCCCTCAAAATCAGCCACCCCTACGAAACCCCGGCTTATGAAGTGTGGAAGCTCGCGGATTTCTGATGTCTTGCGCGAACCTTCTCTAGCAGTGCGGCTTGCCGGCGGTGACGGATTTGAACTCGCTGCCGCCGGCAAGCCGTGCTGCTACAGAGGCGTTTTAATGTGTCGCTAACCACCATCCCCCGCAACACCTCGCTCACCACCTGCGCACTATCCCCCAACATCCAGCTGCTGTGGTTTTCGCGAGCATCAAGAGAACGCTCTTGTGAACGCTCACCGACCACGTCGTTCTTTACTCACGCTTCGTTTTATCACCTTCTAACAGCACTAGCTGTCACCCGGTTCCGAATAAAAAATTTCACCTTTGGCGGCTGTAACAGGGCCTGCCGCCAACGGGAGCAATCAGCCCGTAAGCAGCGGCAGTGCCAACTGCCTGTTGCCGACTGACCGAGCCGAGTTTTCGCCGGGCATTGAGCAGGTGGAAGTCGATGGTGCGTTCAGAGCGTGTGAGGATGTGGCTGATCTCCCAACTCGTCTTGCCAGCAGTTGCCCAATACAGGCACTCCATTTCTCTGGGTGTCAGGCCTTGTCGCTCCGGCATCGAGTTTTGAAAGTGATGACCCATGCCGGCCAGTAAGTAGGGTATGAGCATGAACAGCTGGCTTACTGCAGGATGGGAAAAAACTGTTTGCTCTGCAGCCTGAATGTCGTCAAAGGCCACGCTAAGGGTGCCTCTGAACAGTTCATAGCGCAATGGGATGCTCAGGCCGTTTCGTAGTCCATATTGTTCGCGCAGCTCCCAGAATCGGCGCGCCCGGCCGCGCGCCCGACGGTGTTCTGTAGACCAGAAATAAGGAACAAGTTCCTGGCGGCAATGTTTAAGGATCGGGTCAATTTCTATCAGCCCATTGCGACAGTAATGTTCCAACCACTGCTTGGGGAATGTTGTGAGGACGCCGCTCAAAGGGTCTTTATCGTCTGGTCTGGCTGGGCCGAGACTGATCAGGAAGCTGGCGAAGCCTAATTCACGCAATGTTTTTTTCAGCAAGCGTTCCCAGTCGCACCGGTGGATGTTTTTAGCAAGGCCCATGAAAGTGTCGACTGTTGCAGCATTCTCGGCTTGCTTATGCGCAGTGTCCGACGCGGTGTATTTGTCCATAAACAGTTCGCTCTTGTTGATACTGCATTTGACCTGGCACCTACATTGTCTGCACCCGTTCTGGTGTGCCCGCACTTGTGGGAAGCGCTGATTGGTACATCCGTGTTAGCCAATGCGCAAACCTTGGCATTTGGGCATCCGCTGGTGCAGGGGAAGACATCCCGGTTGAGGCCTATCCCGTCGCCATGCACGTCAGTTGAGGTAATGCCTGATGAAGCTGCGGAACAGGTCCAGGCCGTTTTCCGTGAGGATACTTTCGGGGTGGTACTGAACGCCCTCAATGGGCAGCGTGCGATGCCGAACGCCCATGATGTAGCCATCGTCGGTTGACCTGGAGGTCACCTCCAGACAGTCCGGCAAACCTGAGTCTGTAAGCATGAGGGAGTGATAGCGAGTTGCGTTGAAAGATCGACCCGCGGTGTGGGCATAGACCCCCTTGCCATCGTTTTCTATCGGGCTCACCTTGCCATGCATGACGTGAGGAGCGCGGCAGATTTGAGCCCCGAACGCCAGCCCCACGGCTTGATGGCCGAGGCAAACACCCAGCAGCGGCAGGCGGAGCTCGAAATGCCGGATGAGTTCGATATAGCCGACATCCGCCGGGTGGCCAGGCCCAGGGCCCAATACGCAAAAGTCTGGCGCGAAAGCTTCGATCCGCGCAATGAGGTCAGGCAGGTCATGGCGCTCGACACGAGTTTCCAACCCGAGTTGCTCAAGGTATTGGCTGATGATGAAGACAAAGCTGTCGTAGGCATCGATCAAAAATACTTTCACAGTGCGATCTCCTTTCCGGTCACTGCGCGGTAAACGGAACCCATCTTGTACAACGTTTCTTTCCACTCCATTTCGGGCGTGGAGTCGGCTACCACGCCTGCTGAGGCGCGCAGGTAGTAGGTGCCCTGATCATGCACGGTTGAACGAATGCACAGAGCCGTGTTGACGCTGCCGTCAAATCCGATCAGCCCTAGGGCACCTGCATAGATACCTCTTCGGTTGCTTTCCATGGCTTCGATCAGCTCCATCGCTCTGACCTTGGGTGCACCCGACATCGTCCCGGCTGGAAATGACGCCTTGATCACGTCGTAGGCGTCCATATCTGGGCGTAGCAACCCGCGAACATTCGAAACCATGTGGTAAAGGTGGGAATACTCCTCTACCAGCATGAATTCATCGACCTCCAGAGATCCTGGCTGGCAGACTCGGCCTATGTCATTGCGACACAGGTCAATGAGCATGAGATGCTCAGCGCGTTCTTTCTCCGAACGTGTCAGCTCCAACACCAGCTCGGTGGAATCGACACCGGGCCTCTTGCCTACAGTCCCGGCGATCGGGCGCATTTCGATCAGGTTGTCCTTGATTCTGACGAACAGTTCGGGGCTCGCACCGACCAGATCGATCCCGCCGACGTGCGCCAGATACATGTAGGGCGACGGATTGCGCATGCGCAGGCTCTTGTAAACGTCGAACGGCGTGATCCGGGAGCGAATATGGATCTCATGACCGAGCTGGATCTGGTACACGTCTCCAGCTCGTATATGCTCCATTGCCACTTCTACCCGCTGCGCGAACTGTTCCGGAGTGACCGTGCGGGTTTCTTCGAAGACCTGCGGATAATGAGGCTGTTCCTGCAGGCTCACCGGATTTGGGGCTCGCAGGAACGGGTAGTTTTTCAGGCCGCGTGTCCCCCACAAGGCGTGGTTATTGATCAAGGTTTCGACAGTGCCGTTGCTGTGGAAGTAGACCAATGTTTGGTAAACCGACAAAGCAACGAGCGGGTAGTCGTGAGTCTGTTCCGCCAGATCGGGCAGGCGTTCGATCAATCGCACGCTGTCGTATGAGAAATAGCCGAAGTACGCAAGGCTTTGTGGCTTGTCAGGAGCCGCCTGGAACAGGTTCTGGATGTATCGGAGCAGGTGCCAGGCGGATTCGCTGTCGGGTAATTCGATCTGCTGCTCGGGCCCGATCTTCATGCCCTGTTGGCGCAGGCAGCTGTAGAGGTGTTGGCAGAGTTCAGGCCGGCCGCGCAAATGGGCATGTCTTTCATCGTCGATGCACACTTCAAAAAGTGGTTCCATGCCGATGATCGTCGCCCGTCGATCGCGGCTGGGTCCTGAGAGTGACTCAAGGATGAATACCGAATGACGATCTAATTGCGCAAGTGCATGCGTATAAACACCAAGTGCATCGTTTGTTTGACGCTCTTCATGTTGAATAACATCTACCCTAAGAATATTACTGTCCATAGATAATTCCATTTTTAATATTTGTTGATGCAGTAAGTGATGGAGGACGTTAAATAAATATTAAGAAAGAAGGTGCGTTAGTTTGCTTCGATACTGAAGACTTTAATTCCGGTCGAACGCTGTTGCTGCCAAACGTAGTGCAGCCTAAATCGGCGTGCAGACGAGTCGCAACAATACTTCGGGCAGAGGTGCCCGGTTCGGAAAAGATCAAGAGTAGCGATTAGGCAGCGACACCTTCTCTTTTGAGAGTTAGCGACGCCAGATATTGCTTTTGAAGATGGCCAGGACGGCGCGAGAGCACCGAGAAGAGCTGTTGTGCGATGAGCGTATAGCAGAAAGCTGATAATACATTTTTAGACTTCCCAGTCTTGGCTGATCCCTGCGGTAGAAAACCGCAGTGGCTGAAAGTATCAGCGCGCTTATAGCGTGTCAACCGCAATGACGTCAATCATCAAAGGAGCTACCTGTAAACATAATGAATAATTTTGTTGTGATGCATTGCCTCGTGACATAGCAAGATTTGAATTCGCGCGCAACTGTGGGATGCCACAGCTATGTAACAGGAAGTTCTGAATTTAATGTGTCTGGCAGTTGCAGTCCCCTCTACCGGAGCGCCTGGCATGAATGAGCAGTTGGAAAGTTATAAAGTGTGGAAGCTGGAAGATTTCTGAAGCAGATTGCGTGTCTCTCGCATACCGCAAAACTTGTGGGAGCCGGCTTGCTGGCGAATGCGGCTTGTTAGCAACAACTAAGTCGACTGACCCACCGCATTCGCCAGCAAGTCGGCTCCCACAGAGGTGAAGTGCCGATGCGAGCGAGGTTCAACCGGTTTTAACCATCCCCCGCAACACCTCACTCAACCCCTGCGCACTATCCCCCACCAAGACATGCCACACGCCATTCCCCAAATTTCTGACCCCTTGTGCGCCCAGCGTTTCCAGCTGATGGGCCGCCAGTGATTGCCCTTCCTTTAACTGCACCCGCAAACGCGTCAGGGCCACGCATTCCACCTCCGTCACACCCTTGCCACCCAGCGCCTTGAACCACTGCGAGGCTTGGGCGATGTCGACGGTCTGATGAGGCGCCTCGATCACCGGCTCTGCAGCAGTCGGTGCTTTGGCCGCGTGGGGCAGGGCGTTGCGCAGTTCGTCCGCCAGACCATCGGCCATTGGCCCGACCACCACCTGCAGGCTCCCGGCATTACCTGGCCGTACCACGGCCATCGCGCCCAAGGCCTTCAGTTCACTGTCTTGAGCCTTGCTGCGATCCGCCAGTTGCAGGCGCAGGCGCGTGGTACAGGCATCGATGCCCAATAGGTTGTCAGCACCGCCCAAGGCCTTGATGTACGCGCCCGCGCGGTCGCTTTGCGCCACGTGAGAGGCGCTGCTGGCGACCTGTTCGCGACCCGGTGTTTTGAGATTGAAGCGCCTGATGCATTGATCGAACACCACGTAGTAAACCAGCGCGTACGCCAGCCCCAGCGGGAACACCAGCCAGCCATTGGTGGACTTGCCCCAGCCCAGCGCCATGTCGATCGCGCCGCCCGAAAAGGTAAAGCCCAAGTGAATATTGAGCAGGTTCGCCAGAGCCATCGACAGCCCGGTCAGCAGCGCGTGCAGCACGTACAGCATCGGCGCGAGGAACATGAAGGCGAACTCGATGGGCTCGGTTACGCCGGTCAGCGCCGAGGTCAGTGCCATCGACAGCAGAATCCCGCCAATCAGCTTGCGGTTCTCCGGCAGCGCGTTGCGGTACATCGCCAGACACGCCGCGGGCAGGCCGAAAATCATCATCGGGAACATCCCGGTCATGAACTGGCCCGCATGAGGGTCGCCTGCGAAGTAGCGCGCCAGATCACCGGTGACCGCACGCCCGGTTTCCGGATCGGTGAAGGTGCCGAAGACGAACCACACCAGATTGTTGAGGATGTGATGCAGGCCGGTGATGATCAGGATGCGGTTCATCACGCCGAAAAAGAACGCACCGACACTGCCACTCTCCAGCATCAGTTGGCCGAGGGCGTTGATGCCTTGCTGAACCGGCGGCCAGATCAGGCCGAACAGTAGGCCCAGCGCCACCGCTGTCAAGCCGGTGACAATCGGCACGAAGCGTCGTCCACCAAAAAAGGCCAGGTACTCGGGCAGGGCGATGTCCTTGAAGCGGTTGTACATCGCGCCGCCCAGCAGGCCCGCGATGATCCCGGCGAGCATGCCCATGTCGATGTGCGGGTCGAGGACCTTGAGCGTCGAGGTCATCACCAGATAACCGATCGCCCCGGCAAGACCCGCCGTGCCGTTGTTGTCCCGGGCGAAACCCACGGCGATGCCGATGGCGAAGATCAGCGCCAGATTGCTGAAGATCGCGTTGCCGGCCGAGTGAATGATCGCGATATCCAGCAGGTCGGTATCACCCAGACGCAGCAGGAGCCCGGCGATCGGCAGAATCGCGATGGGCAGCATCAACGCGCGGCCCAGTCGCTGTAACCCTTCGATGAAGTGTTGGTACACGGCGTCTCTCCTTGAGGTTTTCGTTCTTGTTATTCAGGCGATGTCTGGTCAGTCAGGCGCTGGCTTTGCGCGTCAGCACCTGCGACTGAAAGGTGCGGCAGGCTTCGCGCACGTCTTCGGCGCTGCTCAGGTTCAACAAGTGTTGGGCCAGCGCCTGGCATTGCCGGGTGTCCAGTTCGCGCACCTGAGCCTTGATCTCCGCGACCTGTGGCGGGCTCACCGACAACTCGCGCACGCCCAGGCCAATCAGCACGGCGGTGGCCAGCGGGTCCGATGCCAGCGCGCCGCACACGCCGACCCAGCGGCCCTTGCTCTCGGCGGTGCTGCAGGTCATGGCGATCAGTCGCAGCAACGCCGGGTGCAGCGCATCGACGCGAGCGGCCAGGCCTGCGTGGTCGCGGTCCATGGCCAGGGTGTACTGCGACAGGTCGTTGGTGCCGATGGACAGGAAGTCCGCGTGCTCAGCCAACTGACCGGCGAGCAGCGCGGCAGATGGCACTTCAATCATTACCCCCAGTTCTGGGCGCTCAGAAATACCTGCCTGCAACGCCAGCTCATCGATGCGCGAGCGGACGGCGAGCAATTCGCCTACCTCGGTAACCATCGGCAGCAGGATGCGGCAGCGCGCCAAGGGCTTGATTCGCAGCAGGGCGCGCAGTTGCTGATCGAGCAATTCAGGGCGCGCCTGCCCCAGACGAATGCCGCGCAGGCCCAACACGGGGTTGACCTCGGCGGGGAGGGGCAGGTAGTCGAGTTGTTTGTCGCCGCCGATATCGATGGTGCGAATGATGACCGGCTTCTCAGGCATGGCATCGAGCACACCTTGGTAGGCCGCCAGTTGCTCGTCCTCGGTGGGCGCGGTGCTGCGGTCGACGAAGAGGAATTCGGTGCGCAGCAGGCCCACGCCGTCAGCCCCATTGAGTTGCGCGTTCTCGGCATCGGCGCGGGAAGCGACGTTGGCGCCGACATCGATCGTCACGCCATCCTGGGTCAGCGCCGGCAGGTGCGCGTGCTGTTGCTGGCGTTGCCGCTGTTCGAAGCGTTGCGTATGAAGGGTCTGAATACCGCGTAGGCGAGTTTCATCGGGCGCGAGCTCCAGGCGTCCGCTGTCGGCATCCAGCACCACTTCCTGCCCGGTGGCGACATCGAGCAGCGACGCGCCCAAGGCCACCACACACGGCAAGCCTTTGCTGCGGGCCAGAATGGCGACATGAGAGGTGGCGCCGCCCTCAGCCATGCAAATACCGCCGATGCCGCACTGCGCCAGCATCAGCAAATCCGAAGGCGTGAGTTCGCGGGCGACGACGATGGCGCCGGCCGGAACTTCCACATCGCGAGCATCGCCGATCAAGGTGAGCAACACCCGCTGACGCAGGTCACGCAGGTCGTTGGCGCGTTCGGCAAGCACGGTGTTGCCGAGGTTTTCCAATCGGTCGCATTGAACCAGCACGGCCTGACTCCAGGCGTGGGCAGCGCCGTGGCCTTGATCGATGGCGTCGTAGGCGGCATCGAGCAGGGCCGGGTCTTCGAGCATCGCCAGGTGGGTGGCAAAGATCGCACTCTGTTCGTGATGGTTGTGATCAAGGGCCACGCTGATGTCGGCGCGCACCTGCACCAGCGCTTCGCTGAGGATTTGCCGCTGTTCGTCGGGGCGATGCCCGCCGAGGTCTTCGTCCAGCTCAATAGTGTCGAGGCGAAACAGCGGACCGCTGGCCAAACCCGGCGAGGCCGTGACGCCGCGCATCACGCCCGGTTCGTTGTCTGCCGCATTAAAGTTCGCAGCGATGGTCGCGGTCGCAGGCTGTGGTTTTTCATCGGGCGAGGGCGTGGACAGCGCTTTGAGCAATGCCTGTAGCGCGACTTCGCTGTCATGGCCCAGACACACCACTTCCACTTCATCCTGCTCGGCAATGCCCAGCCCCATCAGGCCGGTGACGCTGTCGGTCGAGGCACTGGCGCCGGCGAAATGCAGCTCGGCGTGACTGGCAAACTGGCGGGCGGTCTGGCGCACCAGGGCAGCGGGGCGTGCATGCAGGCCGCCGTTGTGGGCGACGCGAATGCTGCCTCGGGCCTGTTTGGCCCGAACATCGGAATTGGAAGGATCTTGAGTCTGTTGGGCCAACGCTGTGACCGTCAGCAACGGTTCGCCGACATTGACCGAGCCTGACGGGTGAGTCAGGGCGAAGGTGAACTCATCGCCATTGAGCAGGATCAGCGGGGTGACCAGGCTGCGGCTTTCACGCGCCACTTTGTCCAGATCGAAGCGCAGCAGTGGCTGGCCTTCTTTCACTCGCTGGCCGTCCTTGACCAGCGCCTCGAAGCCCTCGCCGTTGAGCCCGACGGTGTCGATGCCCACGTGCAGCAACCACTCGCTGCCATTGTCGGCGCGCAGGTTCACCGCATGGCGCGTGCGCGCGACGTTGATCACCACCCCGGCGAACGGCGCGTGCAGCACGTCATCCAGCGGGTCGATGGCGAGCCCCTGGCCCATGGCGCCTTCGGCGAACACCGGGTCGGGAATCCGGGCCTGTTTCAGCACGGCCCCGCTGAACGGAGCGCTGAACGTCATTTGTTTATTGTTATGCATGACATCGTCCTTGCTGGCGTCGTTTGAGGCGGCGCGGGATCAGTGGGTTTTGGTGACTTTGCTCAGGTGTCGCGGCTGGTCCGGGTCCAGCCCTCGCGCTTGGGCAAGGCCTGCGGCCATCACGTAAAAGCTCTGGATGGCGAGGATCGGATCGAGGGCCGGGTGATCGGCGCAGGTCAAGGTCAGGTCGCGCTCGGCGATGTCATCGGGCGCAGCCAGCAGCACGGTGGCGCCGCGCTCGCGCAGGTCGGCGGCGAGGGCGAGGAGGCTGGCCTGTTCGGCGCCGCGGGTGGCGAAGATCAGCAGCGGATAGTGATCGCCCACCAATGCCATCGGCCCGTGGCGCACTTCGGCGCTGCTGAAGGCTTCGGCCTGGATGCCGGAGGTTTCCTTGAATTTCAGTGCGGCTTCCTGAGCGATGGCGAAGCCGGTGCCGCGACCGATGACCATCAGGCGCTGGCAATCGCGCAGTGCCTCGATGGCGGGCGACCAGTCCTGACGCGCCGCTTGGTGCAGGTGTTCGGGCAATGTCTGACCAGCCCGCAACAGCTCGGCGTCCTGCTGCCAGTGCGCAACAAGCCGGGCGCTGGCGCTCAGGGTGGCGATGAAGCTTTTGGTCGCCGCCACGCTCAGTTCAGGGCCCGCGTTCAAGGGCAGCACGTACTCGCACGCCTGTTCGAGGGGCGAGCCTTCAGCGTTGACCATGGCAATGCTCAAGGCGCCGCGCTCGCGCAGTTTGCGCAGGCTGTCCACCAGATCCGGGCTTTGGCCCGATTGCGAAAAACCTATCGCGGGCTGGTTTCGCACGCGCATCGGCGAGTCGTGCAGCGTCACCACCGACATCGGCAACGAGGCCACGGGCACACCCGCGAGCTGCATGGTCAGGTAGGCAAAATAGCTGGCGGCGTGATCGGAACTGCCCCGTGCCACTGACAGGATCACCTGTGACTCGGCGTTGCGCAGGCGTTGTCCGAGGTCGATCAGGCGCGGCTCCAGCACGTCCAGCTGACGGCGAACGGCGTCCGCGGAGGCGAGGGCCTCTTCAAGCATTTTTGAGTTCAAGGGTCTCTCCTTCGACCATGACGGCGGTGAGTTTCAGCTCGCGATCCAGGTAAACGGCGTCCGCCCAGCTGCCGGGTTGCAGGCGGCCACGTTCTTCGATGCCCAGATAGTCCGCAGGAAATTGCGACAGGCGTTGTGAGGCTTCGGCCAGCGGCAGGCCGATTTTCACCAGGTTGCGCAGCGCCTGATCCATGGTCAGCGTGCTGCCGGCCAGGGTGCCGTCGGCCAGGCGCACGCCGCCCAGGCACTTGGTCACGGTGTGACTGCCGAGCTTGTATTCGCCATCCGGCATGCCGGTGGCCGCGGTCGAGTCCGTGACGCAATACAGGCAGGGGATCGAGCGTAGCGCCACGCGGATCGCGCCGGGGTGCACGTGCAGCAAATCGGGGATCAGCTCGGCATAGCGCGCGTGGGCCAGGGCCGCGCCGACGATGCCGGGCTCGCGATGGTGCAGCGGGCTCATGGCGTTATAGAGGTGGGTAAAACTGGTGGCCCCGGCTTGGAGGGCATTGACGCCTTCTTCATAGCTGCCCAGGGTGTGACCGATTTGCAGGCGCACGCCTTTGCAAGACAGGGCCTTGATCAGCTCGACATGCCCGGCGATTTCCGGGGCAATGGTGATGACCTTGATCGGCGCCAGGCTCAGGTAATCCTCGACCTCGCTGAGCAGCGCGGCGTGGGCGTGATTAGGTTGAGCGCCGAGTTTTCCGGGATTGATGTAGGGGCCTTCCAAATGCACGCCCAGCACGCGGGCTGTTTCTGACGCGCGATGCTGACAATGCCCGCCCAGTTGTTCGAGGATCTGACGAATCTCGGCGGCAGGGGCGGTCATGGTCGTGGCCAGCAGCGAGGTAGTGCCGAAGCGCAGATGGGTGCGGGCGATGGTGTCGAAGCCCTCGGCGCCTTCCATGATGTCGCTGCCGCCACCCCCATGGACGTGCAGGTCGATAAAACCCGGCAGGAGGTAGGCCAAGTTGTTGTCCTGCGGGTTGCAGGGCACGCCTTGAATGCTCGTCACCCGTCCGTCGCGATGCTGCAACCGGCCGCGAATCCAGCCGTCGGGGGTGAGGATGTTGAAGTCGGACATGCAGGCTCCGTGGGTGGTTGAGCGCTTGGGTGCAGGGGTTAGCGACGGAGCTCGGCGACGAAATCGTAGTAATCGTCGCGGCAGTAGGTGTCGGTCAGCTCGATGGGGGTGTTGTCGGCCAGGTAGCCAATCCGCGTCATCAGCAGCATGGCGGTGCCGGTTTCCAGGCCCACCAGTGCGGCCATTTCTGCCGAGGCGTTGATCGCGCGGATGTGCTGCAGGGCGCGCACCACGGGCCGGCCGATGGAATCCAGATGCGCATACAGTGAATCGCCAATGGCTTCAGGCTCGGGCAACAGCGCGGCGGGCAGGGTGCTCAGCTCGACCGCCATGACGATGCCGTCGGCCATACGCAAGCGCTTGAGCCGCGCGACCTTTTCGGTGGGCGACAGGCTCAGGCGGATCAGTTCTTCGTGGGTCGGCAGGGCGACGTCACGTTGCAGCCACTGGGAGCTGGGGGTGAAACCTTTCAATCGCAGCATTTCACTGAAGCTGGAAAGACGCGACAAGGGTTGTTCCAGGCGAGGGGTAATGAACGTGCCCGAGCCCTGGCTACGGCGAATCAGGCCTTGCTCCAGCAGGATCTCCAGCGCCTTGCGAGCGGTCACGCGGGATATGTTCAGGGTTTCGCTGAGGCTGCGCTCGGAGGGCAATGCCTGTTCGGCTTTCCACTGGCCTGCATGGATGGCCGCTTCCAGATTGCGCGCCAACTGCAGGTACAGCGGCGTCGGCTGGCTGTCGTCGGGGCGCAGGGCGAGGATCGCATTCATCGTCGGGGTCCGAAGGGGTTGGAATTATGTTCGGAGAATGTGCCCGAAAGTAATACCACTTGCATACCACGTCAACGGGATTGGTATCAGAGGAAAGGGTTTTTTGGTCACAGGGTGGTGACGTTTGGCGGAGGGGGGCGCTGGACTTACGAATTGGAAATGCCGTTCGCTTTTGATTCTGGCCGGAGGCCGTAGGAGCCGCCGGGGTGGCGCTCCACCTTGCCAGCGATCTGCCGCGCAGCGGCAGCAAATTCGGTATGCGCGGTGCGTCAGAAGAAACGCAAGTGCCCGGTTTTGCTGCCGCTTCGCGGCAGATCGCGAGCAAGCTTGCTCCTACGCCTTCGGCAGAAGCAGCACGCGTCGAATGGTATTCAAGTGGCTTACGGCCGGATCTCGATCATCGTGCCGTCCTTGACCAGATCCCACACCTCACGAATGTCACTGTTCTTCATGGCGATGCAGCCATTGGTCCAGTCAAGCGTGTGGAAATACCACTCCGGGTACTCTTCGTTGATCGGCGTGCCGTGGATCATGATCATGCTGCCGGGGTTCACGCCTTCGCGGCGGGCGCGGGCGGAGTCGGAGATGTTCGGGTAGGAAATGTGCAGCGACAGGTTGTAGGCATCGCTGGTCTTGCGCCAGTCGAGCCAGTAGAAACCTTCAGGGGTACGTTGATCGCCTTCCTGCAGTTTTGGGCCTTTGGGGTATTTGCCCAGGGAGATGCGATAGGTCTTCAGCGCCTCGCCCTTGCTCATCAGTTGCAACTGGTGAGCGGACTTGAGCACCAGAATCTTGTCGATGCTGCGGTTGGCGATGTCTTGGGTGTCGACGACCTTGCCGTCGACGAACTTCTGCTCGCTGCCCTTGGGCACGATGGTCTGAGTGAACGCAGCCTGGGACAGCGGAACGAACGACAGACATAGAACAGCCAGCAACCAGCGCATGTACACGGTATCCCTGAAGCTCGCGCAGGCATCGCGCGTCGTCATCTGATCAAGTGGTTTTAAGGGGAGGTGAGACAGACAGGCAATCGGTATGCACCGGGAATTCTTGATGCCGCCGGTCGATAAAAAAGCATTCTAGGGTACGCCTGACCGTCTGGAAAGCCAGCTCGGACCAGGGAATGTCAGCCTCGTCGAACAGCTTTACTTCAAGGCTTTCGACGCCTGCGGCAAAATCCGGGCTGGCCATGTTGGCGCGGTAGAAAATATGCACCTGGCTGATGTGCGGTACGTCGATCATCGCGTACAGGTACAGGTCGTCCAGCACGGCGCAGGCTTCCTCGACGGTCTCGCGACGGGCGGCCTGTTCGACGCTTTCGCCGTTTTCCATGAAGCCTGCCGGGAGTGTCCAATACCCCAGGCGCGGCTCGATGGCGCGTCGACACAGCAATACCTTGCCCTCCCAGACCGGCAACACGCCCGCGACGATATTGGGGTTCTGGTAGTGGATGGTGTGGCAGTGATCGCACACGTAGCGCGGACGGCTGTCGCCCTCGGGGATGCGCTGGGTGACCTGTTCGCCGCAGTGGCTGCAGAATTTCATGATCGAATCGTTCCTTGCGTCAGCGTCTATCTTGGCGTGTGGCGCGGGTGATCGGCAAGCTGTGTCTTGTTTCAGGCCCCTCGATGGCAGGCCAAGGGGTTGGGCGCCTTCGCGCTTTGGTGCATCATGCCGGACAGGCAACAGATCGAGAATTCCCATGCTGGACGAGCTTCTTCGCCGTATAAGCAGCCACACGCCGGGCACTCTGGAAAATGACGGACGCTTCCCCGAGGCCGCGGTGCTCTTGCCTATCACCCGTAGCGACGAGCCTGAACTGGTGCTGACCCTGCGCGCCAGCGGCCTGTCAACCCATGGTGGCGAAGTGGCATTTCCCGGTGGGCGTCGGGACCCCGAAGACGTCGATCTGGTATTTACCGCATTACGCGAGGCAGAAGAAGAAATCGGCCTGCCGCCCGGTCTGGTCGAGGTCGTCGGCCCGCTGAGCCCGCTGATCTCCAAGCACGGCATCAAGGTCACGCCTTACGTCGGTGTCATTCCGGACTTTGTCGAGTACAAACCCAATGATGGCGAGATCGCAGCCGTCTTCAGCGTGCCGCTGGCGTTTTTCCGCCAGGACGCCCGTGAGCACACCCACCGTATCGATTATCAGGGCCGCAGCTGGTACGTGCCGAGCTACCGGTTCGGCGAGTTCAAGATCTGGGGCTTGACCGCGATCATGATCGTGGAGCTGATGAACGTGCTGTTCGACAGCAACATCAGCCTGCACCATCCGCCCAAACGCTCGGCCATTCTGACCCTGAAATCCTGAGCGTCGCTTCATTTACCGTGAGCCCCGTGCTCGACCCACGGCCGAAGAGCCGATCCATGAGGAAAACAATATGAAATACCGTCTGGGCGATTCCCGCGTCGAAGCGCACTCGCAAAGCTGGATCGCGCCCACCGCCACGCTGATCGGCAAGGTCCGTCTGCACGCCAACGCCAGCGTCTGGTTCGGCGCGGTGCTGCGTGGCGACAACGAGTGGATCGACATCGGCGAAAACAGCAATGTTCAGGATGGCACCGTGATGCACACCGACATGGGCTCGCCGCTGACCATCGGCAAGAACGTGACCATCGGTCACAACGTGATGCTGCATGGCTGCACGGTCGACGACAACACGCTGATCGGCATCAACTCGGTGATCCTCAATGGCGCGAAGATCGGCAAATACTGCATCATCGGCGCCAATTCGCTGATCGGCGAGGGCAAGGTAATTCCTGATGGCTCGCTGGTCATGGGCTCGCCGGGCAAGATCGTGCGCGAACTGACCGACGCCCAGAAGAAAATGCTCGAAGCCAGCGCCGCCCATTACGTTCACAATGCACAGCGTTACGCACGCGAGCTGGCTCCCCAGGAAGATTGATGTCCACAGAACACCCGATTCACGAAAAACCCGTACGCTCGCCCTGCGTGAGCATCTGTGCGCTGGACGAGGCCGACATCTGCGTCGGCTGCCAGCGCACGGTCGCGGAAATCACCGGCTGGAGCCGCATGAGCAACGACGAGCGGCGCGCCGTGCTGGTGCTGTGCGACGCGCGCGCGCGGGCCAGTGGGATGATGTTTTCGGTGCCTGGCCGATAGACTGGGCACTGCGCCGGACCTGTGGGAGCTTCTGGAGCTGTGCGACAGTGGCGAACGCGGTGTGTCGGGCAATTCACCTGCAACTGATCCACCGCGTTCGCTGCCGTCGTAACCTCCGACGTCTCCCACAGGTGTAGCGGTGTTGCAAAAAGCTGCGGCAATCATCGGATCACCCGTCACCCGCAGCGCCCCATTTCCCGGCCTTCATGTTAAATTGCGCGCCTTTATGACCTGCGGTTGCTCGCCTGTGGCGGGTTGCCCTCGATATCTGCTCCACGAGGACCTGAGATGACTCAAATCGGAACTCCGCTGTCGCCGACCGCGACCCGCGTATTGCTCTGCGGTTGCGGCGAGCTTGGCAAGGAAGTGGTGATCGAACTGCAACGTCTGGGCGTTGAAGTGATTGCCGTCGACCGTTACGCCAATGCTCCGGCCATGCAGGTCGCGCACCGCAGCCATGTGATCAACATGCTCGACGGCGCTGCACTGCGTGCCGTGATCGAGGCCGAGAAGCCGCATTACATCGTCCCGGAAATCGAAGCCATCGCCACCGCGACGCTGGTGGAGCTTGAGTCTGAAGGCTTCACCGTGATCCCGACCGCGCGCGCCACGCAGCTGACCATGAACCGCGAAGGCATTCGTCGTCTGGCCGCTGAAGAACTGGATCTGCCGACTTCGCCGTACCACTTCGCCGACACCTTCGAAGACTATAAGAAGGCCGTCGAAGACCTGGGCTTCCCGTGCGTCGTCAAGCCGGTCATGAGCTCGTCGGGCAAGGGCCAGAGCCTGCTGAAAACCGACGCTGACGTGCAGAAAGCCTGGGATTACGCACAGGAAGGCGGTCGTGCCGGTAAAGGCCGCGTGATCATCGAGGGCTTCATCGATTTCGATTACGAGATCACCCTGCTGACCGTGCGTCACGTAGGTGGCACCACCTTCTGCGCGCCGGTTGGCCATCGTCAGGAGAAGGGCGACTATCAGGAGTCCTGGCAGCCTCAGGCCATGAGCCCGGCGGCGCTGGCGGAATCCGAGCGCGTGGCCAAGGCCGTGACCGAAGCGCTGGGCGGCCGTGGCCTGTTCGGCGTCGAGCTGTTCATCAAGGGCGATCAGGTGTGGTTCAGCGAAGTCTCGCCGCGCCCCCATGACACCGGCCTTGTGACCCTGATCTCGCAGGACCTGTCGCAGTTCGCCCTGCATGCTCGCGCGATTCTGGGCTTGCCGATTCCGCTGATCCGTCAGTTCGGCCCTTCGGCCTCGGCAGTGATTCTGGTAGAAGGCACCTCGAACCAGACCGCATTCGCCAATCTGGAACAGGCGCTGAGCGAGCCAGACACCGCGCTGCGCCTGTTCGGCAAGCCGGAAGTCAACGGCCAGCGTCGCATGGGTGTGGCATTGGCCCGTGACGAGTCGATCGAAGCGGCGCGCCGCAAGGCCACCCGCGCTTCGATGGCGGTGAAGGTGCAGCTGTAAGCGTTCCCGCAACAAAAACGGCGCCCTAAGGGGCGCCGTTTTTGTTTGTGCTGCCGCAGTATCGGCCCACCCCTGTGGGAGCGAATTCATTCGCGAGACGTCGGTGCAGTCGACATAGAGAGGCCAGACATACCGGCCTCTCGCGAATGAATTAGCTCCCACAGGTTGTATTGCCAGTGCAAGACCGTGGGTCACTTCCCCCCAGTTTCAGCTCGAGATGTCTATGCGTTTACAGGTGATCAGGCAATCGTATCCAGATCCGCATTCCGCGTTTCCTTCAGGCACAGCACGGCAATCAGGCTGATCAAGGCCGCCGCCGACACATACCCGCCGACCCAGCTCAAGCCGCCCATTTCCACCAATTGCTGTGCAAAGAACGGCGCGACCGAGGCCCCGACAATGCCGCCGATGTTGTAGGCCGCCGATGCGCCGGTGTAGCGCACGCGGGTCGGGAACAGCTCAGGCAACATGGCCCCCATCGGCGCGAAGGTCACGCCCATCAGGAACAGCTCGATGGACAGGAACAGCGTCACGGCCCAGGTCGTGCCGTGGGTCAGCAGCGGCTGCATCAAGAAGCCCGACGCAATGGCCAGCACGCCGCCGATGATCAGCACGGGTTTGCGGCCGAAACGGTCGCTCGCCCACGCTGACAGCGGGGTGGCCAGCGCCATGAACAGCACGGCAAAGCACAGCATGGCGAGGAAGGATTCGCGGCTGTAGCCCAGCGTCTTGACCCCGTAGCTCAGGGAGAAAACCGTAGAGATGTAGAACAGCGCGTAGCACACCACCATCGAAGCGGCGCCTAGCAGCATCGGTGCCCAGTACTGCGAGAACAGCTCGGCAATCGGCATCTTCACACGCTCGTGGCGGGCGATGGCCTTGGCGAACACCGGCGTTTCTTCCAGCTTCAGGCGCACATACAGGCCAATCACCACCAGCACGGCGCTGAGCAGGAACGGAATGCGCCAGCCCCAAGAACGGAACTGCTCGTCGTTCAGCGTCATTGCCAGCGTCAGAAACAGGCCATTGGCGGCAAGAAAGCCGATCGAAGGGCCGAGCTGTGGAAACATGCCGAACCACGCCCGTTTGCCTTTCGGCGCGTTTTCGGTGGCCAGCAGCGCTGCGCCACCCCATTCGCCGCCAAGCCCAAGGCCCTGGCCGAAGCGCAGCACGCACAGCAGAATCGGCGCCCACGAGCCAATGGCGTCATAGCCTGGCAGCACGCCGATCAAGGTGGTGCAGATGCCCATCAGCAGCAACGAAGCTACCAGCGTCGATTTACGCCCGATGCGATCGCCGAAGTGGCCGAACAGCGCCGAGCCCAGAGGGCGTGCGAGAAAAGCGATACCGAAGGTCAGAAACGCCGACAGCATCTGTGCGGTGCTGGAGGTCTGCGGGAAGAACACCGGCCCGATCACCAGTGCGGCGGCGGTGGCGTAGACGTAGAAATCATAGAACTCGATGGCAGTGCCGATGAAGCTGGCAGTGGCCACGCGGGCGGCGGAATTGGCGGGCTGTGCCGCGCTTTCGCCACTGGGCTGATAGGTGGAAGTACTGGTCATTGCGGTGATCCCTGGCAGTCATCTTGCCTGTCAGCGGGCGAGGAAACGTTCTGCGCGCTGCGGCAATCGTTAATTATTTTGGGTACAGCGCTGAACAGACTAGCCCGGATGCGGGCAGGGTATTGGCAAAGCTCGGGATGAGAGCGGGCGCCAGGGGAGCTGCGAGAAGACGTCAGGCTGAGTGACTGGCCGACTCACGCATTGTGCGGGTAGCACGCGGGTCGGCGGGGCTGGGTAAGCGGCTCGATTATAGGAAGGGCTTCAGCGCGGAGACAAGTGTTTCAAACGCGCTGTACGAAAGTCTTGATACTCGGTCATGCTGCGTTGAAAACAGCCTCGGAATGCTCATTTACAACCCGTAGAGTCGAGCGCGACCCCGGCCGTTCCTCGGCTGTTTTCGCCTTGCCTTACCTTCGTCTCAAGGCTTTCATACGTAGATTAAATGACGTCTTTGGTCCGGCTGTTCTGCCACATCAGCACGCGCGTGACGCGGTTGTCTTCGGTTTCGAGGGTTTCCAGGCGATAGGGGCCGATCTTCAGGCATACCGAACTGTCGGGAATGGTTTCCAGCGCTTCAGTGATCAGGCCGTTGAGGGTCTTGGGGCCGTCGGCAGGCAGGTGCCAGCCCAGGCTCTTGTTCAAATCGCGGATCGACGCCGCGCCTTCGACCACCAGACGCCCATCGGGCTGCGGGTGAATGTGCGGGTTGTCGAGGGACTGCTCGCTTTCGAACTCGCCGACGATCTCTTCCAGAATGTCTTCCAGGCTGACGATCCCCAGCACTTCACCGTACTCGTCCACCACCACGCCCATGCGCCGCTGCTGCTTGTGAAAGTTCAGCAGTTGCATTTGCAGCGGCGTGCTCTCGGGGACGAAATAGGGCTCGTAGCACGCCGCCTTCAGCGCATCTTTGGTCAACTGTCCGCGGGGCAGCAGGTGGCTGATCATGCGCGTATTGATCACGCCCTCCACCTGGTTGATGTCGTTGTGATAGACCGGTAGACGCGTGTGGCGCGAGATGATCAGCTTGTCGGTGATCTCCTCGATGGTCTCGTCCAGATTGATGCCGTCGACTTCACTGCGCGGCACCAGGATGTCATTGACCGTCATGCTGTCCAGCGCGTGAATACCGGACAGAACCCGCGAGCGGCCGAACTGGCTTTCGTTGTCCTGATAGACGACGGCGCCCATGTCGTCGTCATCGGCAGCGGTGTCCGGGCGACGTTTGGACAGAAACGGGCGCAGCAGCAGTTTGGCGATGTTCTTGTACAGCCAGGTGAGTGGGCGCAGCAGGCGCATCGGGATGCGCAGCACATTGTTGCCCAGCAGCAGAATCGCCTCGGGCCGGCGTGCAGCCAGCTTGCGCGGAATGAATTCGGTAATGACCACCAATACGCTGGCGACGCCGATCCAGGCGATCAGTGGGCCATGGGAGTACCACCGGCTGATCGCCAGCAGCGTCGCCAGGATGCTGATCAGCACCTTGATCAGGGTGTTGCCCAGAATCAGGCTGTTGAGGTTGAACGCCAGCACGGGTTTGGGCGGTTCGGTCGAGCGCGGGTTGATGTGCACGGCGCGCAGGTTGTAATGCGCGGCCTCAACGGCGGTGAACAGCGCCGACCAGAGCGTGAGCAGAGCGAGCAGCGCGAGCATCGTGCCGGTGGGCAGGTTTTCCATGGTCAGCGCCCGTCAGATGTGCAGGATGTATTCGCGAACGAGCTTGCTGCCGAAGTAGGCGAGCATCAGCAGCAGGAAACCTCCCAGCGTCCAGCGAATGGCCTTATGGCCGCGCCAGCCCAGACGCGTGCGCCCCCACAGCAGCACACTGAATACGATCCAGGCCAGGATCGACAGCAGGGTCTTGTGCACCAGATGCTGGGCAAACAGGTTCTCGACGAACAGCCAGCCGGAAATCAGCGACATCGACAGCAGTGTCCAGCCGGCCCAGAGGAAGCCAAACAGCAGGCTTTCCATGGTTTGCAGCGGCGGGAAGTTCTTGATCAGGCCGGAAGGGTGCTTGTTCTTCAACTGATGGTTCTGCAGCAACAGCAGCAAGGCCTGAAACACTGCGATGGTGAACATGCCGTAGGCCAGGATCGACAGCAGAATGTGCCCGATCAGACCCTGTTCGCCGACGATTGGCTGCAGCGTGCCGGTGGGCGCGAATTGCGCCATCAGGGTGGTCAACAGACCCAGCGGGAACAAAAGGATCAGCAGGATTTCAACGGGAATGCGAATGCACGCCAGCATGGTCACGATGATCACCGCGACGGCGATCAGGCTGGCCGCGCTGAAGAAGTCCAGACCCAGACCAATCGGGCGTACCAGTTGGCCGAAAAGCGCGCTGGCCTGGCAGGCAACGGCGAGGGAGCCGATCAGGCAAAGCAGCCATTTGTCGGCCTTCTTGCCCTGACGCAGGCGAGTACCTTGATAGAGGGTCGCAGCGGCGTAGAGGACGGCGGCGGCGAGGCTGAATAGCAAACTCGGTAGCAAGGGGAACATAGATCCTGAAGGGCGTGCCCGAAAGCCGCTGAGTTTGGCATAGAACCCTCACGGCACGAAAGACCACAGAAGCAGACGTCATGGTGTCCGAGCGTCAGACTCTTCGCTATAATCCGCGACCTGCTCACACCACAGGCTTGCCGAGCGCTGTTCCCTCTATATATGCACCGCGCCATACGCTTCACATCATCGCGCGGGCTTCAGGGGCAGGGCCGCACCCACTGGGGTTCGTCGCGAACTCAAAGGATCACGCATGTTTGAAAATCTGACAGATCGTCTCTCGCAGACGCTGCGCCAGGTCACTGGCAAGGCCAAGCTGACCGAGGACAACATCAAGGACACTCTGCGTGAAGTGCGTATGGCGCTGCTCGAAGCCGACGTCGCCTTGCCAGTGGTCAAAGACTTCGTCAATCGCATCAAGGAACGCGCCGTTGGCACCGAGGTGTCGCGCAGCCTGACGCCGGGCCAGGCGTTCGTGAAGATCGTCCAGGCCGAACTCGAAGAGATGATGGGGGCCGCCAACGAAGAGCTGACCCTCAACGTCACGCCGCCTGCGGTCATCCTGATGGCGGGTCTGCAGGGTGCAGGTAAAACCACCACGGCGGGCAAGCTGGCGAAATTCCTCAAAGAGCGCAAAAAGAAAACCGTGATGGTGGTGTCGGCCGACGTCTACCGCCCGGCGGCGATCAAACAGCTCGAAACCCTAGCCAACGACATCGGCGTGACGTTCTTCCCGTCCGATATCAGCCAGAAGCCGGTGGCCATCGCCGAAGCGGCCATCAAAGAAGCAAAACTGAAATTCATCGACGTCGTGATCCTCGACACCGCCGGCCGTCTGCACATCGACGCCGAGATGATGGGCGAGATCCAGGCGCTGCACGCAGCGGTCAAGCCGGCTGAAACCCTGTTCGTGGTCGACGCCATGACCGGCCAGGACGCCGCCAACACGGCCAAGGCCTTTGGTGACGCCCTGCCGCTGACCGGTGTGATCCTCACCAAGGTCGACGGCGACGCCCGTGGCGGTGCTGCGCTGTCGGTGCGCGCCATCACCGGCAAGCCGATTAAGTTCATCGGTATGGGCGAGAAGAGCGAGGCACTTGAGCCTTTCCACCCGGATCGTATCGCCTCGCGCATCCTGGGCATGGGCGACGTGCTCAGCCTGATCGAGCAGGCCGAACAGACCCTCGACAAAGACAAGGCCGACAAACTGGCCAAGAAGCTGAAGAAAGGGAAGGGCTTCGACCTCGAAGACTTCCGCGATCAGCTGCAGCAAATGAAGAAC
This sequence comes from Pseudomonas sp. GW821-FHT02A11, assembly GCF_059421985.1. Taxonomy (NCBI): domain Bacteria; kingdom Pseudomonadati; phylum Pseudomonadota; class Gammaproteobacteria; order Pseudomonadales; family Pseudomonadaceae; genus Pseudomonas; species Pseudomonas sp. GW821-FHT02A11. The sequence goes on from NZ_JBWKWB010000005.1 coordinate 193,388, forward strand.
ATGGGCGGCCTGGGTGGCCTCATGGATAAACTGCCGAGCATCGGTGGCGTCAACCTGTCGCAGATGGGCAACGCGCAGAATGCCGCAGAGAAGCAGTTCAAGCAGATGGAAGCCATCATCAACTCGATGACCCCCGCCGAGCGTCGTGACCCGGAGCTGATCAGCGGTTCACGCAAGCGCCGTATCGCCATGGGTTCGGGAACGCAGGTGCAGGATATCGGGCGTCTGATCAAGCAGCATAAGCAGATGCAGAAGATGATGAAGAAGTTCTCCGCCAAGGGCGGTATGGCGAAAATGATGCGCGGTCTGGGCGGAATGATGCCCGGCGGCGGTGGTATGCCTCGCCTTTGACATGCAGCGCGCGGACCGTTCGTCCGCGCGTCTTTCTTTGGGATGACCTCCCGATGGCCCGCGAAAGCAGGCACTTATCCGCCGTCAATGACGGCGACCTCAAGGCAGATCTGAGCTTGCCGGTGCCCTGCGCCGGAAAAAGTCATTTGCAAACGTCCGGATATTCCTTAGAATATGCGGCCTTTCGGGCACCCGTGCCCGTTCGTGCACCTTAGATTTGCAGCACACTAACAGGAAATTGTTCAATGCTAACAATCCGTCTGGCCCTTGGCGGCTCCAAGAAGCGCCCGTTCTACCACCTGACTGTGACCGACAGCCGTAACCCACGCGACGGTTCGCACAAAGAGCAAATCGGTTTCTTCAACCCGGTTGCCCGTGGTCAGGAAATCCGTCTGTCCGTGAACCAAGAGCGTCTGAACTACTGGCTCAGCGTGGGTGCACAACCTTCTGAGCGTGTTGCTTCGCTGCTGAAGGAATCTGCTAAGGCTGCGGCCTGAGCAATATGAACGCGACGCCAGCTTCTGCCGACGATCTGATCGTCATCGGCAAGATTTATTCGGTACATGGCGTTCGCGGCGAAGTGAAGGTGTATTCCTTTACTGATCCGACTGAAAACCTGTTGCAGTACAAAACCTGGACGCTCAAGCGCGAAGGCAATGTGAAGCAGGTTGAGCTGGTCAGCGGGCGCGGGAGCGACAAGTTCCTGGTCGCGAAGCTCAAGGGTCTCGATGATCGTGAAGAAGCTCGTCTTCTGGCCGGTTATGAGATCTGCGTGCCACGCAACATGCTGCCTGGTCTGGACGACGGCGAGTACTACTGGTACCAGCTCGTTGGTCTGAAGGTCATCGACCATCTTGGGCAGTTGCTCGGGAAAATCGATCACCTACTGGAAACCGGCTCCAACGATGTAATGGTGGTCAAGCCCTGCGCGGGCAGTCTGGATGATCGCGAACGCCTGTTGCCCTATACGGAGCAATGCGTGTTGGCCGTCGACCTGGTTGCAGGCGAGATGAAGGTGGATTGGGACGCGGATTTCTAAGCAATGGCCAGCCTGCGCATAGAAGTCATCAGTTTGTTTCCCGAGATGTTCTCCGCCATCAGCGAATACGGCATTACCAGCCGTGCGGTGAAACAGGGGCTGTTGCAGCTCACCTGTTGGAATCCGCGGGACTACACCACGGATCGGCATCACACGGTGGACGATCGCCCTTTCGGCGGCGGCCCTGGCATGGTGATGAAGATCAAGCCCCTGGAAGACGCTCTGGTTCAGGCCAGGCAGGCGGCGGGGGATGCGGCGAAGGTGATTTACCTGTCGCCACAAGGCCGCAAGCTTGATCAGTCTGCGGTACGCGAGTTGGCACAGGAACAGGCACTGATCCTGATTGCCGGTCGTTATGAAGGCATTGACGAGCGCTTTATTGAGGCTCATGTCGATGAAGAGTGGTCGATTGGGGATTACGTGTTGTCTGGCGGTGAGCTGCCAGCCATGGTTCTGATCGATGCGGTTACGCGACTGCTGCCTGGAGCTTTAGGGCATGTAGACTCCGCGGAGGAAGATTCCTTCACGGACGGTCTGCTGGATTGCCCGCATTACACCCGACCTGAGGTGTATGCGGATCAGCGTGTTCCCGACGTATTGCTTAGCGGCAATCACGCGCACATCCGACGTTGGCGTTTGCAGCAGTCCCTTGGAAGGACCTACGAACGACGCGCCGATCTTCTGGAAAGCCGCTCGCTTTCTGGAGAAGAGAAGAAGCTGCTGGCGGAATATCTCCGTGAGCGGGACGATAGTTAACGTATCGATGGTAAATCCGACTGATTTACCTTAGGAGCACAGAGCATGACCAACAAAATCATTCTTGCCCTCGAAGCAGAGCAGATGACCAAAGAGATCCCTCCTTTTGCCCCGGGCGACACCATTGTCGTTCAGGTGAAAGTAAAGGAAGGTGACCGTTCCCGTCTGCAGGCTTTCGAAGGCGTTGTCATCGCCAAGCGTAACCGTGGTGTGAACAGTGCTTTCACTGTTCGTAAAATCTCCAACGGCGTTGGCGTTGAGCGTACTTTCCAGACCTACAGCCCGCAAATCGACAGCATGGCTGTGAAACGTCGCGGTGACGTTCGCAAAGCCAAGCTGTACTACCTGCGTGACCTGTCGGGTAAAGCAGCTCGCATCAAGGAAAAACTGGCTTAATTCCAGTTTTTTCGATGCAGAAAGAAGCAGCTTTCGGGCTGCTTTTTTTATGCCTGGTGGAAATGTTCAGGCCGCACAAAACGTGTGGGAGTGAGCTTGCTCACGAATGCTGTATCAGCTGTAAAAACTCGTCGCTGGATAACCCTTATCTGGAGCAAGCTCACTCCCAGATCATGTCTCTGTGGGTGATTTTGTATCGGACTAACGGATATGAAAGACTCCCTCCGTTTTCCCTCACTCAAGTCTGACCCCATGCCCGCCTTGGACCACCCCATGATCGACCGCTTCCTCGACGCCCTGTGGTTGGAGAAGGGCCTGTCTGACAATACCCGCGATTCGTATCGCAGCGACCTTGCGCTGTTCAATGGCTGGCTGCAGGAAAGGGGCATCGATCTGATGAATGTCGGGCGCGGGGTGATTTTCGATCACTTGGCCTGGCGTGTGGACAACGGCTACAAGGCCCGCTCATCTGCGCGATTTCTGTCCGGTGTGCGTGGGTTTTATCGCTGGTTGCTGCGGGAAAAGCTGATTGCCGTCGACCCCACTTTGCAGGTCGACATGCCGCAACTGGGCAAGCCACTGCCCAAATCCCTGTCTGAAGCGGACGTTGAAGCCTTGCTCGCAGCCCCCGACCTGAGCGAAGCCATTGGCCAGCGCGATCGTGCGATGCTGGAAGTCCTTTATGCCTGCGGACTGCGCGTGACGGAGCTGGTCAGCCTGACCCTGGAACAGGTCAACCTGCGCCAGGGCGTGTTGCGCATCATGGGCAAGGGCAGCAAAGAGCGCCTGGTGCCGATGGGTGAGGAGGCCATCGTCTGGGTCGAGCGCTACCTGCGCGATGGTCGGCCGCAATTGCTCAATGGTCGTCCCAGCGACGTGCTGTTTCCCAGCCTGCGTGGCGAGCAGATGACCCGCCAGACCTTCTGGCACCGCATCAAACTGCAGGCCAAGGTCGCCGGAATCGGCAAATCCCTGTCGCCGCACACCTTGCGCCATGCCTTTGCCACCCATCTGCTCAATCACGGCGCCGACCTTCGCGTGGTGCAGATGCTGCTGGGCCACAGCGACCTGTCGACGACGCAGATCTACACCCACATCGCCCGCGCACGCCTGCAGGAACTGCACGCAAAACATCATCCGCGCGGGTAATCGGCCAACAGGAAAATACGACGAGTCTTACATCAGTCGGCGTCGGCCTCGCGGGCCTTATGTGATAGGCTTTGCCGGTTTCGCAGATGGGAGCCCCGAAAAAGCTCTGTCTGCCCACCGCTCGAGGAGTTTTCATGCGCGTGACTCGTTTTATCGGTGCTGCTGTCGTAGCGCTGGCCAGTACCTTCAGCCTGTTCGCACACGCCGACGAGGCTTCCGACAAGGCCATCCGCAAAACCCTGGAAACGTTGAATCTGGAAATCCCGGTGGAGAGCATTTCCAGCAGCCCCCTCAACGGCCTGTACGAAGTCAACCTCAAGGGCGGCCGCGTGCTGTACGCCAGCGCTGACGGCCAGTTCGTCATGCAGGGCAACCTGTACCAGATCCAGGGCGGCAAGCCGGTCAATTTGACCGAGAAGGTCGAACGTCAGGCGATTTCCAAGACCATCAACGGTATCCCGACCGCGGAAATGGTCGTCTACCCGGCTGTGGGCGAAACCAAGTCGCACATCACCGTTTTCACCGACACCACCTGCCCGTACTGCCACAAGCTGCATGGCGAGGTGCCTGAGCTGAACAAGCGCGGCATCGAAGTGCGTTACGTGGCCTTCCCGCGTCAGGGCCTGGGCTCGCCGGGCGACGAGCAACTGCAGGCCGTGTGGTGCTCCAAGGACCGTCGTGATGCAATGGACCGCATGGTCGACGGCAAGAACATCAAGGCGCCCAAGTGCGATAACCCGGTCACCAAACAATTCGAGATCGGCCAGGCCATCGGCGTGAATGGCACACCGGCCATCGTGCTGGCCGACGGTCAGGTGATTCCAGGCTACCAGCCTGCGCCGCAAGTGGCGAAACTGGCGCTGAGCGCCGCCAAGTAATCCAATAACCAGTTCAACAGCGAGCCGCACTGTCATGCGGCTGATACCACGGTCGGCCTCGCGCCGGCCGTTTTACGGGGAGTTCATAGTGAAACCGGTCAAAGTAGGCATCTGTGGGCTGGGTACTGTCGGTGGCGGTACCTTCAATGTGCTAAAGCGTAACGCCGAGGAAATTGCCCGCCGTGCCGGGCGTGGAATCGAAGTGGCGCAAATTGCCGTGCGTACGCCAAACCCCAATTGCCAGATTACCGGTACCCCGACCACCTCCGATGTTTTCGAGGTGGCCATCAACCCTGAAATCGACATCGTCATCGAGCTCATCGGCGGCTACACCGTCGCGCGCGAACTGGTGCTCAAGGCCATCGATCATGGCAAGCACGTCGTCACCGCCAACAAGGCGCTGATCGCGGTTCACGGTAACGAAATCTTCGCCAAAGCTCGCGAGAAGGGCGTCATCGTCGCCTTCGAAGCCGCCGTGGCGGGAGGCATTCCGGTCATCAAGGCAATTCGCGAAGGCCTGTCGGCCAACCGCATCAACTGGGTCGCGGGCATCATCAACGGCACCGGCAACTTCATTCTCACCGAGATGCGTGAAAAGGGCCGTACGTTCCCGGACGTGCTGGCTGAAGCGCAGGCGCTGGGGTATGCCGAAGCCGATCCGACCTTCGACGTCGAGGGCATCGATGCGGCCCACAAACTGACCATTCTGGCGTCGATCGCATTCGGCATTCCATTGCAATTCGACAAGGCCTACACCGAAGGCATCACCAAACTGACCACCGCTGACGTCAATTACGCCGAAGCGCTGGGTTACCGCATCAAGCACCTGGGCGTGGCGCGCAGCACTGCGGCCGGTATCGAGTTGCGTGTGCACCCGACGCTGATCCCGGCCGATCGTCTGATCGCCAACGTCAACGGCGTGATGAACGCGGTGATGGTCAACGGTGACGCTGCAGGTTCCACATTGTTCTACGGCGCGGGCGCGGGCATGGAGCCCACTGCTTCGTCCGTGGTGGCTGACCTGGTCGACGTCGTTCGCGCGCTGACCACCGACCCGGAAAACCGCGTACCGCATCTGGCGTTCCAGCCTGATTCGCTGTCGGCCCATCCGATCCTGCCGATCGAGGATTGCGAAAGCGCCTACTACCTGCGGATTCAGGCCAAGGATCACCCCGGTGTGCTGGCGCAGGTGGCGAGCATCCTCTCCGAGCGCGGGATCAACATCGAGTCGATCATGCAGAAGGAAGCCGAAGAGCAGGATGGCTTGGTACCGATGATCCTGCTGACCCATCGCGTGGTCGAGCAGAGCATCAACGACGCCATTGAGGCACTGGAGGCGCTGGAAGGCGTCGCGGGCCCGGTTGTCCGCATCCGCGTCGAACATTTGAACTGAAGCGGCAAGCTTCGAGCTGCAAGCTTCAAGCAAGATCAAAATCACATCGCGGCGAGCTTCTCTACGCAGACTGAAGGTAAAAACGGATTCGCTTTTACTTGTCGCTTGCAGCTCGAAGCTCGTCGCTCAAACCGAAGGTTTGACTTATGCGCTACATCAGTACTCGCGGCCAGGCACCGGCCCTGAATTTCGAAGACGTCCTGCTCGCCGGCCTGGCCAGTGACGGCGGTCTGTACGTTCCTGAAAACCTGCCACGCTTTACCCAGGAAGAAATCGCCTCCTGGGCCGGCCTGCCGTACCACGAGCTGGCGTTCCGGGTCATGCGCCCGTTCGTCACCAGCAGCATTCCCGATGCCGATTTCAAGAAGATCCTCGAAGAAACGTACTCTTCATCAGAGCAGGGCGTGTTCGCCCATAGCGCGGTCGCTCCGCTGCGTCAACTGAACGGCAACGAATGGGTCATGGAGCTGTTCCACGGCCCGACCCTGGCGTTCAAGGACTTCGCCCTGCAACTGCTGGGTCGCCTGCTGGATTACGTGCTGGAAAAACGCGGCGAGCGCGTGGTGATCATCGGCGCTACCTCCGGTGATACCGGTTCTGCGGCCATCGAAGGCTGCCGTCGTTGCGACAACGTCGACATCTTCATCCTGCACCCGAACAACCGCGTCTCGGACGTTCAGCGCCGTCAGATGACCACCATCTTCGGCGACAACATCCACAACATCGCCATCGAAGGCAACTTCGACGACTGCCAGGAAATGGTCAAGAACAGCTTCGCTGACCAGAGCTTCCTCAAAGGCACGCGACTGGTCGCGGTGAACTCGATCAACTGGGCGCGGATCATGGCCCAGATCGTTTACTACTTCCATGCTGCGCTGCAATTGGGCGGACCTGCGCGATCGGTGGCATTCTCGGTGCCTACCGGCAACTTCGGTGACATCTTCGCCGGTTACCTGGCCCGCAACATGGGTCTGCCGATCAGCCAGCTGGTCGTCGCCACCAACCGCAACGACATCCTGCACCGCTTCATGAGCGGCAATCAGTACGTCAAGGAAACCCTGCACGCCACGCTGTCGCCGTCCATGGACATCATGGTGTCGTCGAACTTCGAACGTCTGCTGTTCGACATGCACGGTCGCAACGGTGCGGCAATTGCCGAGCTGATGGACAGCTTCAAGAAAGGTGGCGGTTTCAGCGTCGAAGAAGACCGCTGGACCGAAACCCGCAAGCTGTTCGATTCCCTGGCTGTCAGTGACGAGCAAACCTGCGAAACCATCGCTGAAGTGTTCGCCAGCACCGGTGAGCTGCTCGATCCGCATACCGCCATTGGCGTCAAGGCCGCACGCGACTGCCGCCGCAGCCTGGATACCCCGATGGTGATCCTGGGCACCGCGCATCCGGTCAAATTCCCGGAAGCCGTGCAGAAAGCCGGTGTAGGAAAAGCACTCGAATTGCCTGCACATTTGTCTGATTTGTTCGAGCGTGACGAGCGCTGCACTGTCCTGCCGAATGACCTGAAAGCCATGCAGGCCTTTGTCAGCCAGCACGGCAACCGCGGCAAGCCGCTCTGATCGTAGTGCTGTGTAACAAACAAAGGCCCGCTCCCCAGCGGGCCTTCTCGTTTCTGCATGCCACACTTGCGGCAACTTTCGCTTTTCGCAAACAACTCAGTGGCGGTAGAACACATGAACATGGACACGCAAGGAATGCCCGTCCAGCCCAACCTATCCAGATACACGCTGTGGGCGCTGTTACTGCTCGCGTACCTCTGGAGTCAGGCCAGTCAGGCAGCGCAACGGCTGCCGTTCACCCTGGCGCCCCCTTTTCTCAGTCAGCAGGCATTGGCACTTGAGCCGCATGAACGACAATGGCTGGACGACCGGAACGTGCTTCGGGTCGGCATCGCCATTGCCGATTACGAACCGATCGATATCACCAGCGATCACAACCGCTATCAAGGCATCAGCGCCGATTACCTGAGCATTGTGGGTGCCAAACTGGCGACCCCCGTGAGGGTGCTGGGATTTTCCAAGCGCGAACAGGCGGTCGCGGCGTTGCAGTCCGGAGAGATCGATCTTCTGACCAACGCCAACGGCTATGAACGGGGCATCGAGGGGCTCGCGTTCACTCGCGCCTACCTGGCTGACCGGGCTGTCGTGGTGGGCCGCGGAGCAGACCTCAGCTTTTTCTCCTCGCTTGAAGGCAAACGGATTGCCCTGCTGGACGGCTACGCTGACGCCGCGGCTGTACATCGGGCCTATCCCGATAGCGAAATCATCTTGGCACCGACGCTGCACAGCGCTATGGAGGCACTGGCGCAAGGCGATGTGGATGCGTTCATCGGCAACGAAATCGTGGTGCGTTCCTACACTGCGTTGCGTCCTTTCCTCAATCTGCAGATCAAGTTCGACAGCCTGTTGCCGTCGGCCGGCATTGCCTTTGCCGTGCGCAGCGACAACACATCGCTGCGCAGGTTGTTTGATCGGGCTTTGGGTGGTCTGGACGAATCGCTCAACCGGGAAATCCTCAGACGCTGGACTTCGGGGCTGGGAGCCGAGGTCGAGGGGCAGCGGATTCGTCTGAGCGCTGACGAGCAGCAGTGGGTACGTCGACACCCGCAGGTCACGGTGGCCTCCACCCATCACCCGCCCTACATCTTCAAGGATGAAAACGGGCAGTGGGCGGGGCTGAACGTTGAAGTGCTGGAGCGCATTTCACGTATGACCGGACTGGATTTCGTCCATCAGTCGATGCCCTCCACCCAAGCGGCGCTGCAGACCCTGAGTTCGGGTCAAGCCGACATGAATACCACCTTGGCCGAGACGTCCGGGCGCAGGATGTTTCTGGACTTCAGCTATGCCTACGGCGGTAACAGTTGGGTTTATGTCGTGCGTGCTGACGAGGCGTCACCGCCCACGCTGGTCGAGATGTCGGGGCAGGTCCTGGCCATGCCGATGAGTCACGCGTTGCTGGATTACATCCGCACCCGCTATCCGGAAGTTCTTCTGCAGCTGGTGCCCACCTACGCAGAGGCGCGCAGGCTGGTGGAAATCGGCCATGCACAGGCGACCATCCAGAACGAAGCCGGGGCGTGGGGCTATCCCCCCGGAAAGCTGAAAGTGGGGCGTAGTGTCGATGGCCTGTGGTCGCCTGATCGCTTCGCGGTGGTGAAGGCTCAGCCTGAGCTGTTGAGCATCCTCAACAAGGCCCTCGATGAGTTTCCGGTCGCGGAAATGCGCGCCATCCGCATGAAATGGCTGGGGACGATGCTACCGCAGCCTTCCATTTGGCAACGAATTCCGCAATGGGTCCTCTGGACGTGCGGGATCGCCATTCTGCTGGGACTGGTCTCGCTCACCTGGCAAAGCCGCCTCAATGGCCTCATCGCGGGACGTCAGCGCATCGAAGAACAGCTTCACGACCAACAGGCGTTTACCCAGGCGCTGCTACAGGGGCTTCCCGATCCGGTTTACGTACGGGACCTGCAAGGGCGACTGGTCTCCTGCAATAGTGGTTACGAGGCCAGCATCGGGATTAGTTACGAGCAGATGAAGGGGCGCCGGGTGATCGATATCGACCTGATCCCCCGTGAGCAGGCCGGGCAGATGCACGCCGATCACATGGCGCTGTTGCAGACCCGCAAGGCCATGCTGACAGACAGCGTGCTGGTGCTGGCTGACCGCCGGATCGACACCCGGCAATGGCGTGCGCCTTTCTACCGTGCCGATGGTCAGGTGCAGGGGGTGGTAGGCGGATGGACCGACATCAGCGAGCTCAGACGCCTCGAAGAGGCACTGGCTAAGGCCCGGCTGGAGCTCCAGGCGTCGTGCTCATGATCCTGAATTCCGTCTGTCACAATCGGCAGGCATGCTCCATGAACGGCGGCAGCAATCGTCCGATTTTCGGCGCACAGAACTTTGCGCGGGTGCCGATGGTCATTGATAAGCACCTTTGCATTCAAACAGTTGAGTGGTGATCCAGATGGAAAATATCAGCTTACTGCTAAGCGAAGCCCTGGCACCGTATCAGGCAAGCCTGGGAACGGTCGGGGTCAATGGCGAGCGTCTGGTGACGCTGAGAAATGCAGCCGGTGCGATCGTGATCGAACGTGTGTATTACGCTGCGCAATTGTGTGACAAGCGTCAGTTGACCGATGTGGTCGACGGGCTGCACCGCGATCTGATGGTCGCTGAGGGACGCATCGAACCGTGCGTCATCGCCGCCATGCGTAATGCGACACAGGTCAACAATTTCGCCGCCGGTCGAGCTTTTGTCTGAGCGGCGGGGAACCTTATCTATTGAATAGGCTCCTATCCATTACGGCAGGCGCAGGCATTGTGCTCCGGTGTTTATGTTGCCTGCCGTACGGGTCCAAGAAGGACCACGGTTGACCCCGAGTAGTCTCCCCGCTGCTCGGGGTTTCTTTTTGCCTGCGATTTCAGTTTTCCGGCGCGTCGAAAAAGGTCTGCGCGTCGCGCAGATATTCCTCTTTCTTGACCATCCATTGCGCGTAGAAGCCGATCAGCTTGGTGGTCCGGAGCACGCGCATTTCCCGGTTGATCACCTCCATGGCCGCGCGGCCCTTGTCGTTCTTCGAACAGCCGATGTGGGCGAACTGGTACTTGGGCGCGTCCTTGACCGGGAAGAATTCCAGCTCCGTCAGCGCAATGTTCTGCTGCTGAGCGTGATAACGCGCCTCCGGCCAGTAACTGATGATGGCCTGGAAACGGTCCATGCGTTCCATCTGCAACATGCTGCCCACCGCGGCGTTACCGTAGTGCAGGATCAGGTTGTCCTGTTGCGGGGTAGTGCGCAGGATCTTGTCGATGGTCGGGCCGTAGCTGCGTTCGGCGACGATGCCCACCTTGACAGTATTGCTCGCCAGCAACGCGGACAGGTCCAGATGGCCGTCTGCTGTCAGGAACGGCGCGAACTTCTCGTGATTGCTCTTCTCGATGGTCACGCCATTGCCTGGCGTGGCATAGGTCGGGATCGAAAACAGAATGGTTTTATCCCGCTCTGGCGTCCACAACAGGGTGGGGTCGCAGGCGAACACGTCAGGATCCTGAAGCATCTGCGTGCCGCGCGCGCGATTGACGTGCATGATCTGGTGATTGTATTCGGGCATTCGCTCGATGAGTTCGGGCATCAGCCGGTCGATGGCGCCCTGGCCTGTCTGCGGGCCGGCGAAGATGGTCAGCGGAGGAAAATCGCGCAGCAGCCAGGTCAGGGTTTCCTTGGCGTGGGCGGTGCCGGGCGTCGTGCTCAGTACCGATGTCGCGAGCAGGACAAAGAGCCCGGATCTGTTAAAACGCGGGTAGCAATTGACCATCCGTCGATGTAAATCCCGAAAAAACTGACTGGAGGCGATGCTGGCGTGGCCCTGGGGAACAGGGCCTGAGTGCGCAACGGGCCGCTCTGTAAACTTCATTCTAGAGGGTCTCGCATCAAGGTATCGGCGTTGTAGTCCATTTGTTTAACACTCGTCACCGTCGCATCAGTAAAGCACTGCGCCGACGCTTCGCACGTTCATTTTCGCAAGGACGTCGATCAATCATCGAGTCTGGTCGTTCAACGGCCATGCATCGGTTAGACTTGGCGCCTTTCCCGTCTTTAGAAGTCCGTTCATGGCCCAGCCGTCCACGACCTACAAATTTGAACTCAACCTCACCGACCTCGATCGTGGGGTGTATGAAAACGTCAAACAGACCATCGCCCGCCACCCTTCGGAAACCGAAGAACGCATGGCCGTGCGGCTTTTGGCCTACGCGTTCTGGTACAGCGAACAACTGTCGTTTGGCCGCGGTCTGTCGGACGTTGACGAGCCGGCGCTGTGGGAAAAAAGCCTGGATGACCGCGTGTTGCACTGGATCGAAGTCGGCCAGCCCGATGCCGACCGCCTGACCTGGTGCTCCCGTCGCACCGAACGCACCAGCCTCTTGGCCTACGGCAGCCTGCGCGTGTGGGAAGGCAAGGTCGTGCCAGCGGTGAAGTCCTTGAAGAATGTCAACATTGCCGCCGTGCCTCAGGACGTGCTGGAAACCCTGGCCAAGGACATGCCCCGCGTCATCAAGTGGGACGTGATGATCAGCGAAGGCACGATCTTCGTGACCGACGATCGCGGCCAGCACGAAGTGCAATTGCAATGGCTGGCGGGTGAGCGCGGCTGATCGCCGTTCCGATACCCCCACATCTAGCTTCAATAGAAGAACATCAGCGGAACCCGCATGCGCATCGAATCACGCCAGTTGCCCGACACCCTGCCATTTCTTGGCGATCTGCCACCCCTGTTGACCCGTTTGTATGCCTCGCGCGGCGTGATGTCTCAGGATGAGCTGGACAAGGGCCTGGCGCGGCTGATCCCGTATCAGCAGCTCAAGGGGATCGATGCGGCGGTCGACCTGCTGGTCAGCGCATTGCAGCAGCGTCAGCGCATCCTGATCGTCGGTGACTTCGACGCTGATGGCGCCACCGCCAGCACCGTTGGCGTGCTTGGCCTGCGCCTGTTGGGCGCGGCCCACGTCGACTATCTGGTGCCCAACCGCTTCGAATACGGCTACGGCCTGACCCCGGAAATCGTCAAGGTCGCGCTGGAGCGTCAGCCTGATCTGTTGATGACCGTGGACAACGGAATTTCCAGCGTCGAAGGCGTGGCAGCGGCCAAGGCGGCGGGCTTGCAGGTGTTGGTCACCGACCACCACTTGCCGGGCCACGAGCTGCCAGCGGCGGATGCCATCGTCAACCCGAACCAGCCCGGCTGCACGTTCCCGAGCAAGGCGCTGGCCGGTGTCGGCGTGATGTTCTACGTGCTGATGGCCCTGCGCGCGCGTTTGCGCGACATCGGCTGGTTCGAGGCCAATGGCCGTGCGCAACCGAACCTGGGTGAGTTACTGGATCTGGTGGCATTGGGCAGCGTGGCCGACGTCGTGCCGCTGGACGCCAATAACCGCATTCTGGTGCACCAGGGCCTGATGCGGATTCGTGCCGGGCGCGCGCGTCCGGGCCTGCGCGCGATTCTGGAGGTCGCACGCCGCGAGCCGTCGCGTATCACCTCGACGGATCTGGGCTTCATCCTCGGTCCACGACTGAACGCGGCGGGGCGTCTGGACGACATGAGTTTGGGCATCGAATGCCTGCTCTGCGATGACGAAACCCTGGCGCGGGAAATGGCCGTGCAGCTGGACGAGCTCAATCAGGACCGTAAATCCATCGAGCAGGGCATGCAGCGCGAAGCCTTGGCCCAGCTCAAGGACTTGCCGGTCGAATCGATGCCCTTCGGCCTTTGCCTTTATGAGGCCGAGTGGCACCAGGGCGTAATCGGGATTCTGGCCTCGCGCCTGAAAGAGCGCTACCACCGGCCGACCATCGCCTTTGCCAGTGCAGGGGAGGGGGTGTTGAAGGGCTCGGCGCGTTCGGTGCCGGGGTTCCATATTCGCGATGCGCTGGACGCTGTGGCGGCCAAGCACCCTGAATTGATCAGCAAGTTCGGTGGCCACGCCATGGCCGCCGGGCTGTCGTTGCCGGCGGAAAACTTCCCGGCGTTCGCTGAGGCTTTCGATGCCGAAGTGCGTCGTCAGCTCACCGAAGAGGACCTCACAGGTCGTCTGCTGTCCGATGGCACGCTGGCGGTCGAGGAGTTTCATCTGGAGCTGGCACGTGCACTGCGCAATGCCGGGCCGTGGGGGCAGCACTTTCCGGAGCCGCTGTTTCATGGCGTGTTTCAGCTGGTAGAGCAGCGGGTGGTCGGCGAGCGGCATCTGAAGATGGTCCTCAAGACCGAATGTGGCACCGTGAAACTCGATGGCATCGCCTTCAGCGTGGACCGTGATGTCTGGCCGAACCCGACGGTGCGTTGGGTCGAACTGGCCTACAAGCTGGACTTGAACGAGTTTCGCGGCAATGAAACCGTGCAGTTGATGGTCGCGCACATTTCCCCGCGCTGACTGGCCGGCAGGAACCGCAACTTCCCTCACGTTGTCGACTAGGCTCTAGGTTCGGAACCAAAGGACCTGCCAACGCGACTTGAGAGGTGCCCATGAGCCTGCTGCTTGAACCCTACACCCTGCGTCAGCTGGAGCTGCGCAACCGCATCGTGGTCTCGCCGATGTGCCAGTACTCGTCCCAGGACGGTCTGGCCAATGACTGGCATCTGGTCCATTTGGGCAGCCGCGCCGTGGGCGGTGCCGGGCTGATTTTCACAGAAGCGGCGGCCGTGACTCGGGACGGTCGCATCACGCCGGAAGACCTCGGCATCTGGTCCGACGAGCAGATCGAGCCGCTGCAACGCATTACCCGATTCATCAACGCCCAGGGTGCCGTTGCCGGCATTCAACTGGCCCATGCCGGGCGCAAGGCTAGCACCTGGCGCCCTTGGCTGGGCAAGCAGGGCAGTATTCCTGCTGATCAGGGCGGCTGGACACCGTGGGGGCCGTCGAAGATCGCCTTCGACCCTCAACACACTCAGCCCACCCCCCTTGAAGACGATCAAATCCAGAAAGTGATTCAGGCCTTCGTCGACGCCGCCAAGCGTGCGCTGACGGCAGGCTTCAGTGTCGTTGAAATTCACGCCGCTCATGGTTATCTGCTGCATCAATTTCTGTCGCCGTTGAGCAATCAGCGCCGCGATCAGTACGGCGGTTCGTTCGAAAACCGTATTCGCCTGACGCTGGAAGTTACCGAAGCAGTGCGCAAAGTCTGGCCTAAAGAATTGCCGTTGTTCGTGCGCGTGTCGGCGACGGACTGGGTGGAAGATGGCTGGAATCCGGACGAAACGGTTGAGCTGGCCAAACGTCTGAAAACGCTGGGTGTCGACCTGATCGATGTGTCATCCGGCGGGACCGCGGCCAATGCAGAGATTCCAGTGGGGCCCGGGTATCAGACCGAGTTTGCGGGGCGTGTGCGCAGCCAAGCCGGGATCGCCACGGGGACGGTGGGCATGATCACCGAGCCTTTCCAGGCCGACACCATTTTGCGCACCAGGCAGGCCGATCTGATCCTGCTGGCGCGAGAGCTGTTGCGCGATCCTTACTGGCCGTTGCATGCCGATGACGATTTGGGCGGACGTCAGGCGGTGTGGCCTGCGCAGTATCAGCGGGCAACCCATCGCGATCAGCCGATCCATGAGTCGGATTTGCGCGATTGAGCTGATGCAGATTGACCCTGTGGAAGCGAATTTATTCGCGAGAGGGCGATACATTCGACACATCTCTATCGAATGTACCCACCCATCGCGAATGAATTCGCTCCCACAGGTATGTGTGCGCTACTGATCCTCCAACACCCCCTTCACCCGCGCGCCAAGCACCGGAATCGAAAACGGCTTGGTCAGCACATGCATCCCGGGCGCAAGTTTGCCCTTCCCCAACGCCGCGTTTTCAGCGTATCCCGTCACGAACAGAACCTTCAGCTCCGGCCGTAACATGCGCGCCGCATCGGCCAGCTGCCGACCGTTCATCCCGCCGGGCAAGCCCACGTCCGAGATCAGCAGGTCGATGGTCTGCGACGTCTGCAGGATTTCCAGCGCCATGGCCCCGTTACCGGCTTGCAGCACGTCATAGCCCAGATCGCTCAGCACCTCGACCATCAGCGCACGCACCGACGGCTCGTCGTCCACCACCATCACGGTGTCTCTGGCAGTCGCTTGTTTCGAGGGCGAGACAATCGGAACGGTGTCGACCGTCGGCGTCACTTCAGGCTGGGCAGGCAGGTAAATGCACACCTGTGAGCCGCGACCGGGTGTCGACTGAATGTGCACGCCACCCCCTGACTGGCGGGCGAACCCGTAGATCATCGACAAGCCCAACCCGGTGCCCATGCCAAAGGGCTTAGTGGTGAAAAACGGGTCAAAGGCACGTTTCACGACATCGCTGCTCATGCCGATGCCGTTGTCGCTGACACACAGCGCGACGTAATGCCCCTCGACCAGTTCCAGTCGAAGAGCCTCGGCACTGTCCAGCGTCCTGTTGCTGGTTTCGATCAGCAGTTGACCGCCATCGGGCATGGCATCGCGAGCGTTCAGGCACAGGTTGAGCAGCGCGTTTTCCAGTTGATGGGCGTCCACCAGAGTCTTCCAAAGACCTCGCGTCGCGATGACGTCCATGGCGATGGAAGGCCCCACGGTGCGGCGGATCAGCTCGGCCATGTCTTCGACCAGTTGATCGACATCGGTGGAGCTCGGGTCGAGGGTTTGCCGACGTGAGAAGGCCAGCAGCCGGTGAGTCAGCGCGGCGGCACGACGTGAGCCTTCCAGCGCCGAGTCGATGTAGCGGTCCAGATGATCGGTACGGCCTTTGGCGACCCGGTTTTTCAGCAGTTCGAGGTTGCCGCTGACGCCCATCAACAGGTTGTTGAAGTCATGGGCCAGGCCACCGGTGAGCTGGCCCACGGCTTCCATTTTCTGCGACTGGCGCAAGGCATCCTCGGCCAGCCGCAGCGCGTCGGCCTGCTGCTTCTCGAAGGTGATGTCCCGCGCGCTGCAATACATCTTGCCGCCCTCGGGCACCGCCACCCACGACAGCCAGCGATAGCTGCCGTCCTTGCGTCGGTAGCGGTTTTCCAGATTAAGCACGGGATGATTGCGCGTCAGGGCGCCGAAGGCGTCCAGGCTGCGGACGGCGTCATCGGGGTGCAGCAGATCGGCAAACGTCTTCTTCGACAGCTCCTCATCCGACCAGCCCAACGTCAGTCGCCATGCCGGGTTGGTGGTTTCGAAACGCAGGTCCTGGGTCATCACTGACAGCAGGTCCGGGCTGACCTGCCAAGTCAAACCCCGCTCATGCGCCCGTTCGATCACCTGACGCTCCAGGTCCTCGATCAGCTCCAGCCGACGCTGTTCACTGGCTCTCAGGGCGCGCTGGTTGACGACGCGCTGGGTGGTTTCGTTGGTGACGCACAGCAAGCCCGCCACTTCATTGTGTTCATCAATCAGCGGCGAGAAGGAAAAAGACCACCAAGTGCGCTCGATCTCGCCGTAACGGGCCATGGTCAGCGGCAGGTCTTCGCATTGATAAGGAATGCCGCGCAGGGCGTTTTCGACATTGGGCAGCACCTGATCCCACACGTCCGACCACAGCTCCTGCATCCGCGCGCCCATGGCCTTGTCCAGGCGCGGGCCGAGCACGGGGGCCTAGGCGTCGTTGTGGAAAAACAGCAGATCAGGCCCCCACAGCAGGTACATGGACTCGGGGGAATTGAGGATCAGGTTGAGATGGATCTTCAGCGCTGGTGGCCATTGCTCCATAGGGCCAAGGGATGACGTGCTCCAGTCGATCCCCGAAAGGGTACGAGCGGCCTCACTGTCACCTGCGGGAAAGCGCGGATATCTGGTCAACGAGGCAAGCTCCAGGCAGGGATCATCATTCTACGGAGCCGGACCGAAAAAATCCTCACCCATCCTATCCAGTTGAAGGGTGAATGGAATGGCCTGTGGGTTTTAAATGCTCGAACGAATAGCAAAAAAACCCTGCCCATCCAAAGCAACGTCGAAAGTGTTGACCATCGATTGGTGCAGGGGTTGCGCGGTGATATCAAATTCTAATCACTGTTTATCGCATGGAAGAGCAAGTCGCTGACCCATTGATTGATCCTCTTGTGAGCCAGCTCCGCTTTGCAGGCGATGCTGGCATGTAGAGCAGGTTCCAGGCGCAGGCTCAGCTTGCCGGAGTAGGTCTTCTGAGGCTCGCGACCCAGTTTTGCGCAGGTTTCCAGAGCATCATCGCGAATGAAATCGCTCCCACTGTTGGGATGCGCACCCCTGTGGGAGCGGATTCATCCGCGATGGCCTCGGTTGCAGGCCACGCATCTCAATGCTTGAACATCACATGCCGCACCGTGGTGTAGTCCTCAAGGCCATACATGGACATGTCCTTCCCGTAGCCGGACAACTTCTGACCGCCGTGGGGCATTTCGCTGACCAACATGAAGTGCGTGTTCACCCAGGTGCAGCCGTATTGCAGGCGGGCCGAAAGACGGTGGGCGCGGCCGACGTCCTGGGTCCACACCGACGAGGCCAGGCCGTAATCCGAATCGTTGGCCCAGCCCAGCACTTGCGCCTCATCGTCGAACGGCGTGACCGACACCACCGGCCCGAACACTTCGCGACGAACGATCTCGTCGTCCTGCTGCACGTCAGCGATCACAGTGGGCTGGAAGAAGAAGCCGTTGCCTTCGATGGCCTTGCCGCCGGTGATCAGGCGGGAGTGGGATTGGGCGATGGCGCGCTCGACGAAACCCACCACGCGGTCGCGATGCTGCGCGGTGATCAGCGGGCCGAGCTCGGTTTCAGGATCATCCTGCTGGCCGACTTTGATCGTGCTGACCGCTTCGCCCAGCTTCTGCACGAATTTTTCGTAGATGCCTTTCTGCGCGTAGATGCGGCAGGCGGCGGTGCAGTCCTGGCCAGCGTTATAGAAGCCGAAGGTGCGAATGCCTTCGACGGCAGCATCGATGTCGGCGTCGTCGAAAATGATCACCGGCGCCTTGCCGCCCAGTTCCATGTGCATGCGTTTGACGCTGTCGGCGGTGCTGGAAATGATGTGCGAGCCGGTGGCGATGGAGCCGGTCAGCGAGACCATGCGCACTTTGGGGTGGGTCACCAGCGGGTTGCCCACCGTCTGGCCACGACCGAACACCAGGTTCAGCACACCTGCCGGGAAGATGTCGTTGGCCAGTTCCACCAGACGCAGCGCGGTCAGCGGGGTTTGCTCGGAAGGTTTCAGCACCACGGTGTTGCCAGCGGCCAAGGCCGGGGCGATTTTCCAGGCGACCATCATCAGCGGATAGTTCCAGGGCGCGATCGAGGCGATGACGCCCACCGGGTCGCGGCGGATCATCGAGGTGTGCCCCGGCAGGTATTCACCCGCCGCCGAACCACCCATGCAGCGGCTGGCGCCGGCGAAAAAGCGGAACACGTCGGCGATCGCTGGCAGCTCGTCGTTCAACGCGGCGTGGTAGGGCTTGCCGCAGTTGTCCGACTCCAGTTTGGCCAGTTCTTGGGCATTGGCGTCGATGGCGTCGGCCAGCCTCAACAGCAACAGCGAACGGTCTTTGGGGGCCGTTTGTGACCAGCTTTCGAACGCGGCATCGGCGGCGCGCACAGCGGTGTCGACCTGGGCTTCGGTGGCTTCGTTGATCTCCACCAGCACCCGGCCCAGAGCAGGGTTGAACACGGGTTGCGCGGGACCTTCACCGGCGACCAGATGGCCATTGATCAGCAGTTTGGTTTGCATGGGTTTGTCCTCTTGTTCGATCCGTTGGATAGTTCGTGCGGCATGTCGGCTGCCGATATTTTTTTGATTCAACACGGGCCTTCTGTGGGAGCGAATTCATTCGCGAATCGGTTTTGCAGGCGATGCATCTCCATCGGATGGGCCGCCCTCTCGCGAATGAGTTCGCTCCCACAGATGATGTGTGATGGCGCCCCGTATTCTGGTGATTATTTACCGCCGCTCCCCGCCACGCTTTCACCGCTGCGTGTCAGGTAATAGGCGCCCAGGATCGGCAGCATGGTCACGATCATCACCAGCATCGCGACAACGTTGGTCACCGGTACATCGCGCGGGCGGCTGAGTTGATTGAGCAGCCAGATCGGCAAGGTGCGTTCGTGACCCGCGGTAAAGGTGGTGACGATGATCTCGTCGAACGACAACGCGAACGCCAGCATCCCGCCCGCCAACAGCGCGGATCCGAGGTTGGGCATGATGATGTAGCGAAAGGTCTGCCAGCCGTCGGCGCCCAGGTCCATCGAGGCTTCGATCAGACTGTGGGAGGTGCGGCGCAGGCGGGCAATGACGTTGTTGTAGACGATCACCACGCAGAACGTCGCGTGGCCGACGATGATGGTGAACATCCCGGGCTCGATCCCCAGCGTCTTGAACGCCGACAGCAGCGCGAGCCCTGTGATGATGCCGGGCAGGGCGATGGGCAGGATCAGCATCAGCGAGATACCGTCCTTGCCAAAGAAGTCCCGGCGATACAACGCCGCCGACGCCAGGGTGCCAAGCACCAGTGCGATCAACGTGGCGACGCAGGCGATCTGCAGCGACAGCTTGATCGACTCCAGCACGTCGGGCCGCGAGAACGCCACGCTGAACCACTTCAACGTGAAGCCCTGAGGCGGAAAGCTGAAGGCGGCGTCTTCGGTGTTGAAGGCGTACATGAAGATGATCAGGATCGGGAAGTGCAGAAACACCAGCCCGCCCCAGGCGGCGATTTTCAGGCCCCAGGAGGCTTGATCGCCGTGTTTGATTACAGGCTCAGAGCGCATCGAAAGCCCCCAGTCGTTTGACGATGGACAGGTAAATGGCGATCAGCACAATCGGCACCAGGGTGAAGGCCGCGGCCATGGGCATGTTGCCGATGGCGCCTTGCTGGGCGTAGACCATGCTGCCGATGAAGTAACCCGGCGGGCCAATCAGCTGCGGCACGATGAAGTCGCCCAGGGTCAGCGAAAAGGTGAAGATCGAACCCGCTGCGATGCCTGGCACCGACAGCGGCAAAATCACCTGCATGAAGGTCTGCCGAGGCTTGGCGCCCAGGTCCGCCGAAGCTTGCAGCAGCGAAGGCGGCAGGCGTTCGAGGGACGCCTGAATCGGCAGGATCATGAACGGCAGCCAGATGTAAACGAACACCAGAAAGCGCCCCAGGTGCGAGGTCGACAAAGTGCTGCCGCCCACGCCGGGAATCCCCAGAATTGCGTGCAACGCCGGCTCCAGCTCCAGATGCTGGACGAACCACTGCGCCACGCCGCCCTTGGCCAGCAGCAGTGTCCAGGCGTAGGCCTTGACGATGTAACTGGCCCACATCGGCATCATCACTGCGATGTAGAAAAACGCCTTGGTCTTGCCCGTGGTGTAACGCGCCATGTAGTAGGCGATGGGAAAGGCGACAATGGCGCTGGCGATGGACACAGCGATGGCCATGCTCAGCGTGCGCTGGATCACGTCGAAGTTGGCCGGATTGAACAGCGCGCCGAAGTTGACCAGCGTCAGGTCTGGGGTAACCGTCATGCTGAAGTCGTCGAAGGTGTAGAACCCCTGCCACAGCAATCCCAGCAGCGAGCCGAGGTAGATCGCGCCGAACCACAGCAGCGGCGGGACGAGCAGCAGCGACAGGTACAGATTCGGCCGTCGGTACAACAGATTGGAAAAGCGCCGCAAAGACGATGACCCTGGTATCGACGCTGAATGGGCGAGTGTCTGGCTCATTTCAGCGGGCCTCTGCCGTTTGCTCAATAGCCGTGTCATGCAGGGGGATCATCGCTTCGCGGGCCCAGCGTGCGGTGACGCGCTGGCCGGGTTGATGCTGCGCGCTGGTGTCCAGCCATTGGGTGTTGGCCTGGCTGACGCTGAGGGTCTGGCCGTTGTCCAGTTTCAGCTCGAAGCGCGTGGCGCTGCCTTGGTATTGGATGTCGTGGAGCAGCCCGCTGACTTCAATCTCGTGACTGCCCACCGGGCCTTCGGCAAAGCGAATGTGCTCGGGGCGAATCGAGAACGCGTTAGGTTTGCCACTGAGGTGTTGCGCCAGCTCGCCGCGCAGCACATTGGAGGTTCCGACGAATTCGGCGACGAACGTGGTGGCCGGTTTCATGTACAGATTGCGCGGGGTGTCGACCTGCTCGATGCGACCCTTGTTGAACACGGCAACGCGATCGGACATCGACAGCGCTTCGGTCTGATCGTGGGTCACGAAGATGAAGGTGATGCCCAGTTGGCGTTGCAGTTTTTTCAGCTCGCTCTGCATCTGCTCGCGCAGTTTGAGGTCCAGGGCGCCGAGGGGTTCGTCCAGCAGCAGGACCCGAGGCCGATTGACCAGCGCCCGCGCCAGAGCCACGCGCTGGCGCTGCCCGCCTGAAAGTTGCACAGGTTTGCGATCGCCGTAGCCGCCCAGCGCGACCATGCTCAGGGCCTCTTCGGCGCGGGTCAGGCGTTCGCTTTTGCCGACGCCCTTGACCTTCAGGCCATAGGCGACGTTGTCGCGCACGTTCATGTGCGGGAACAGCGCGTAGTCCTGGAACACCGTGTTGACGTCGCGCTGATACGGCGGCAGGCCTGCGGCCTCTTCGCCATGGATGCGGATCGAGCCTGCGCTGGGTTGTTCGAAGCCTGCGATCAGACGCAGGCAGGTGGTTTTGCCCGAACCCGAAGGGCCCAGCATGGAAAAGAACTCGCCGTCCTTGATGTCGATGGAAACCCGGTCAACGGCCTTCACTTCGCCGAACTGACGGGAAACGTGGGTGAACTGGACTGCAAGGGTCATGATGAAACCTCTATTGAAAGCGAACGCCGTCGCAGCGGGTTCGCCGGGTGAAGCCTAAATGCGTGCGGCGGGAGAGGCGGGTGCACGGGGTCTCCTGTGGGAGCGAATTCATTCGCGAAGAATTGGTCAGGCGATAAAGATGCATCGACCGAACAGGCCTCTCGCGAATGAATTCGCTCCCACAGTGGGCCGCTTTCACCCAGTAAATTTGATGATCGTTCCTAAGTCCTGCGTGGGAACGATCATCACCGGCAGACTGTAGAACTACCGCCCACCCATGATCGCGATGTAATCCTGGGTCCAGCGGCTGTAGGGCACGTATTTGCCGCCCTCGGCCTGCGGGGTTTTCCAGAAGGCGATCTTGTCGAACAGATCGAAGCCGTTGGTGGCACACCCTTCGGCGCCCAGCAGGTCGCTGGCCTTGCACGCCGCAGGCACGACCGGCAGCGACCCGAACCAGGCCGCGACATCACCCTGGACTTTCGGTTGCAGCGACCAGTCCATCCACTTGTAGGCGCAGTTCGGATGCTTGGCGTCGGCGTGCAGCATGGTGGTGTCAGCCCAGCCGGTGGCGCCTTCCTGCGGGATGGTCGAGGCGACCGGCTGTTTGTCGGCGACCAGACCGTTGACCATGTAGCCCCAGGAGCTTGAGGCCGCGACGCCTTCGTTTTTCACGTCACTCATCTGCACGGTCGCGTCATGCCAGTAGCGATGCACCAGCGGGTGTTGCGCGCGCAGCAGGTCAAGCACGGCGTTGTACTGGGTTTCGGTCAACTGGTAGGGGTCTTGGATCTTCAGTTCCGGCTTGGCGGTCTTGAGGTACAGCGCGGCGTCGGCGATGTAGATCGGGCCGTCATAGGCCTGCACGCGGCCCTTGTTCGGCTTGCCATCGGGCAGGTCTTGAGCCTCGAACACCACGCTCCAGCTCACCGGCGGGGTCTTGAACACGTTGGTGTTGTACATCAGCACGTTGGGGCCCCACTGATAGGGCGTACCGTAGGTCTGCTTGTTGACGGTGTACCACGGGCCGTCCTTGAGACGCGGGTCAAGGGTTTTCCAGTTGGGGATCAGGTCGGTATTGATCGGCTGCACGCGCTTGCCGGCCACCAGACGCAACGAGGCATCGCCCGACGCCGTCACCAGGTCATAACCGCCCTTGGTCATCAGGCTGACCATCTCGTCGGAGGTCGCGGCGGTCTTGACGTTGACCTTGCAACCGGTCTCCTTCTCGAAACCGGTGACCCAGTCATAGGCCTTGTCGCTTTCGCCTCGTTCGATGTAACCCGGCCACGCCACGATATCCAGCTGACCTTCGCCGTCGCCGACAGCCTTGAGCGTTTCGGCCGCCTGCACGGCGCCGCTCGTCAACATCGCGCCGACTATGGCTCCCAATAACATGGTCTTTTGCACTGACATACGGTTCCCTCTTTAACTTATGGTTGGCAGGAAATCAGTGGTAGGGAGCCAGCTGCAAGTCGCAAGCTACAAGCTGCAAGTGGTCATCGCGCCCACTCGTTACTTCTAGCTGGAAAATTCAGTTGCTCCCCTTTTTTTCTTTTATTGCTCTGAACTCAAAACCTACGCAGCTCTGACGCTTTTTCTTGCAGCTTGCCGCTCACAACTCATAGCTGCTCCTGGCCATGACGTGGCGCACCACGCTGTAATCCTGAAGCGAATCGCTGGACAGATCCTTGCCATAGCCTGAACGCTTCAAACCGCCGTGGGGCATTTCGCTGACCAGCATGAAATGGCTGTTGATCCAGGTGCAGCCGTATTGCAGGCGCGCTGCGACCTGCATGGCCTTGTCCAGATTCTGCGTCCAGATCGACGACGCCAGGCCGTATTCGGAATCGTTGGCCCAGTCCACGGCCTCGGACAGTTCGTCGAAGCGGGTCACGGTCACCACCGGGCCGAACACTTCACGCTGGACGATTTCATCGCCCTGTTTGCAGCCCGCGAGCAGGGTCGGCTGATAGAAGAAGCCAGGGCCTGAGTGCACGGCAGCGCCAGTGACTCGCTCGATGTGCGGCTGGCTCAGGGCGCGTTCGACGAAACTGGCCACGCGGTCACGCTGGCGGGTGCTGATCAGCGGGCCGATCTCGTTGTCGACGTCGCGTTTGCTGGCAAAGCGCAGGCTACTGACGGCGGCGCCGAGTTCGGCCACCAGCTTGTCGTGAATCCCGGCCTGGGCGTAGATGCGGCAGGCGGCGGTGCAATCCTGGCCGGCGTTGTAATAGCCGTAGGTGCGCACGCCCTCGACCACCGCGGCGATGTCGGCGTCGTTGCAGACGATCACCGGCGCCTTGCCACCGAGTTCGAGGTGGGTGCGTTTGAGGGTTTTCGCGGCGGCCTGAAGGATCTTCTGGCCGGTGACGATATCGCCGGTCAGCGAAACCATGCGGATTTTCGGGTGGCTGACCAGATGACTGCCCACGCCTTCGCCGCCGCCGCAAATGATGTTGATCACGCCCTTGGGCAACAGCTCGGCGAACACCGGGGCCAGCGCCAGTACCGACAGCGGTGTGTGTTCGGAGGGTTTGAATACCAGGGTGTTGCCTGCCGCCAGGGCCGGGGCGATTTTCCAGGCCGCCATCATGATCGGGTAGTTCCACGGCGCGATCGAGGCGACCACGCCAATCGGGTCGCGGCGCACCATGCTGGTGTAGCCCGGCACGTATTCGCCGGACAGCTGGCCGGTCTGGCAGCGCACGGCACCGGCAAAAAAACGGAACACATCGACTGTCGCGCTCAGATCGTCCTGACGCGCCAGGTGCAGGGGCTTGCCGCAATTAAGGGCTTCCAGTTGCGCAAGGTGATCGGCGTTCTTTTCGATGGCATCGGCGATGCTGAGCAGGATGTTCGAGCGTTGCTGAGGCGTGGTGCGCGACCAGGCGGGGAAGGCACGGTTGGCGGCCAGAATGGCGCTCTCGACCTGCTCGGTGCTGCCCTCGGCAATGTGGGTAAGGACCTCGCCCGTGGCCGGGTTGAGAATCGGCTCGACAAAACCCTGACCTGCGACTTGCTCGCCATCGATGAGCAGAGAGGTAAAGCGTTGTGGGTTGGTGTCGCCAGCCATTGTTCGAAGCTTCCTTGAATCGATGTATTCGCAACGCAAGACAACCTGTAGGAGCGAATTCATTCGCGAATCGGTTTTCCAGACGATGCATCTCTATTGGCTGTAACGCCGCCTCGTCGGGATGCCGCCCAGAACGAATTCGCTCCCACAGGTTACGACCGAAGCGTTCAGAAAAACTCTGCAACATTCCTGTTCTAAGCCTCAGAGCCTAGTGCCACATGCAGTGGTCGACAAATTCTAAATACAGAACGCAGCGTTCGATTAAATCGATGGCCGGCGTCCCGGATGCGGCTGCTCGCGGGCCACACTGAGAAACGGATCGACCAATGAAGGCCGAGCCGTGCCGCGACGCCATGCCAGGCCGACGTCCAGGGTCTGGGTCAGGTCGGCGATGGGGCGGGCCTCGATGATGTCGCCTTCAAGCGACCAGGGGCGGTAGGTCATGTCCGGCTGGATCGATACACCCAGTCCCGCCGCCACCAGGCTGCGCACCGCCTCAGTGGAGGCCGTGCGCAAAGTGACCTTCGGCCGCAACCCCGCGCGGGACCAGATGCGCTGGGCGTTGCTGCCCATTTCGTCGACGTTGAGCTGAATCAGCGGCTCATGGGCCACCTCCGCCAGGTTGATGTTGTCGTGGTCGAGCAGCGGATGCTGGGCGGGCAGCCAGAGTCGGTACGGCGAGTGGGTCAGCACTTCGGTTTGCAGGGCGTGGCGGTCTTCGAGGTTGGAAAGGATCAGCACACCGATGTCGATCTCGCCGCTGACCAGCAGGTGCTCGATGTAGGGGCGCTCGTCCTCCATCACCCGGATGTCAACGTTCGGGTAGGCGCGCTGGAAGCGGATCAGCAGATCGGCCAGGTAATAACCCGCCACCAGACTCGTCACCCCGATCACCAACTGCCCCGCCACTTGTTCGGCGCCTTGCTGCAGGCTGCGTTTGGCGTTTTCCACGGTGGCGAGAATCAGGTGCGCCTGGCGCAGGAACTGATGCCCTTGGTGGGTCAGGGTCATGCCCTTGGCGTGGCGACTGAACAGGTTGACGCCGATCTCTTCTTCCAACTGCTGAATGGCCAGCGTCAGGGTCGACTGAGAAATGAACACGGCTTGTGCGGCGGCGGAAATCGAACCCGTTTCGGCTACGGCGATGAAGTGGCGGATCTGACGTAGCGTCATCATGAAGGAACGGCTCGCGACTGATTTTTAGAATCTTTGAAGTGTATATCGTTTTAATCGAATGGCATCGGCGACCCTTCCATAGAGCTGCAACATCCAGAAGCAGTCCTGAAAGCTGACCCGGACGACTTCGCCTTACCCTGCGGGTCGGATCGTTTATCCATTTCAGGAGGTTTCCGATGAATACCCGTGGCTTGCTCGATCAGCTGTTGAAATCCGGTCAGGACCTGTTGCAGAAGAAGGCCGGCCAGGCGCCGAATCACGGTTCACAAGGTCAGGGCCCACAGGGTGGCCTCAACGATTTACTGGGCAAAGTGGGCGGCGGCAATCTGGGTGGCTTGCTCTCGGGCGCAGGTGGCGGCGCCTTGGCGGCAGGGGCAATGGGTTTGCTGCTGGGCAATAAAAGCGCACGCAAGATCGGCGGCAAGGCCCTGACTTACGGCGGGCTGGCAGCCTTGGGCGTACTGGCGTACAAGGCCTATGGCAACTGGCAGGCCAATCAGGCGGGCGCCGGGCCCAGCCAGCCGCAGACCGTAGACCGGGTGCCCCCTGCGCAGGTCGAGCAGCACAGCGAGGCCATTCTTCGCGCGCTGGTGGCAGCCGCCAAAGCGGATGGCCATGTCGATGACAACGAGCGGCAGTTGATCGAGGGTGAATTCACTCGGCTGACGGGGGATCAGGAGTTGCAGCACTGGTTGCACGCAGAGCTGAACAAGCCGCTGGACCCGGTGGACGTCGCTCGCTCGGCGCACACTCCGGAAATCGCCGCCGAGATGTACCTGGCCAGCGTGATGATGGTCGATGAAGAGCACTTCATGGAGCGCGCGTATCTGGATGAGTTAGCCAAGCAGCTGAAGCTGGCGCCGGGGTTGAAGGCCGAGCTGGAAAGTCAGGTGCGGCACGCTCAACAGTAGCGGCGCACGGCAGCACACCTTTCCCCTGTGGGAGCGGATTCATTCGCGAGGGTCGGTGAATCCGAGCCAAATCTGTCGCCTGAATAATTTTTCGCAGATGAATTCGCTTTCACAGGTCTGATCCCGTACTGACCTCTGCTTGAACGCCCCGCTGTCAAGCAGACTCTCCCGGCGCTGACTATTTGTCAGATATTTCCGTTATATGTGTGCGTAATTACGTAAGTCATGTCGGAAACAGCCCGGTTTATTGATAAGGCACTAGGCTATACTCCGCTCGCGTTGGGCCGTCTGTCGGTCCGCTTCTTGAACCCGGTGTCGCCGGTGTTGAACTCTTGAGGGCTGACTGTGAAGAACTGGACGTTGCGTCAACGTATTTTGGCGAGCTTCG
The DNA here is from genome assembly GCF_059421985.1 of Pseudomonas sp. GW821-FHT02A11. Classification (NCBI taxonomy): domain Bacteria; kingdom Pseudomonadati; phylum Pseudomonadota; class Gammaproteobacteria; order Pseudomonadales; family Pseudomonadaceae; genus Pseudomonas; species Pseudomonas sp. GW821-FHT02A11. The sequence goes on from NZ_JBWKWB010000005.1 coordinate 221,155, forward strand.
CTGTAATCATCGCCATCATGCTGCTGATGGTGGTCGTGGCTTTCAACAGGCTGCTGGTCATTGAAAACAGCGGCGACGAAGTCCGCCTCGATGCGCTGCCGGGCGTCTATTACAGCAGCACCGTGCGCGGCGCCTGGGTGGAGAGCTACGTGCGCACTCAGCAACTGCTCGCCGAGGGTGCGGGACGCAGCCTGACCAACGCCGAAGAAGACCAATACAAAGAATTCGATGACCGTCTGCAAGCGCAGATCGCCAGTTATCAGAAGGGCATCTTCGAAGAAACCGATCGCAATGATTTCGCGCAGTTTCTGCAACTGCGCGAGCGTTACGGGTTGGTACTCAACAGCATTCTGGGCGCTTATCAGAGCGACAATTTCGCCTTGGCGCAACGTATCTTCGCCGAGCAAATGACCCCGATTTGGGTTGACGGTCGCAAGGTGCTCAATGCGCTGGGCACCAAGAACAAGATCAACGCCGACCGTGCATCCGACGACATTCAAGCTGCTGTTGCCAGCGCCAAGATCACCCTGGGCATTTCCCTGATCATCGCCGTACTGGCTGCTGCTGCCTGTGGCCTGCTGCTGATGCGCGCGATTCTGGCGCCGATGAACCGCATCGTGCGGATTCTCGAGGTCATGCGCACCGGGGATTTGAGCAACCGCCTGAACCTTGATCGCCAGGACGAATTCAACTCGGTGCAAACTGGCTTCAACGACATGGTCACTGAACTGGCCGCGCTGGTGTCTCAGGCGCAACGCTCATCGGTACAGGTCACCACATCGGTCACCGAGATTGCCGCCACCTCCAAACAACAGCAGGCCACTGCCACCGAAACGGCCGCCACTACGACCGAGATTGGCGCCACTTCCCGTGAAATCGCCGCAACCTCCCGCGATCTGGTGCGCACCATGACCGAGGTCACCTCGGCGGCCGATCAGGCTTCGATTCTCGCGGGCTCCGGCCAGCAGGGCCTGGCGCGCATGGAAGAGACCATGCATTCGGTGATGGGCGCAGCGGATCTGGTGAACTCCAAGCTGGCGATCCTCAACGAGAAGGCCGGCAACATCAATCAGGTGGTGGTGACCATCGTCAAGGTCGCTGACCAGACCAACCTGCTGTCTCTGAACGCGGCGATCGAGGCTGAAAAAGCCGGTGAATACGGCCGTGGTTTTGCCGTGGTCGCGACCGAAGTGCGTCGTCTTGCGGACCAGACCGCTGTGGCCACCTACGATATCGAGCAGATGGTGCGCGAGATTCAGTCGGCGGTGTCGGCGGGCGTGATGGGCATGGACAAATTCTCCGAAGAAGTGCGTCGCGGCATGTTCGAAGTGACTCAGGTCGGCGAGCAGCTTTCGCAGATCATCCACCAGGTGCAGGCCTTGGCGCCGCGGGTGTTGATGGTCAACGAGGGCATGCAGGCCCAGGCCACTGGCGCCGAGCAGATCAACCAGGCGTTGGTCCAGCTGAGCGACGCCAGCAGCCAGACTGTCGAGTCCCTGCGTCAGGCCAGCTTCGCCATCGACGAGTTGAGCCAGGTGGCGGTGGGACTGCGCAGCGGCGTTTCGCGTTTCAAGGTCTGAGTCCGGACCATGACCGAGCATTCAGCCAAGCGCGGCACAGCGATATTGCCGAAGAACAAACTGTTCCTGCTGTTTCGCATCGGGCAGGAACGCTATGCGCTGGAGGCGACCGAAGTCGCCGAAGTGCTGCCACGTCTGGTGCTCAAACCCATCGCCCGCGCGCCCCACTGGGTGGCGGGCGTTTTTCCCCATCGAGGCGCAGTGGTGCCGGTCATCGACCTCAGCGCGCTGAGCTTTGGCGAGCCTGCCCCCCTGCGAACCAGTACGCGGTTGGTGCTGGTCACTTACCGCCTGGGCGGTGATCGTCCTGCGCAGCGTCTTGGCCTGATTCTCGAGCAGGCGACCGACACCCTTCGCTGCGCCGTGGACGAGTTCAAGGCTTATGGTCTGGACAACCGCGAGGCGCCGTATCTGGGGCCGGTGCGTGAAGACGAACTGGGTTTGTTGCAATGGATCAAGGTGCAGGATCTGCTCACCGATCCGGTTCGCGATCTGCTGTTCCCTGCGCAGCCTCTGGACCTTGAAGCCATAGAGGCCGCGCCATGAGTTCAGATGCGCGTTTCTTCGCTTTTCTCAAGAGCCGCATCGGCCTGGACGTGGCGTCGGTGGGCGAGGCCATCATCGAGCGCGCCGTGCGCCAGCGCTGCGCCAGCGTCAAGGCCAATGATGCCGATGCCTACTGGCAATGGCTGCTGAGCTCGGCCGAAGAACAACAGGCACTGATCGAAGCGGTGATCGTGCCCGAGACCTGGTTTTTCCGGTACCCGGAATCGTTCGTCACCCTCGGCAAACTGGCCGCTGCGCGCATCGCGCAATTGAGCGGCGCGCGCCCGCTGCGCATCCTCAGCCTGCCGTGCTCGACGGGCGAAGAGCCCTATTCGATCGCCATGGCCCTGTTCGATGCCGGACTTCAGCCGCAGCAGTTCAAGGTCGAGGCGGTGGATATCAGCCCCCTGTCGCTGCAGCGTGCGCGTCGCGCGGTGTATGGCAAGAATTCCTTTCGCGGTGATCAGCTCGGTTTTCGTGAGCGGTATTTCGCTCAGGTCGAAGACGGCTATCGCGTGGACGAGAAAATTCGCGAACGGGTCAGTTTTCAAGCCGGTAACCTGCTTGACCCGACCCTTCTGGTGGCGCAGTCGGCCTACGATTTCGTGTTCTGTCGCAACCTGCTGATCTATTTCGACGTCGACACCCAGCGTCAGGGTTTCGAGGCGCTCAAGCGCATGACCCGCGACGACGGCGTGTTGTTCATCGGCCCTGCCGAGGGCAGCTTGTTGGGGCGCATGGGCATGGCCTCGATCGGCATCGCTCAGTCGTTTGCCTTTCGCCATCGCTCTGAGGCTGCAGAGCCTTCGTTTGTTTCGCCTGCCGCCCCGGCGATGCCAGCCTTGCCGCCTGCGGTCAGCGCAAAACCGGTACCGAGCCTGCGTGCGAAACCGGCTGTGCGTGCATTCGCGCCGGTGCCTGCGCCCGCTCGACGTCCGGCGCCTTCGCCCGCTTCGGCAAGTGAAGCGGCCACGCTGCTGAGCAGCATCAAGCAGCTTGCCAATGAAGGCAAAAGTGCCGAGGCCAAACTGGCCTGCGAGCAATACCTCAAACGGTATGAACCCGTTGCGTCGGTGTTTTATTGGCTGGGTCTGCTCAGCGAGGTAGGCGGCGATGTGATCGGCGCCCAAGGATTTTACCGCAAGGCGCTCTATCTCGAACCGCAGCACCCTGAAGCCCTGGCGCAACTGGCGGCGTTGCTGGCCGCCCAGGGTGACAGTGCCGGTGCCCGCCGTCTGCAGGAACGTGCGGCCCGTGGCATGCATAAAGAAGGACGTAGTCGATGACCGGCTTACACAGTGAATTGATCAGCGACGACGCCCAGGCCATCGACGATTGCTGGAACCGCATCGGTATCCACGGCGATCGCTCCTGCCCGCTGTTGGTCGAGCACATCCATTGTCGCAACTGCTCGGTGTATTCGGCGGCCGCCACGCGTTTGCTGGACCGCTACGCGCTGGCCCAGGAGCATCGCGTCGTGGTCCACGAAGAGCTGGCCAGCGACGTCAAGACGCGCTCGCTGGTGGTGTTTCGACTGGGCGAAGAATGGCTGGGCCTGCCGACCCGTTGCCTGGTTGAGGTGTCGCCGGTTCAGGCGATTCACTCGCTGCCACATCAACGCTCTCGCGCCTTGCTCGGCGTCGCTAACGTGCGCGGCGCGCTGGTGGCTTGCCTGTCGTTCGTCGAACTGTTGGGGCTGGACACCACCTTTGCGCCGACCAGTGCCAGTCGCGTCATGCCGCGCATGCTCATCGTCTCGGCCGAAGGCGGCCCGGTGGTGGTGCCGGTGGACGAGGTCGACGGCATTCACGCTATTGAAGCGCGCCTGCTGGACGCCGCGTCAGTGCCCGCGCAGAACGCCAACGCGCGTTTCACTCGCGGGGTGGTGCAATGGAAAAACCGCAGCCTGCGCTTGCTGGATGAAGAACACCTGTTGTCCGCCGTGAACCGGAGCCTGACATGACGCCCGATCAAATGCGCGACGCCTCGCTGTTCGAGCTGTTTACCCTCGAAGCCGAAGCACAGACGCAGGTGCTGAGCGCGGGCCTGCTGGCGCTCGAGCGCAATCCGACCCAGGCCGATCAGCTGGAAGCCTGCATGCGCGCGGCGCACTCGCTCAAGGGCGCGGCGCGGATTGTCGGGGTCAATGCCGGGGTCAGCGTTTCCCACGTCATGGAGGATTGTCTGGTCGAGGCCCAGGAAGGCCGGCTGCACCTCAAGCCTGAACACATCGACGCGCTGTTGATGGGCACCGACATGCTCATGCGCATCGCCACGCCGGGCGCAAGCAGCGTCGGGCAGGGCGACATCGACGGCTACGTCGCGCTGATGAACGACCTGATCAAGCCTGGCGCGCACCACGCCGCTGCCGCGCCAGCACGTGCGCCCTCGATGGAGGACCTGCTGCTGGCCAACGCCCAGGCGCTGGTGGAGTCGGTGCAGTCTGCCCACGCGCCACTGATTGCCGATGCGCCAGTCACCGAGCAGCCTGCCGTGGTCGAACCTGCCGTGGCGCCCGCGCCTGCGGTTGCCGAAAGCGAGGAGCAGGCAGCGCCGAAAAACGAGCACCGTCGCCAGCGGCGTGTGGCTGAGGGGGGCGAGCGGGTGCTGCGGGTGACCGCCGAGCGCCTGAATAACCTGCTGGATCTGTCGAGTAAGTCTCTCGTCGAAACCCAGCGACTCAAGCCTTATCTGACTGCGATGCAGCGGGTCAAACGCTCCCAGAGCGGCGCCAGTCGGGCGCTGGATAACCTTGAAGCCTTGCTCGATGCCAGTGTCGATCCGGATGCGCAAAAAGCCCTGGAAGAAGCCCGCCGTTTGTTGAGCGAAGCGCAGCATCTGTTGATCCAGCAGACCGCTGATCTGGACGAGTTCGGCTGGCAGGCGAGCCAGCGTGCGCAGCTGTTATATGACACCGCGCTGGCCTGCCGCATGCGCCCGTTTGCCGATGTGCTGGCCGGGCAGGCGCGCATGGTGCGTGACTTGGGGCGTTCACTGGGCAAGCAGGTGCGCCTGGAAATCGATGGTGAGAAAACCCAGGTCGACCGCGACGTGCTGGAAAAACTCGAAGCGCCGCTGACTCATTTACTGCGTAACGCCGTGGACCATGGCATCGAATTCCCCGAACAACGCCTGGCCAGCGGCAAACCTGCCGAGGGCCTGATTCAGCTCAGGGCCTCCCACCAGGCGGGCCTGCTGGTGGTGGAACTGATCGACGACGGCGCCGGTGTTGACCTTGAGCGTCTGCGTCGCAGCATTATCGATCGCAAGCTGTCCCCTGAAGAAACCGCTGCGCAGTTGAGCGAAGAAGAGCTGCTGAGCTTCCTGTTTCTGCCCGGTTTCAGCATGCGCGACAAGGTCACCGAAGTCTCGGGCCGGGGGGTAGGGCTCGACGCGGTGCTGCACATGGTGCGCCAGCTGCGCGGCGGCGTGGAATTGCATCAGCAGGCGGGGCAGGGCAGTCGCTTTCATCTGGAAGTGCCCCTGACGCTGTCGGTGGTGCGCAGTCTCGTGGTGGAGGTGGGCGGCGAAGCCTATGTCTTTCCGCTGGCACACATCGAATGCATGCGCGACGTACAGGCCGACGAAATCGTGCAACTGGAAGGTCGTCAGCATTTCTGGCACGAAGAGCGGCATGTCGGGTTGGTGGCAGCCAGTCAGTTGCTCAATCGCCCGGCCAGCCAGGACAGCACCGACGTGCTCAAGGTTGTGGTCATTCGCGAGCGTGATGCGGTGTACGGCGTGGCTGTGGAGCGCTTCATCGGCGAGCGCACGCTGGTGGTGCTGCCGCTCGACCCGCGATTGGGCAAGGTTCAGGATATTTCCGCAGGCGCGTTGCTGGATGACGGTTCGGCGGTGCTGATCATCGACGTCGAAGACATGCTGCGTTCGGTGGAAAAACTGCTCAACACCGGGCGTCTGGAGCGCATCGACCGGCGCAACCGCCAGGCCGACGCCCAGGCGCGCAAACGCGTGCTGGTGGTCGACGATTCGCTCACCGTGCGCGAGCTTGAGCGCAAACTGTTGCTCAGTCGCGGCTATGAGGTGGCGGTGGCGGTGGATGGCATGGATGGCTGGAACGCCTTGCGCGCCGAGGATTTCGACCTGCTGATCACCGACATCGACATGCCGCGCATGGACGGCATCGAACTGGTGACTTTGCTGCGCCGCGACAGCCGTTTGCAGTCTTTGCCGGTGATGGTGGTGTCCTACAAAGATCGCGAAGAAGATCGCCGTCGGGGCCTTGACGCCGGCGCCGACTATTATCTGGCAAAGGCCAGTTTTCATGACGACGCGCTCCTTGATGCTGTCGTCGAACTGATAGGAGATGCGCAAGGATGAAGATCGCCATCGTCAACGACATGCCCATGGCAGTCGAGGCACTGCGCCGTGCGCTGGCGTTCGAGCCTGAACATCAGGTGGTGTGGGTGGCGAACAACGGCGCCGAAGCGGTCGAGCGTTGCGCAGAGCTGACGCCGGATCTGATTCTGATGGACCTCATCATGCCGGTCATGGATGGGGTAGAAGCCACACGACGGATCATGGCCGCCACGCCGTGCGCCATCGTCATTGTGACCGTGGACCGTGAGCAGAACGTCCACCGGGTGTTCGAGGCCATGGGCCATGGTGCGCTGGACGTCGTCGACACCCCTGCGATCGGCGCGGGCAACCCTAAAGAAGCCGCCGCACCTTTGTTACGCAAGATACTTAATATAGGCTGGCTCATTGGTCAGCGTGACAGCCGCGTGCGCCAGGCGCCGCCCACCATGCGCGCGACAGCGCAGCGTCAGGGGCTGGTCGCCATCGGGTCGTCCGCCGGCGGCCCCGCAGCGTTGGAAGTGTTGCTCAAGGGGCTGCCCAAACAGTTTCCGGCGGCCATCGTGCTGGTTCAGCACGTGGATCAAGTGTTCGCCGCCGGTATGGCGCAGTGGTTGAGCAGTTCGTCGGGGCTGGCAGTGCGGCTGGCCTGCGAAGGCGAGGCGCCGCAGGCGGGGACTGTGCTGCTGGCGGGCACCAACCACCACATGCGTTTGCTCAAGAACGGCACCCTGGCCTACACCGCAGAGCCGGTGAACGAAATTTACAGGCCCTCGATCGACGTGTTTTTCGAGAGCGTGGCTACGTATTGGAACGGTGATGCCGTGGGTGTTCTGCTGACAGGTATGGGCCGCGATGGCGCTCAGGGGCTCAAGCTGATGCGTCAGCGCGGCTTCCTCACCATCGCCCAGGACCAGCAAAGCTGTGCGGTGTATGGCATGCCCAAAGCGGCAGCTGCCATCGACGCCGCCATGGAGATTCGCCCGCTGGACACTATTGCGTCTCGCTTGAACGAGGCTTTTACCTAATGAATTTCCAGGTGATTTCACAGCCCGGCTGTGACCAGGAGACCCTGAATGCATGATTTGCAGCTGGACGATATAAACACCACGGATGAAAACGCTGCCATGGTGTTGCTGGTCGACGATCAGGCAATGATCGGCGAGGCCGTCCGGCGCGGGCTGGCGAATGAGGAAAACATCGATTTTCACTTTTGCGCCGACCCGCATCAGGCCATCGCCCAGGCGATCCAGATCAAACCGACGGTGATCCTGCAGGACCTGGTCATGCCCGGTCTCGACGGCCTGACCCTGGTGCGCGAATACCGCAACAACCCGGTGACCCGGGACATCCCGATCATCGTGCTGTCGACCAAGGAAGACGCGCTGATCAAGAGCGCGGCCTTCGCGGCGGGCGCCAACGATTACCTGGTCAAGCTGCCGGACAACATCGAGCTGGTGGCGCGCATCCGCTATCACTCGCGGTCCTACATGACCCTGCTGCAGCGCGACGAGGCCTATCGGGCCCTGCGTGTCAGCCAGCAGCAGCTGCTGGACACCAACCTGGTGCTGCAACGGCTGATGAATTCCGACGGCCTCACCGGGCTGTCGAACCGTCGTCACTTCGACGAATACCTGGAGCTGGAATGGCGCCGAGCAATCCGTGAGCAGACACAGTTGTCGCTGATGATGATCGATGTCGACTATTTCAAGGCGTATAACGACAACTTCGGCCATCTTGAGGGCGACGAAGCGCTGCGTCAGGTGGCCAAGGCCATTCGTGCCAGCTGCAGCCGCCCTTCAGATCTGCCAGCCCGTTACGGCGGTGAAGAATTCGCGCTGGTCCTGCCGAACACCTCCCCGGGTGGCGCGCGTCTGCTCGCGGAAAAACTGCGTCAGACCGTGGCCGGTATGAACATCCCTCACATCGCGCCGACTGAAGGTTCGAGCCTGACGGTGAGCATCGGCCTTGCGACCCTCGTTCCGCCGGTGGGCAGCCACAGCCGTCAACTGATCCAGAACGCGGATCAGGGCCTGTATGCCGCCAAGCACAACGGGCGTAATCAGGTGGTGGTGGGGTAGTGTTCGTTGACCTGTAAAAGCGCTTTCCCGCGATGACGTCGGCGCATCCAGCATAAAGGGCGCCCGACACGTCGCAATCGCGGGCAAGCGCGCTCCTACACATTCAACCTGCAACCCCTGCCCAACGGACTGCCATCCGGGCGTCAGCTCGGGTATACTCGCGGGCTTTGTGAAATTCGCCTGCGAGTCCTGTCGACCATGGAAATCAATCCGATCCTGAACACCATCAAGGACCTGTCCGAGCGCTCCCAGTCCATTCGGGGGTATCTTTGACTACGATCACAAAAGTGATCGCCTGACCGAAGTCAACCGCGAGCTGGAAGACCCCAACGTCTGGAACAAGCCCGAGTACGCACAGGCCCTGGGCCGTGAGCGTTCGACGCTCGCACAGATCGTCGAAACCCTCGACGAAATGAGCTCCGGCCTGGCCGACGCCAAAGAGCTGCTGGACATGGCCGTCGAAGAAGCCGACGAAAGCGCCGTCAACGACGTCGTCGAGCTGCTCGAAGGTCTTGAAGAATCTCTCGCCAAACTCGAATTCCGCCGCATGTTCAGCGGCGAGATGGACCCCAACAACGCTTACCTGGACATCCAGGCCGGTTCCGGCGGCACCGAAGCGCAGGACTGGGCCAACATCCTGCTGCGCATGTACCTGCGCTGGGCCGACAAGCGTGGCTTCGACGCCACCATCATGGAGCTGTCCGAAGGCGAAGTCGCCGGCATCAAGGGCGCCACCGTGCACATCAAGGGCGAGTACGCCTTTGGCTGGCTGCGTACCGAAATCGGTGTGCACCGTCTGGTGCGCAAGAGCCCGTTCGACTCCGGCGCCCGTCGTCACACCTCGTTCTCGGCGGTGTTCGTTTCCCCCGAGATCGACGACCGCATCGAGATCGACATCAACCCGTCGGACCTGCGTATCGATACCTATCGTTCGTCCGGTGCCGGTGGTCAGCACGTCAACACCACCGACTCGGCGGTGCGTATCACCCACGTGCCGACCAACACCGTGGTCAGCTGCCAGAACGAGCGCTCCCAGCACGCGAACAAGGACACCGCCATGAAAATGCTGCGGGCCAAGTTGTACGAGCTGGAAATGCAGAAGCGCAACGCGGCGTCCCAGGCGCTTGAAGACACCAAGTCCGATATCGGCTGGGGTCACCAGATCCGCTCGTACGTCCTCGATGACTCGCGCATCAAGGACCTGCGTACCGGCGTTGAGCGCAGCGACTGCAACAAGGTGCTCGACGGCGACCTCGACGGTTACCTGGAAGCGAGCCTCAAGCAGGGGCTGTAAACGCGACACCACTGTTGCGGGTGCGGCGCACTTCATGCGCGACCGGCCCGCGATCCCTTGCCCTTGGCAAGAAGCAACGAACCTGTGATGGAAAATCTGAAGACATGAGCGACCAACAACTCGACCCGCAAGCCCAGCAACAGGAAGAAAACACCCTGATCGCCCTGCGCAAGGAAAAGCTTGCTGCCGAGCGCGCCAAGGGTAACGCCTTCCCGAACGACTTCCGCCGCGAAAACTACTGCAACGACCTGCAGAAACAGTACGCGGACAAGACCAAGGAAGAGCTGGCTGAAGCGGCGATTCCGGTCAAGGTTGCAGGTCGCATCATGCTCAACCGTGGCTCGTTCATGGTGATCCAGGACATGACCGGTCGCATTCAGGTCTACGTCAACCGCAAGACCCTCTCTGAAGAAACCCTGGCCTCGGTGAAAACCTGGGACATGGGCGACATCATCGCCGCAGAAGGCACCCTGGCCCGTTCCGGCAAGGGCGACCTGTACGTCGAGATGACCAGCGTGCGTCTGCTGACCAAGTCCCTGCGTCCGCTGCCTGACAAGCATCACGGCCTGACCGACACCGAGCAGCGCTACCGCCAGCGCTACGTCGACCTGATCGTCAACGAAGACGTGCGCGAAACCTTCCGCGTGCGCTCGCAAGTCATCGCTCACATCCGCAGCTTCCTGATGAAGCGCGACTTCCTGGAAGTCGAAACGCCGATGCTGCAGACCATTCCGGGCGGCGCGGCGGCCAAGCCGTTCGAAACCCACCACAATGCGCTGGACATGGAAATGTTCCTGCGTATCGCGCCTGAGCTGTACCTCAAGCGCCTGGTGGTTGGCGGCTTTGAGAAGGTGTTCGAGATCAACCGCAACTTCCGTAACGAGGGCGTCTCGACCCGTCACAACCCTGAATTCACCATGTTGGAGTTCTACCAGGCTTACGCCGACTACGAAGACAACATGGACCTGACCGAAGAGCTGTTCCGCGAACTGGCGCAGCTGGTTCTGGGCAGCACCGACGTGCCGTACGGCGACAAGGTGTTCCATTTCGGCGAGCCGTTCGCGCGTCTGTCGGTGTTCGATTCGATCCTGAAATACAACCCGGACATCAGCGCTGACGACCTGAACGACATCGACAAGGCTCGCGCCATCGCCAAGAAGGCCGGCGCCAAGGTGCTGGGCTTCGAAGGTCTGGGCAAGCTGCAGGTGATGATTTTCGAAGAGCTGGTCGAGCACAAGCTGGAACAGCCGCACTTCATTACCCAGTACCCGTTCGAAGTGTCGCCGCTGGCACGCCGTAACGACGAAAACCCGAACGTCACCGACCGTTTCGAGCTGTTCATCGGTGGTCGTGAAATCGCCAATGCCTACTCCGAGTTGAACGACGCGGAAGATCAGGCCGAGCGTTTCATGGCCCAGGTGGCCGACAAGGACGCGGGCGACGACGAAGCCATGCATTACGACGCCGACTTCGTTCGCGCGCTGGAATACGGCATGCCGCCAACGGCGGGCGAGGGCATTGGCATCGACCGTCTGGTCATGCTGCTGACCAACTCGCCGTCGATCCGCGACGTCATCCTGTTCCCGCACATGCGGCCTCAGGCGTAAGCATCACCCCAAGAGCCGCCTGAGCAGGGCGGCTTTTTTTTGCCTGTTTGATGAGCGCGGGAAACTCTGTGGGAGCGAATTCATTCGCGAAAAATGTGTCAGGCGATGAAGATGTAGCGTTCGTAAGCCCGCATCGCGAATGATTTCGCTCCCACAGGGAGGTCGGCGATTGCCCGGACAATGGCTTCAAACCGCAACTCAAGCACATTCAGAGAAAGGAAAACCTGTCGTGAATCGTACGATCGCTCAAAAGGGAGCCGCCGGATTGGCTACCGCCGTTGCGCAGAGTGTTCAGTATCAGGGTCGCAAAGCGAGCCGACAGGGCAGCGAGCAACGCCGCCAGCAGATTCTCGACGCCGCCATGCGTATCCTCATCCGCGATGGCGTGCGGGCCGTGCGCCACCGTGCCGTGGCCGCCGAGGCGCAAGTGCCGCTGTCTGCCACCACCTACTATTTCAAGGACATCGACGACCTGCTCACCGATGCCTTCGCCCAATACGTCGAACGCAGCGCCGCTTACATGGCCAAGCTGTGGACCAGCACCGAAGCCTTGCTGCGTGAAATGGTCGCGCGCAACGACGGCAGCGTCGAAGCCCGCGCGCGGCTAGCCGATGAAATCGCCCGCATGACCATGGAGTACGTGCGCCATCAGTTGCAGACCCGCCGCGATCAGTTGATCGCCGAGCACGCGTTTCGGCTTGAGGCGCTGATCAACCCGCGCCTGGCGCCATTGGTGGCAGCGCATCAGGAGATTCTTTTGCAGGGAAGTGCCCAGTTTCTCGAGGTCATGGGCTCAACCCAACCGCAACTGGATGCTCAAGTGTTGACGGGTGTTATCGGCCGGATGGAATATCAGGGCCTGTTGGACGGGCCGACGCCCGACGCAGACGAGCACATGCTCGCTATTCTTGTTCGCCAGATGCGTCTGGTGTTGGGCACTGCCAAGCCAGCGGTTGGCTGAGCGTCTTCTAATCAGGTGCGGGTTTCAGGAGAAAGCGATGAAAGTCTGGAGCGTCTTGCTCGCCTTGTCCTTCGCGCTGTTGAGCGGCTGCCTGGTGACGTTCAAGGACCCGATCCCGACCCGCGACACCGCGCCGCCAAAGCTGCTCGGCACCTGGACCAGCAAGAACGCTTGGGGTGAGCCGCTGGAGCTGGAAATCAGCCGCGCCGGCACCGATCAGTACAAAGCGGTCAGCTATCGCAAGGGCGACCGCAAAAACCGTGACGAATACACCTTCACCGTGTCCCGGCACGGCGGCCGCTGGTACGTTTCGGCGGCGCTGCCTGACAAGTACGGCGCCAATTACGTGATCGCCGGCTTCGATCTGGTGGACAACGAAAACGCCGCCGACGAGCTGGACATCTACGACCTGGACCTTGAGCGCGTGCAGCAGCTGGTCGAGCAAAAGACTTTCGAAGGGCAGCCGATCGAAACCGAGAAGGGCGACGGCGTGCTCATCACCACGTCGATGGACAAGGTGTTCGCTTATCTGGACGACACGGCCAATTCCGACGTCTTCCTCAAGGCGGCCCAATATCAGCGCATGACCCCCTAGCGCACGGATTAACCACAGGAGTAACGGGTGGACGAATACCAGCAGACCATTCGCACGCTGTCCGATCGCATCGTGTTGGCCCAGACGCCGATTCGCGTGCTCGACGCGGTGAAATGGGACGACAGCATTCGCAAGAACTTCCTGGCGGCCAAGGGCAAGCAACTGCCCGAAGTCGATCGCGCCTACTACGAGAGTCGCCCGCTGGGCTTCGACTCCGGCGCGTTGAAGCTCGAATTCCAGAACATCGAACGCGACATCACCCGGCAACTGGGGCAGTTCAACCCGGTTGGGCAAATCATGCGGCGCATGTGCAAGGAATACCGCATGGTCATCCGCATGCTCGAAGCGCGGGGCACGCCGGATTTCGGTCTGATTTCCCAGGAGCTGTATGGCGCGGCGTCCGATGCGTTTCATGCTGGCGACCCGACGCTGGCCGATCTGGGCCTGATGCTCTCGGACTACCTCAACAACATCGCCGGGCGTGGCGACCTCAAGGACGAGCCGAAAACCCTGAATGCCAAGGATGCGGTGGCGATGCTGCAAAGCCGCCTGAACCGTACCTTTGGTGAAGCGGAAGAAACCATTCGGGTCTTCGAGTCCGACGGCATCGTCGCGGATGCAGCAGCCGGTGCCGACTACATCAAGATTCGCAGCGACGCGATGTTCAACGAGCGCGACGTGCGTGCGCTTGAGGTGCATGAAGGTTTGGTCCACGTAGGCACGACGCTCAATGGTCAGAACCAGCCGATCTGTACCTTCCTCGCCAAGGGCCCACCTTCGTCGACCGTGACCCAGGAAGGGCTGGCGATCCTGATGGAGGTGATCGGCTTCGCTTCCTATCCCAGCCGCCTGCGCAAGCTCACCAACCGCACCCGCGCCATTCATATGGCCGAGGAGGGCGCGGATTTCCTTCAGGTGTTCGAGTTCTACCGTGAGCAAGGCTTCGGCATGCCGGAAAGTTACGGCAACGCCAGTCGCGTTTTCCGAGGCTCGGTGCCGAATGGTCTGCCCTTCACCAAGGACCTTTCGTACCTCAAGGGTTTCATCATGGTTTACAACTACATTCAGTTGGCCGTGAGAAAGGGCAAGCTGGAGCAAGTGCCATTGCTGTTTTGCGGCAAGACCACGCTGGAGGACATGCGCACCTTGCGTCAGCTGGTGGATGAAGGCTTGGTGGTGCCGCCCAAGTACCTGCCCGACCAGTTCCGCGATATGAATGCGCTGTCGGCCTGGATGTGCTTCTCCAACTTCCTCAATCACCTGAGCCTGGACCGGATCGAGGCGGATTACTCGAATATCCTCTGATGGGTCGATGATGACCCCTGTGGGAGCGAATTCATTCGCGAGGGGCCCGTACATCCAAGAAAAATGGGTCGGATGTTCGACCGTTTCGCGAATGAATTCGCTCCCACAGGGGAACTTGTCGCTTGCCAATGCCTGCGTACGGGCGGCGACCATAATGAAAAAGGGACATCGCTTGAGGCCTCTTCTTACACTGCTCCTGCTGCTCTGCCTCAACGGCTGCAGCGAACTGCTGTTCTACCCCGAACGCGATGTGCCGCTGACGCCGGACAAGGCCCATATCGCCTGGCGCGACGTGACCCTCAAGGCAGCGGACGGCACCCGGCTCAACGCCTGGTTCCTGCCTGCCAAAGAAGGCGTCCCGGTCAAGGGCACGGTGCTGCATCTGCATGGCAACGGCGGCAACATGGCGTGGCATCTGAGCGGCAGTTGGTGGCTTCCCGAGCAGGGATACCAAGTGCTGTTGCTGGACTACCGCGGTTATGGCCACTCTCAGGGCGACCCCAGCCTGCCTGCGGTCTATCAGGACATCGACGCGGCCTTCGACTGGCTGAACAACGCGCCTGAAGTTCAGGGCAAACCCTTGGTGGTGTTGGGGCAAAGCATCGGCGGCGCATTGGGTGTGCACTATTTGGCCGAGCACCCGCAGCAGCGTTCACGGGTCAAGGCGCTGGTCCTCGACGGCACGCCAGCCAGCTATCGCGAAGTGGCGCGTTACACCTTGGGCGCGTCCTGGCTGACCTGGGCCTTCAAGCGGCCGCTGTCCTGGGTGATTCCCGACAGCGACAGTGCCGTCAACGGCATCGCACAGCTGAAAGGCACGCCCATGCTGCTGTTCCAGAGTCTGGACGACGCTCAGGTGCCGCTCTACAACGGCATCAGCCTGTACCAGGCCGCGCCGCCGCCCCGGGTCCTGCAACTGACCCGCGGTCCTCACGTGCAGACCTTTGGCGATCCGACCTGGCGTGAAGTCATGGTGCGGTATCTGGACGACCCGCTGCATTTCAACGGCCTGCGGCGTCTGGCCGAAATCCCCAATTACCCCGATCCAGATGCGAGCAAGAAGACTTCCTCTGCGCCGTCGGAAAACCCACCCGCAGCCCATGAGACAGAGCAACCGCAATGACTGAAGAGCGTAATGTCATTCCCCAGATCCTCACCGGCATCGCCTGTATTTTCGGCACCGTGGGGGTGTTGTGGTACTACGGCTACCTGCACTTCGCCAAGCCCGAAGATGCGCTGCAACTGAGCCAGTTCACAATGCTCAAGACCGTGCCGGGCGAAGAGTACAAAGTCGCTCTGGAGCCTGCGCCTCAGGTTGCGCAGTGCGTTGAAGGGGTGATGGTGCTGTTCGACACCGAACAAAAAGGCCTGACCGGCGTGCTGGTCAACGACCGCAAACAGGCTGTGCGCTGCATGGGTCAACAGACGCCGCAGCAGGTGCAGTGATTAAATAAAAAAGCCCCGCCAGGCGCAGCGTCTGGCGGGGCTTTCGTTTGTCGCTACAACCGGTTTATTGCATCGAAGAACGCGGTGCTACCGGCTGGTTGTCGTTGGAAATGGTCACTTCCACACGACGGTTCATGGCGCGGCCCGAGGCGCTGGCGTTGTCGGCGACCGGGTATTCCTTGCCATAACCCTGGGAAACGACGCGGTCCATGCCGACGCCCATCTTCACCAGCGCCATGCGCACGGAGTTGGCGCGACGCTCGGACAGCGATTGGTTGTAGCTGTCCGAGCCGGTGCTGTCGGTGTAACCCTCGACGATCACTTTGCGATCCGGGTTTTCCTGAAGGAACTGAGCCAGCTTGTTAACGTTGACCAGACCGGCCGATTTCAGCTCCGATTTGTTCAGGTCGAACAGTACGTCACCGAAAGTCACCAGCGTGCCGCGTTCGGTCTGCTTGGCGTTAAGGCTGTTCTGCAGCGCCTTGATCTGCGCGTCGCGAGCGTCCAGACGCGCCTGGGCACGTTGCGCCGAGGCGTTCTTCAGATCGTTTTCAGCGGTCTTCAGGTTAATGGTCTGCTTGGCCAGTTCGACGCGCTGATTGGTCAGATAAGCCAGTTGGTCGACTTTTTTCTGATCGTCATTGTTGCGGTAGGCGGCGTCGGCCTTGTCCAGCCACTCACTCGCATCCTTGGTTTCAAGGGCGGCCAGTTCGGTGGCTTTAGGGTTGCTTTGCAACGCGGAATAGTTGGTGCGGGCCTGTTCCAGGTTGACGTTAGGCTGATGGGAGCAAGCAGCCAGACCAACGCTCAGGGCCAGCAGGGCAGGGATAAGTACTTGTTTACGCATAATATTTTCGTCCTTTAAATCCATTGGCGATGCAGCAGATACGAAGGGTTACTGGCTGACCGGCTGAGCCTGGCGCAGACCTTCTTCACGCAGTTCGTTGACGCCCTGACGCGCGTCCTGCACCGCTTTCTGTGCTTTGGCGGCCTGTGCCTTGCGCTCGGCTACACGAGCGTCCCACTCAGCCTGCTCAGCGTACTTGCGTGCTTCGTCGTATTTCTTTTCCTGCATGGCCAGTTCGGCCTGCTTGAACTTGTCCTGCGCCGACTTCATTTCGACGGCGGCGTACTCGGTACCGCCAGCGCTGACCGCCGCATTCACGGCCGATTGCGTTACCGCATATTGCTCGCTGGGCGGCTTGCCCGCACAACCGGCGAGCAGCAGGCTGGTGCCCAGTGCCAGCGCGGCCAGTTTCAGCCCGCGCAGGCCGTTGGACGGGGTTTTGGCAGTGCTGATATTCATGGTGGTCAACTCCATTTTGTAGCTCCTGAAAAACGAGGGGGTCCATTTCAGTCATGGCCCTGGCGGGGCTGAAGATGAGTTCAAAACCCGCTGCCATTGGTCGGCTTTTTCTGTAATGGCTAACTGCTCCGACCCGTGGCTTTTTTGAATAGTTCAGACGTTTTGCTTCTCAAAACCGCGTGTTTTACTCCGAGCGGCAAATATGACGCTTGAAAATTGACGAAAAAAAATCCGCGTCGTCCCCGGTTTTCAGGGATGACGCGGGATTTGAACAGTCGAAAAGCGACGTCGTGATCAGTGCTGTTGGCTGTCTTTCTGATCGGAAAGATCCTGCAGGTAACGACGCGACAACGCGAGGAAACGAGGCGTTGGGCCGACGTCTTCATAGAGCGGGTCACCTTCTTCGTCGGTGGCGACCACATGCTGGCCCTGAATGTAGGGAAAGCTGGCTTCGAGCTCTTCGAGAGCGGCGCCCAGCAGCTCGCCCATCAATTCTTCAGGGGTGCGCTTGGGGTACATTTCGGCGAGAGCGGCCAGGCGTGCCGCAGCTTCAACATCCAGGTGCACCGCGTAGCCGGTTTTGGTCAGACGGCCTTTTGCAGAATCTTCCCACTGTTTTGCGAGCTCTCGGATTTTCATAAAAACCTCTTCACAGGCCCGTGTGATGGCGGGCTCAGGCGAATGTTCGAGCCCTCATGAGGCCCGTGGATGAGACTAGCTTGCTCCCGGCAGATGTGTGGCAAAGGGTTGCGCAGGTGCACGAATTTGTCGCTCTATACACATAGATAGAGGCAAAACGTGTCAGGGCGTTCAGTTTCGACTGATCGGACAGGCTCAGGGCAGAACAACAAAAACGCTGAAGGAGAAGGCTGGATGGCTGATATCGATGCACGTTTGCGCGAGGACGTTCACCTGCTGGGTGAGCTGTTGGGCAATACCATTCGTGATCAGCATGGGGCTGATTTTCTCGAGAAGATCGAGCGCATTCGCAAGAGTGCCAAGGCCGGGCGCCATGGTTCGACCCAGGGCACCGAGCAACTGAGTTCCAACCTGGAAAGCCTGGGTGAAGACGAGCTGCTGCCGGTGGCGCGCGCGTTCAACCAGTTTCTCAACCTGGCCAACATCGCCGAGCAATATCAGCTGATCCACCGCCGCGACGACAGCAAGCCGCTGCCCTTCGAATCGCGGGTGCTGCCTGAGCTGTTGGAGCGTTTGAAGGCCAGCGGTCAGTCACCTGAAGCGCTGGCGCGGCAACTGGGCAAGCTGGAAATCGAGCTGGTGCTCACGGCCCACCCCACTGAAGTGGCACGCCGCACCCTCATTCAGAAATACGACGCCATCGCCGCACAACTGGCGGCCCTCGACCATCGCGATCTTAATCGTCTGGAGCGCGAGCAGATCACCGAACGCTTGCAGCGCCTGATCGCCGAAGCTTGGCACACCGAGGAAATCCGCCGCATTCGACCCACTCCAGTGGATGAAGCGAAATGGGGCTTTGCCGTGATCGAAAACTCGCTGTGGCAGGCGATCCCCAATTACCTGCGCAAGGCCGATCAGGCGCTGCACGCCGCGACCGGCCTGCATTTGCCACTGGAAGCTGCGCCCATTCGCTTTGCGTCCTGGATGGGCGGCGACCGCGACGGCAACCCGAACGTGACGGCGGCGGTGACCCGTGAAGTCTTGCTGCTGGCGCGCTGGATGGCTGCCGACTTGTACCTGCGCGATGTCGATCAACTGGCCGCCGAATTGTCGATGCAACAGGCCAGCCCTGCTTTGCTGGCCGTGGCCGGGGAGGGTGCAGAACCTTATCGCAGCGTGCTCAAGCAACTGCGTGAACGCCTGCGCGCCACTCGCAACTGGGCCCATGCCTCGCTCAAGGTCACCCAGCCGGCGCCGGAAGGGGTGCTGCACAGTAACCGCGAGTTACTCGAACCCTTGCAGTTGTGTTTCCAGTCATTGCACGAGTGCGGCATGGGCGTCATTGCTGATGGCCCGCTGCTCGATTGCCTGCGCCGCGCCGTTACCTTCGGCCTGTTCCTGGTCAAGCTCGACGTGCGTCAGGATTCCACCCGGCACAGCGCGGCGATGAGCGAAATCACCGATTACCTGGGCCTTGGCCGCTACAACGAGTGGGACGAAGAGGCGCGCATCGAGTTTCTGTTGCGTGAGCTGAGCAACAAGCGCCCGCTGCTGCCTGGGCATTTCAAACCCGCCGCCGACACCGCCGAGGTGCTCGTGACCTGTCGTGAAGTGGCCGCCGCACCTGCGGCGTCGCTGGGTTCTTACGTCATCTCCATGGCGGGCGCGGCGTCCGATGTGCTGGCTGTGCAATTGCTCTTGAAAGAAGCCGGTCTGCAACGTCCGATGCGCGTGGTGCCGCTGTTCGAAACCCTCGCCGACCTCGACAACGCGGGGCCTGTCATCGAGCACCTGCTGAGCCTGCCCGGTTACCGCGCGCGCCTGCACGGGCCACAAGAGGTGATGATCGGCTATTCCGATTCGGCAAAAGATGCCGGCACCACAGCGGCTGCCTGGGCGCAATATCGAGCGCAGGAGCGACTCGTGGACATCTGCCGCGCCCAGCAGGTTGAGCTGCTGTTGTTCCATGGTCGCGGAGGCACCGTTGGACGTGGCGGCGGCCCGGCGCACGCGGCGATCCTGTCGCAACCGCCGGGGTCAGTGGCCGGGCGTTTCCGCACCACCGAACAGGGCGAGATGATCCGGTTCAAATTCGGTCTGCCCGACATCGCCGAACAGAATCTCAACCTTTATCTGGCAGCCGTGCTTGAGGCGACCCTGCAGCCTCCGCCGCTGCCAGAGCCTGCCTGGCGTCAGATGATGGATGAACTGGCCGCTGATGGCGTAAAAGCCTATCGCGCGGTGGTGCGGGAGAATCCGGAGTTCGTCGAGTATTTCCGTCAGGCCACGCCGGAGCAGGAACTCGGGCGCCTGCCGCTGGGCAGTCGACCGGCCAAACGACGCGAAGGCGGGGTCGAAAGCCTGCGCGCCATTCCGTGGATTTTCGCCTGGACCCAGACGCGCCTGATGCTGCCCGCCTGGCTGGGCTGGGAAGAGGCCCTGAGCAAGGCGCTGGAACGAGGGCAGGGCGATCTGCTGGGTCAGATGCGCGAGCAATGGCCGTTTTTCCGCACCCGAATCGACATGCTCGAAATGGTGCTGGCCAAGGCCGACAGCGACATCGCGCAACTGTATGACGAGCGTCTGGTGGAGCCGGAGCTGCTGCATTTGGGGGCACATTTGCGCGACCTATTGTCGCAGGCGTGCAACGTGGTGCTGGGCCTGACCGGTCAATCGCAGCTGCTCGCCCACAGCCCGGAAACCCTTGAGTTCATCAGCCTGCGCAACACCTACCTCGATCCCCTTCATCTATTGCAGGCCGAGCTGCTTGCCCGCTCGCGACGCCAGGATGCCAGTCTGGACAGTCCTTTGGTACAGGCGCTGCTGGTGTCTGTTGCAGGCATTGCCGCCGGTTTGCGTAACACAGGCTAAGGTGAGGTTTCCTACGCGGGTGAGGGCGAAAGCCTTCATCTCGCGGAGTGTGGCTGATCGACGCTGAAACATCCTCCCGAAGTTGCGCCAGGTCAAACCCATGTATTGATCGTTAGCAAGCGACTGGTTTATCACGGGTTGCTGCGACTTTTGGCGTCTTGTGCGGCATGAATCGGCTGTGTATCTTGATCAGCCTTTGGCCGTTGGGTCAGTAATCTTTTTAAGTGATTGGCCCCATTTAGGCGAATCCGACGAAATCTCTATAAAAATTGAGGAGCACAACAATGCGCGTGATTCTGCTGGGAGCTCCCGGGGCCGGTAAAGGTACTCAGGCAACGTTCATTACCAAGCAATTCGACATCCCGCAAATCTCCACCGGTGACATGCTGCGCGCAGCGGTCAAGGCGGGCACCGAACTGGGTCTGAAGGCCAAGAGCGTCATGGACAGCGGCGGTCTGGTTTCCGATGACCTGATCATCGGTCTGATCAAGGATCGCCTGGCGCAGCCAGATTGCGTCAACGGTTGCCTGTTCGACGGTTTCCCACGCACCATTCCTCAGGCTGAAGCCCTGAAGAACGCGGGTCTGGCTATCGATCACGTGGTAGAGATCAAGGTCGACGACGAAGAAATCGTCCAGCGCATTTCCGGCCGTCGTGTGCACGAAGGTTCGGGCCGCGTTTACCACACCATCCATAACCCGCCGAAGGTCGAAGGCGTGGATGATGTGACAGGCGAGCCGCTGGTTCAGCGTAAAGACGACGTCGAAGAAACCGTACGTCATCGCCTGTCGGTCTATCACGCGCAGACCGAGCCTCTGGTCGAGTTCTACAAAAAGCTCGAAGAGAAAGACGGCACGCCGAAGTTCAGCAGCATTCCGGGTGTCGGTTCGGTCGAGCAGATCACCTCGAAAGTGAAGCAAGCACTGGCCTGATCCTCGATCGGCGCAGTGAAACACGGCCCGCTTGCGGGCCGTTGTTGTTTATAATGCGGCCCTCTTTGTGTAACCCTTTTTTGCACAGCCCTTCTCGTATAACCGTGGAAACCCCGATGACGACCTTGCTGGCCCTGGACACCGCCACTGAAGCCTGCTCAGTCGCTTTGCTGCACGATGGCAAAGTGCTGACTCACTACGAGGTGATCCCGCGTCTGCACGCGCAGAAACTGCTGCCCATGATCAAGGACCTGCTGGCCGAGGCGGGCGTTGGCCTGTCGGCGCTGGATGCCATTGCCTTCGGGCGCGGGCCGGGCGCTTTCACCGGTGTGCGCATTGCCATCGGCGTGGTGCAGGGGCTGGCATTCGGTCTGGATCGCCCGGTGCTACCGGTATCCAACCTGGCCGTGCTGGCCCAACGCGCGTTGCGTGAGCAGGGCGTCAATCAAGTCGCGGCTGCCATCGATGCGCGCATGGATGAGGTGTACTGGGGTTGCTATCGAGAAGTGGCCGGCGAAATGCGGCTGGTGGGCGATGAGGCGGTGATGCCCCCAGAACGCGCCGCGCTGCCGACCGATGCGTCGGGCGACTGGTTCGGTGCTGGCACGGGTTGGGGGTATGGCGATCGCATCGCCGTACCGCTGTCTGGCCAGGATGCCACCCTGCTGCCCCATGCCCAGGATTTGCTGACCCTCGGCACTTTCGCCTGGCATCGCGGTGAGGCCATCGTGGCGGATCAGGCACAGCCGGTGTACCTGCGCGACAAAGTGGCCACGCCCAAGGCGCGATGATCACCGTCGTTGATCCTTGCGGATGAAATACGGTGCCAATCTGTGGGCGAATTCATTCGCGAGGCTTTGGCACAGCCGGTACATCTCTATCGGCCGAGCTATTTTTCGCGAATGAATTCGCTCCCACAGTGGCCTGGGGAGCGTCTGAAAAGCGCGACCTGCACGCTCAATCTGCGACCCAGGTCACAGCAATAGCTACCGTTCGGCGACAAAAGCCGATTTTCTGCCCAGTGGCTTTAAACGTTTTGTAATAACTGTGGTCTAGTTATCGTTCGCGAATTGCTTAAGTGCGTTCGTGAGATTAAATTGCCACTACAAGACGCCGAGTAAGCATCGATGCGGATTAACGGTCCTTCACAACGTTCATACCCGATAAAGCGCAAGCCCCGCAAAGGCCCTGCGACGATCGATGACGTCTCTGAAGAGGTGATCGACGACGTGGTTGAAGTCGTTCCGCAAAGCGCGCGTCGCCAGACCGGCAGCACCGCCAATGTGCCAGCCCGTCAGCAGGACATCATTTTCCCTCGTGCCATGAGCAGTCGCGTTGCCCATGCGCTGAGCAGCTACCTGACGACCTCTACCTTCGTCGACTGGGACCTTGAAGTCTCGGGGCTTGATTTGCACGTTTGAACATCGCCAACCCGCCTTATTACATCGGTTGTCCGTCGTGGAGTGAAAACGCCTGGCGCGATTCGCTGTACCCGCCTGATGCCCGCAGCGCCGATTATCTGGAGCTTTACGCTCAGGTCTTCAACGCCGTCGAAGGCAACACTACCTTTTATGCCCGCCCCAAGGACACCACCGTTCAACGCTGGGCGCAGGTTTTGCCTGCGCATTTTCGTTTCACGGCTAAGTTTCCCGGTGACATCAGCCACGCGGGCGACCTGCGCGAACACCTGACGGCTGCCGAAGATTTCCTGCGCTTGCTCGCGCCTCTGGGCGATAGGGTTCAGCCGTTGTGGCTGCAGCTGCCCAAGAGTTTCACCCCCAATCGTCTGGGCGAACTGGCCACGTTCATCGACGCGCTGGGAGGCCGGGCGCTGGCAGTGGAAGTTCGCAACATGGCGTTTTTCAACAAGGGCGAAGAAGAGCGCATGCTCAATCGTCTTTTGCTGGATCGCGGCGTCGAGCGCATCTGTCTGGATTCCCGACCGCTGTTCAGCTGCATCTCCGATGACCCGGCCGTGCTGCACGCACAGTCGAAAAAACCGAAAGTGCCACCCCGACCTGCGGCGTTGACGCAGTTCCCCCAAGTGCGTTTTATCGGGCGTCCGGAGCTGGAGGCCAACGACAGCTTCATCGAGCAGTGGGCGCTGAAGGTCGCTGGCTGGATCGAAGAAGGGCGCACGCCCTATGTCTTCCTGCATACGCCTGACAACGTTCAGGCACCCGAGCTTGCCAGACGTTTCCATCAACAGCTGATGACATTGCTTCCTGGCCTGCCGGAATTGCCCCAGCTGGAACGTGGGCCACAGGTGGAGCAACTCGGGCTGCTCTGAGGTCGATAGGGTGGACGCCTTCTTCCACCTCGCGGAAACCTGCCCATGCGTGGATCTACACTGTTCCTGGTTTTTTTGCTGATCGGCGCCAGCCTTGCCGTTTGTGTCTGGCGCGGTTGGCTGCCTCTCGCCGATCGCTGGAACCCCTGGGCGCCGCTGGACGTGCGCGAGCAGCCTAATCTGCTAACCCCGTTCAAACTGTGGCGTCTGCAGGATGATCCTGCCTTGTGTGACCAGGCGCTGCAAACCTCCAGCCTGCGTTACGCCCATCAGGCCAACAGCGGCCCCGACGCCAAATGCCCGCTGAGCAACACGCTGCGGATTCAAGGCGGGGATGTGGCGCTGAGCAGCAGTTTTCTCTCAAGCTGCCCGTTGGCGGTGGCGTATGCGCTGTTCGACATCCATGGCCTGCAACCCGCTGCGCAAGCGGTGTTTGGGCAGAGGGTCACGCAAATCGATCACCTCGGCAGCTTTGCCTGTCGCAATGTCTACAACCGCACTGAAGGGAGACTCAGTCAGCATGCGTCGGCCAACGCGCTGGATATCGCCGGGTTTCGTCTGGCGGACGGCAGGCGGATTTCCGTGCTCAAGGACTGGAAAGATGACGGCGATAACGGGAAATTTCTGAGGCTGGTCAGGGAGGGCGCCTGTCGGCAGTTCAATACCGTGCTTGGGCCGGACTACAACGCCGCGCACCGGAATCATTTTCACGTGGACATGGGGCGTTGGCGGGTGTGTCGTTAATTCGGCGGGATCAAGCGGCGATGCGCAGGTTCTGCAGCACGATCGGACGTGCCCAACCGGTGTCGAACTCCAGGTTGCGCTGTTGTTCGGTCAGTTCGATGGCACTGTACGGCGTGGCAGGTTTGTCAGCCAAGTCCCATTCGAACTCGGCGATGGGCAGGAACAGTGGGCGAGGGGCGGGGCCTGGGCCCGGATCGACGCTGTCGTCATAAGGATTCAGCACGGTCGGGCGAACCCAGTTGCTGTCGATTTCGAGGTTGCGCTGCTGTTCGATCATCTCGCTGGCGCTGAACGGCACCGGCGGCTTGGCCAAGTCCCATTCGAATTCGGCGATGGGGAGAAACAGCGGCTCTGGTGGGGCAATTTCCTTGTCTGCCACCGGGCATTCGCGCTGTTCGACGATTTTGCTCAGGGTTTTGGCGCCGGCGATCGGCTCGCCGGTCATGCTATCCGTTGCGGCAGGGAGACTGAATTCGGCCGGGGTGGCTGCGTTATCGTCGACCTGCTGCGCCATCGCACGGGCAAACGCATCCTGCCAGAGCTGCGTGACGCCGCTCAGGGTTTCGGTATTGCGTACGCTGTAGTCGCCTGCGTACGTCAAATAACCTATTGAGGATGCTTGCTGAATGTCTGACATAAGCGCTCAGTACATGCCGTGGGTCTGGCAAAATGCCGGATACTTTCGTTATCGGCAGATGTTGCCAATCATTAAGAAAATTTGAGCGTGTTGAAGACATGACTGAGCAACAAGCGGGCAGCCGCATTCGGGTCGAAGCCCTGACATCCGAAGCCTTGGAAAAAGCCGAGCAATGGGCCCAGCGTCTGGGCCTGCCGCTGGACGACGCCGGAGCCGACTTCGCTCTGCAACTGAACGACGATGGCTTGCAGTTGCAGCAGTTGGGCGACGACGCGCCGGGCCCGGTTCGGGTGGATTTCGTTGAGGGTAAAGCGGCCCATCGACGTCTGTTCGGTGGCGGCAGCGGGCAGATGATCGCCAAGGCTGTGGGTATCCAGCCCGGTGTGCGGCCTCGGGTGCTGGATGCCACGGCCGGCATGGGCAAGGACGCGTTCGTGCTGGCAAGCCTGGGTTGCGAGATGAGCCTGATCGAACGTCAGCCGATCATCGCCGCACTGCTGGAAGACGGATTGGTGCGGGGTACTCAGGATCTGGAGGTGGGCCCGATCATCAGTCAGATGCGCCTGTTCACGGGCAATTCCATCGAGCTGATGCGCCACTGGGACGGCGAGCCGCCGCAGGTGATCTATCTGGACCCGATGTTTCCTCATCGTGAGAAAACCGCGCTGGTGAAGAAGGAAATGCGCTTGTTCCGGCCCCTTGTCGGCGATGACATGGACGCACCGGCTTTGCTGGAAGCGGCACTCGCTCTGGCGACGCATCGCGTGGTGGTCAAGCGCCCGCGAAAGGCGCCGTGCATCGAAGGGGTAAAGCCCAGCTATGCGCTGGATGGCAAATCCAGCCGCTATGACATTTATCCGAAGAAGGCGTTGAAGCCCTGATGGGCGAGGGACGCCGCTCAACTCGAATTTGCCCTCGAACCTGTGGGAGCGAATTCATTCGCGAAGCGGTGTTTGAGACGTTGGATCTCTATCGACTGCACCAGCCTTTCGCGAATGAATTCGCTCCCACAGAAATCCGTACAAGGCCTGCATTCGGCGTTGCAGCTCATATTCAGGCTTTGTAAGCCTTCAAAAACAACGCCACCACTTCTCGAACATGCTGCTCACCCGCCTGTTCATCCGGCGGGCCACCATTACCGATCAGCAATCGGAAGTTGCACACACCCTTGATCAGGCTCAGGAAGTGTCCTGCCGCGCTGGCAGGTGAATCGAAATGTAACCCTTCGCTGTCGTTCACCCGTCTTAAAAACCGCTCCATCTCCTGCAGGATGCGTTGCGGCCCGGCTTCGAAAAACACCTGTGACAGCTGGGTGTCCTGAGTGCCCAGAGCGATCATCAGCCGGTGCAGTTCGATGGACTCCGGGCTGTTGATCAGGGTCTGAAATCCTCTCGCAATACCCAGCAATACTTTTTCTACCGATGCATTCGGCGCCATGTCGACGAAAAGCTCGGGCAATTGCTCCTCGCAACGGGCCACGACGGCGGCAGAAAACAGCGTTTCCTTGTCGTTGAAATGGCTGTAGACCGTGAGCTTGGAAACCCCGGCTTCAGCGGCGACCGCATCCATGCTGGTACTCGCGTATCCATTGCGCACGAACAGGTCTTTGGCGGCGTCCAGAATCGCCTGGCGTTTGGCCAGGTCTTTGGGGCGGCCTGGGCCTGTGGTGGAGGTGGCGTCGGTCATTGGTTCTTCAGGCATATTCGTTTTATTAGTGGACTGTTCAGTTCGGTAATTCTTAATATACTCGCCAGTACAATTATTCAAAGCTCCCTCTTGCCAAGGTGCCACATCATGTTTCGCGATGCCTTGTTCCTTGCTGTGCCCATCAGTCTGGCGTCGCTGCTGATGGGCTGTGGTCAGGACGTATCGGTTCCTGCCACGGTTCGTCCGGCCATGGTAGTGCAACCCATGCCCTCGTCCCAATCCATGGACAGTTACCCCGGTGAAGTCCGAGCTCGCTTCGAGCCTGATCTGGCGTTTCGTATCCCCGGCAAAGTCAGCAAACGGCTGGTCGAGGAGGGCGAGCGGGTCAAGGCCAATCAGCCATTGGCCGAACTCGATGCCCAGGACGTACGGCTGCAGCTGGATGCCACCCGCGCGCAAGTCGCTGCCGCCGAGGCCAACCTGCAGATGGTCCGCTCCGAACGTGACCGTTACAAGACGTTGATGGACCGGCAAATGGTCAGCAAGTCACAGTTCGACAATGCCGAAAACCTCTATCGCGCCGGCGATGCGCGTCTCAGACAACTCAAGGCCGAACTCACTGTGGCCGACAATCAGACCGGCTACGCCGTGCTTCGTGCGTCGCAGGATGGCGTGGTCGCCAAACGACTGGTGGAAGTCGGTCAAGTGGTGGCCGCCGGGCAGACCGTATTCACCCTCGCCGCTGATGGCGAACGCGAGGTTTCCATCAGCTTGCCGGAGCAGAATTACGGGCGCTTCAAGATCGGCGATGCGGTGTTGGTCGAGCTGTGGACCCAACGCGAACAACGCTTCCCCGGTCGCATCCGCGAGCTGTCTCCAGCCGCCGATCCCAAGTCACGCACCTTCGCGGCGCGCATCGCTTTCGCCGGTGGCAAGGTCCCGGCTGAACTGGGGCAAAGTGCTCGTGTGTTCATTCAAGCGGAGCACAACGTGCCTCTGTCAGTGCCGCTCTCTGCATTGACCGCCGAAAACGGCCAGACCTACGTCTGGCGTCTGCAAAGCGACAGCACCCTCAAGCGCACCCCGGTCCAGGTCGGCCCCTACGGCCAGGAGTCGGTGCCGGTGCTCAGCGGCTTGAGCGCCAGCGACTGGGTCGTTGCAGCAGGCGTTCATGTGCTGCACGAGGGCGAGCAGGTTCGCCCGGTGGACCGCAGCAACCGCGCGGTGAAACTGGCGCCTCAAGTGACGGGCGGGGAGTAAGCACGGATGCGTTTCAACCTTTCCGAATGGGCCCTGCGCAACCGGCAGATGGTCCTGTACCTGATGATTCTTCTGGCTGTGGTCGGCGCGCTCTCCTACACCAAATTGGGGCAAAGCGAAGACCCGCCGTTCACCTTCAAGGCCATGGTCATTCGCACGTTGTGGCCTGGCGCCAGCGCCGAAGAGGTCGCGCGCCAGGTCACCGACCGCATCGAAAAGAAGCTGATGGAAACCGGCGATTACGAGCGCATCGTCTCGTTCTCGCGGCCTGGTGAATCCCAGGTGACGTTCATGGCGCGCGATTCCCTCGTCTCCGCCAAGCTGCCGGAACTGTGGTATCAGATCCGCAAGAAGATCGGCGACATCCGCCAGACCTTGCCCGCCGGCGTGCAAGGCCCGTTTTTCAACGACGAATTCGGCACCACCTTCGGCAACATTTACGCGTTGACCGGCGAGGGCTTCGATTACGCGGTGCTCAAGGACTACGCCGATCGCATCCAGATCCAACTGCAACGGGTCAAGGATGTGGGCAA
The DNA here is from genome assembly GCF_059421985.1 of Pseudomonas sp. GW821-FHT02A11. Lineage (NCBI taxonomy): Bacteria > Pseudomonadati > Pseudomonadota > Gammaproteobacteria > Pseudomonadales > Pseudomonadaceae > Pseudomonas > Pseudomonas sp. GW821-FHT02A11. Next base: position 249,746 of record NZ_JBWKWB010000005.1, read on the forward strand.
GGTCGAGCTGCTCGGCCTGCAGGACGAGAAGATCTGGATCGAGCTGTCCAACGTCAAACTCGCCACCCTCGGCTTGCCGCTGTCTGCGGTGCAGCAAGCGCTGGAGGCGCAAAATGCGGTGGTGGCCGCGAGCTTTTTCGAGACGCCGAGCGAGCGAGTTCAACTGCGTGTGACCGGGCGTTTCCAGACCGTCGACGAGATTCGTGATTTCCCGATCCGCGTGGGTGATCGCACCTTGCGCATCAGCGATCTGGCCGACGTGCGTCGTGGCTTCAACGACCCGCCCGCGCCGCGCATGCGCTTCATGGGCCAGGACGCGATCGGCCTGGCCGTGGCCATGAAGGACGGCGGCGACATCCTTGTGCTGGGCCGCGCGCTGGAGGGCGAGTTCGCTCGACTGCAAAACAACCTGCCGGCAGGCATGCAACTGCGCAAGGTGTCGGACCAGCCCGCCGCGGTGAAAACCAGTGTCGGCGAGTTCGTGCAGGTGCTCGCCGAGGCGCTGGGCATCGTGCTGCTGGTGAGCTTTTTCTCCCTCGGCGTGCGCACCGGGATGGTGGTGGCGCTGGCGATTCCCGTGGTGCTGGCCATGACCTTCGCCACCATGTATTACCTCGGAATAGGCCTGCACAAGATTTCCCTCGGCGCGCTGGTGCTGGCGTTGGGGCTGTTGGTGGACGACGCGATCATCGCCGTGGAAATGATGGCGATCAAAATGGAGCAGGGCTACGACCGCCTCAAGGCTGCGAGTTTCGCCTGGACCAGCACGGCCTTCCCGATGCTCACCGGCACCCTGATCACCGCCGCAGGCTTCTTGCCGATCGCCACGGCGCAGTCGAGTACCGGCGAGTACACCCGCTCGATCTTCCAGGTGGTGACCATTGCCCTGCTGGCGTCCTGGGTCGCGGCGGTGGTGTTCGTGCCGTATCTGGGTGAGCGCCTATTGCCGGATCTGGCGAAAATTCATGCCGCCAAACACGGCTCAGGGCCCGATGCGCCTGACCCGTATGGCACGCCGTTCTATAAACGAGTGCGTGCCCTGGTGGGTTGGTGCGTGCGTCGTCGCAAGACTGTGATCGTGCTGACGATTGCGCTGTTCGTGCTGTCGATTTTCAGCTTCCGCTTCGTGCCGCAGCAGTTCTTCCCGGCGTCGGGTCGGCTGGAGCTGATGGTCGATCTGAAGCTTGCCGAGGGCGCGTCGCTGAGCAACACCTCCGAGCAGGTCAAGCGCCTGGAAGACATGATCAAGAACCACGCTGGCGTCGAGAATTACGTCGCCTACGTCGGCACCGGTTCGCCGCGTTTTTACCTGCCGCTGGACCAGCAATTGCCTGCGGCAAGCTTTGCGCAATTCGTGGTGCTGGCGAAAACCATCGAGGATCGCGAATCCCTGCGCACCTGGCTGATCCAGACGCTGGACGAGCAATTCCCGATGCTGCGCCCCCGGGTCACACGCCTGGAAAACGGCCCGCCCGTGGGGTATCCGGTGCAGTTTCGCGTGACCGGCGAGCACATCGATGAAGTGCGGGCGCTGGCGCGTAAGGTCGCGGCCAAGGTTCGGGAGAACCCTCACGTGGTCAACGTGCACCTGGATTGGGAGGAGCCCAGCAAGGTCGTTTACCTCAACGTCGATCAGGACCGCGCGCGCGCATTGGGCGTGACCACGGCCGACCTGTCGCGCTTCCTGCAAAGCCAGCTGACCGGTTCGAGCGTCAGTCAGTACCGTGAGGACGATGAACTGATCGAAATCCTGCTGCGCGGCACCGAGCAGGAGCGGCACGAACTGGGCGGTCTGGCGAGCCTGTCGATCCCGACGGCCAATGGCACCAGCGTGGCGCTGTCTCAGGTGGCGACGCTGGAGTACGGCTTTGAGGAAGGCATCATCTGGCACCGCAATCGCCTGCCCAACGTGACTGTGCGTGCCGACATCTACGGCAAGGAGCAACCGGCGACGCTGGTCAATCAGATCCTGCCGACGCTGGACGGCGTGCGTGCGCAGCTGCCGGATGGCTACCTGCTGGAAGTGGGCGGCACGGTGGAGGATTCGACTCGCGGGCAGAACTCGGTGAACGCCGGCGTTCCGCTGTTCATCGTCGTCGTGCTGACCTTGCTGATGATCCAGCTGCGCAGTTTCTCACGCACCTTCATGGTGTTTCTCACCGCACCGCTGGGCCTGATCGGCGTGACCCTGTTTCTGCTGATCTTCCGCCAGCCGTTCGGCTTCGTCGCCATGCTCGGCACCATCGCGCTGTCGGGCATGATCATGCGCAATTCGGTGATTCTGGTGGACCAGATCGAACAGGACATCGCTGCAGGTCTGGACCGCTGGCAGGCCATTATTGAGGCCACCGTACGCCGCTTCCGCCCCATCGTACTCACTGCACTGGCCGCCGTGCTGGCGATGATCCCGCTGTCGCGCAGCGTGTTCTTCGGGCCGATGGCCGTGGCGATCATGGGCGGACTGATCGTCGCGACCGCGTTGACGCTGCTGTTCTTGCCCGCGCTGTATGCGGCGTGGTTCAGGGTGAAAAAAGGCGAGGCGTCGAACTAACCTGCGGGTGATGACCCATCTGTAGCAACACGGCTTGCCAGCGGCAGCGATCTTTCGGACGCCACCGCTGGCAAGCCGTGCTGCTACAGGGAGTTCACTTTGTATGCGACGTGGCCGATGGAAGATGAACGATATCGCTTAACGGTTCACTCAATCATGTCTCAATTTTTCTGGATATTGAGACATGATCCATTTGCTGCTGTACTGCTGTTTCAATATTTGAATGAATTGAGACAGCAATGCTCAAGTCTCCACCCTCCGTAATCCCACACGACCAGTTATTCGCCCACACAGCCGAAAACCGTTTCTGGCAGCATCCGGCTGACTATCTGGCATTGCACATGCCTCTGGACGATCAGGGGCGCTACCTGCATTTCGATCAGTTGCGGCATCGTTGGCGGTCCGGGTTGGATGCGCGGATCTGCTGGACGATGGTCAAATCCGCACGTATGGCCCAACAACTGCCCATTCTGGTTCAGGACGACCGGCACGCCAGCTGTGCCTATGTGCTGACGCCGCTAGCGCAAAAGGCCATTTCCATGGTGGATCGTCACGCGACCATGGCGGCGCTGGAGCACATGAGTAGTCACCTTGGTGAAAACGCTCATTTTCATTATCTGCTCAACGATCTGGTCGAAGACGAAGCGATCAGCAGCAGCCAGTTGGAGGGCGCGGCGACCACCACGGCTGTGGCCAAGGACATGCTCAAGCGCAATCGCCAGCCACGCACGCCGGACGAGCGAATGATCATTGGCAATTTCAAACTGATGCAGTTCGCCTGGGAGCAGCGCAGCGAGCCCTTGAGCGTCGAATTGATAACCCGATTGCATGAGGTCGGTGTGGCAGGGATCGATGACGGCAAGTATTCACCCGGCCTGTTGCGCACCGACGACGATGTGGTGGTCCAGGATGGCGACGGCAATACCGTTCACGTTCCCCCCGCGGCGCAAGCCTTGGCTGACCGGCTCGGGCGGTTGGCGCACTGGGTCAACCTCCCGCATCACGAGCGAGACGGTGCCGAATACCTGCACCCGCTGATCAAAGCCATCGCGCTGCATTTCGCGATCGGCTACGAACACCCGTTTCGCGACGGCAACGGTCGTGTCGCGCGGGCGTTGTTCTACTGGTATCTGTTTCGCCACAAATTCTCGGCCTTCCGGTACATCGCGATCAGCGTGCTGTTGCGCAATGCCCCGGTCAAATACGGCAAGTCCTATCTGCACACCGAAACCGATGGCATGGATCTGACGTATTTCATCGATTATCAATGCTCGGTGATCATGCGCGCGGTGAGCGAATTCCTGACGCTCTACAAGCAGACCGTTGCCGACGCTTTGAGCTTTGACCGATGGCTGGAACAGTCTGTCTTGTTCGAAAAACTCAGCGATAAGCAGAGAACCATTTTTCAGGTTGCCCTCAATGGCATCGACAAGGAGTTCACAGCGGTCAATGTCAAAGAGAATCTAGACTGTTCCTACAACACCGCGTCCACTGCGCTGAACGGTCTGACAGCTCTCGGTGTTTTCGAAAAAGCAAAAGTGGGGCGCGAGTGGGTCTTCACCCTGTGCGATCGGGCCGTTCTTCGTCAGAAGTTCGGCAGGGATTAAATCAACAGGCATCGGGAGAGGGGTGAGGCCATTCATCCCTTTCTACTCCCTGAACAAAACCACCTACCCGCTTCTCGCCCTGGCCGAATTCTCCTATATTCGCCCCGCCAGCCTCCGGCTGCTCAAGCACCATCCGTGTTACGTCGTTTCAGGCAATAGAAGACCATGTCCGAATCCTTCGAAGTTCCCAGCCCCCACGAGCACCATGTTGAGCACGCGCATACCACGGGCGATCGCTTTGCCGGGAAGATCGCCGTGATGACCGCAATCATGGCCACGGTCGGGGCCTTGCTCAGTTATCAGGCTGGCTCCACCGAAAGTGAAGCGGCGATGGACAAGAACAACGCAGCGATCAAGAAGACCGAGGCGTCGAATCAGTGGAATTACTACCAGGCCAAGTCCAGCCGCGAAAACCTCGCGGACCTGGCGAGCCACATGCCAGGCCTGGACAGCGCGCATTACATGGCCGAGGTCCAGCGTTACAAAGCCGATAAAGAGGCAGCCAAAGCCGAGGCCGAAGCCCTTGAGGCGCAGGCCCAAGAGTGGGACGAGGAGTCCGAGCGGGTGCTGCATTCACATCATCGCTGGGCGCAGGCGATGATGGCGATTCAGATGGCCATTTCCCTGGCTGCTATCACCTTGCTCACGCGCAAGCAGTGGCTGCAAAAGGTCTCGTATGGCGCAGGTGGCGCCAGTGTCTTGCTGGGCGTGATGGCCTGGCTGCACCTCTGATGGTACTCATGTGGCAACAAGCAAAAAGCCCCGGCACTTCGCAATGTCGGGGCTTTTTCATGTGCGGCTCAAAGGTATCGGTTACAGCGCGCCAAACACCTTTTTCGCAAGGCTCGTCGCAGCGCCTGCCGGGTTGGCGCGAATGCCTTCTTCCTGCTTGGCGATCATTTCGAACAGGCCGTCCAAGGCTTTCTCGGTCACGTAACCTTCGATGTTGGAGTCCTTGGCATCGACGACACCCAGGCTCGCTGCCTTGCCCGCGAAGTTGTTGTACTGCTGCGCCAGGCCGACTTTATCCGTGGCCTGTTTGACGATTGGCAGGAACTTGGCGCGAATCTGATCGCGGCTGGATTTGTTCAGGTACTGGGTGGCCGAATCCTTGCCGCCGGTCAGGACGCCCTTGGCATCCGCAACGCTCATCTTCTTCACGGCATCCACCAGAATCGCCTGTGCCTGTGGCACGGCAGCTTCGGCGGCCTGGTTCATGCTGGTTTCCAGCTGATCAACCTGACCGCCCATGCCCAGCAGCTTCATCTTGCTCGCCACTTTGCCCAGTTTGCCCGGCAATTCGATGCGCACGTCCTTGTTGTTGCTGAACCCCCCGGGCACGCCCAATTGCTTGACGGCGATCTGCGCGCCTTGGGTCAGCGCATCCTTGAGGCCGCCCGTGGCATCCGATTGCGAGAGGTCACCCAGTGACAGCGCGAAGGCGTTGGCCGACATCAGCAGACCGGCGAACAGGCCCGCGAACGAGAGGGAGCGAAGCAGCATGGGTAGCGTCCTTTTCAGCAGTGGGGATTCGGGTGAAAGCGTTCTAGTTCGCCGGATTCACGCGGATCTTGACCGGGGGTTTTTCTTCCAGCGTCAGGTCCACGGTATAGCGTTCGGTACTGATCAGCAGCAGCTTGCCATCGACTTCGATGCGCGCGCTGACCGCGTAGGTGTGGCCCGGCTTGACCCGCTTCTGATCGTAGGTCAGATGAAACGGCAGGGGAACCTGGCCTTTGATCGGGCCGCTCTGGCTGGCCAGCGTTTGCGCAGGTGCATCGGCCAGCGACACGTCCTGCAGGCTGACCTTCAGCGTCGCGGTGGGCGGCAGGGCCATGCGTTGCAGGTAAAAGACTTCGCCGTCGACAGTGCCCGGCACGTTGTCCGGTGCGTGACCGGCACAGGCGGTCAGAAGGGTGGCAGTCAGGGCCATGAAAAGGTGTTTCATCGGGTGGATCTCCATGCTGTTCTCGCCTGGTTTCAGATGTCCGGGCCTGCCACTAGGACCTCTTCATTGCGATGCAGTGCCACCTGACGGATCGATAAGCGAATCTCCGCCGACAACACACGTTTGGCCGCGCCCTCGGCCAGCTCGCCCAGCAGCTCGTGATAGCCCAGTTTGCCGTTGTCGTCCTTGCTCAGCACACCCTGTTCCAGGAGGGTCTGGATGAAGTGGCGGAACAGGCTTTTGTCGAAGAATTCCGGGGCGTTCAGGCCGTGCAGTATCGACAGGCGCTGGGCCATGATCGTGCTCAGGTCTTCCAGTTCTTCGGCGCTGAGGGTGTGCTGGCCGCTGTTGAGCAGCAGCGAAATCGCCATGTAGAAACGCTGCAGTGTCTGCGCGACGGAACGCGACAGCAGGGTCAGCAACACGAAGTGTCGCGAGCTCGGCGCCGGGCGCAGGTACACGTCGTTTTCGAAGCGCAGAAGGCCCTGCTCTACGAATGCCGCCAGCCACTGATCCATCACCGCATCCAGTTCCTCCAGCGACCAGCGAATGAACAGCTCCGATTGCAGGTACGGGTACAGCGCGCGGGCATAACGCAGCACTTGCTCGCGGCTGATGCGCGACGAACTCTGGAAGAAACTGGCCAGCAGCGACGGCAGGGCGAAGATGTGCAGCACGTTGTTGCGGTAGTAGGTCATCAGGACGGCGTTCTGCTCGTCCAGATAGAGGATTCTGCCCAGCGCGTCTTTCTGCTCGGACAACAGGTCCATGCCTTTGACGTGCTCGATCAGCGCGCGGCCGTTGCCTTCCGGCAGGGTGGTGTGGGGCGAGTAGGGCACGCTGCGCAGCAGAATCAGGTACAGGTCAAGCACGCGGACCAGCGCCTGATCGTCCAGTGCGTGCTTGTTGGTCGACAGCAACGCCAGCGCCACCAGGTTCACCGGGTTGATCGCGGCGGCCTCATTGAGATGACGGGCCACGCGTTCGCCCAGGCGATGGGTGGTCTCGTTGAGCCAGGCAGGCTTGAACACCGGGCCCAGCGCCTGAGTGCGCCAGTCGGGTTGTTCGTGATCGAGGAATTCGGCCAGCTTGATCGGCTCGCCGAAGTTCACCGACACCTGGCCGAAACGCTGCTTGAGCGCGCCGATGACCTTGAAGATGTCGAAGATCGATTCCTTCTTCTTCGCCGCGCCACGCAATTCACCCAGGTAGGTGCGGCCTTCCAGCACGCGCTCGTAGCCGATGTACACCGGCACGAAGACGATCGGCGTGCGCGAGTTGCGCAGGTAGCTGCGCAGGGTGATGGCGAGCATGCCGGTCTTGGGCTGCAGCATACGCCCGGTGCGCGAGCGGCCGCCCTCGACGAAGTACTCCACCGGGAAGCCTTTGGTGAACAGGGTGTGCAGGTATTCGTTGAACACCGCGGTGTACAGCGGGTTGCCCTTGAACGTGCGGCGCATGAAGAACGCCCCGCCACGGCGCAGCAGGCTGCCAATGACGGGCATGTTGAGGTTGATGCCCGCCGCGATGTGCGGGGGCGTCAGGCCATTGCGGAACAGCAGGTACGACAGCAGCAGGTAGTCGATGTGGCTGCGATGGCAGGGCACGTAGATGATCTCGTTGCCCTGCGCGACGTTCTGCACGCCTTCGATGTGGCTGACCTTGATGCCGTCGTAGATCTTGTTCCAGAACCAGCTCAGCACCACCTCCAGGAAACGGATGGCGGTGTAGGTGTAGTCCGAGGCGATTTCGTTGCCGTAATGCAGGGCCTTTTCCCGCGCCTTGGCCTCTGGGATTTTCTCCCGCGCGGCTTCGTCGAGAATGGCCTGTTTGACCAGCGGGTCGTTGACCAGACCCTTGACCAAATTGCGTCGGTGCGAGAGATCGGGGCCGATGGTGGCGGCCTTCAGGTTGCGGAAGTGCACCCGCAGCAGTCGCTGAGCCATGCGCACGGTGCGCTCGTAGCCCTTGTTCTCATCAACCAGTTCGCGCAAATGAATGGGTGCTGAAAACTGTACGCGGGTCTTGCGGCCGAGAATCAGAATGGTGATGAACTTGCGCAGACGCCCGGTGACGGCCCAGCTGTCGGCGAACAGCAGCTTCCACGGGCTGTCTTCCTTGTCCGGCGACTGCCCCCAGAACACGCTGACGGGGATGATTTGCGCGTCCTCGGTGGCGTTCTGGCTCACGGCGCCGACCAGCCGCTCCAGCGTTGGCGGGGCACCGCGTTTGTCCTGGCGACCCAGCCAGTCGGGCTCAGGGGTCAGGTAGAAGAACGCAGCCGGTTCAGTCAGCGCTCCCACGGCCACCGGCAGCACCGGGCGCGGCAGGCCGGCCTTGCGGCACTCGGTGTCGAGCACCGCCAGATCGGTCATTGAAGGGTTCTGCAGCGCGTAGAACACCGGGCGGCTGCGATCCAGGTTGAGGGTGAAGGACGACTGATTGATCGTCTCCGAACGTACCCACAGGTACAGCAGGCGACGCAGGGTGCCGAACACGAGACGGCGAAACGGGGAACGGGTCATACGAATTCTGCGCTGAGGGGCCTGGGCCCACGAAGCGGTCAGTTTGCCGGATATGGCGGGGATGGGCAAAGTTGTGGCGGGAAGGGGTTGGGTAAATCCCCTGTGTGCGAATTCATTCGCGATGCGATGGTGAAGCCGGTGTGCATCCGGCGGATGCACCGGCCAACCGCGAATGAATTCGCTCCCACAGGTTACGGGTGTACGTCACAGCATCGCATGGCGCAGAGCCGACGCTGTTTGCGGCGCCCTAGGACGTACGCCAGGTAATTTCTTCCTCACCATCGGCACTGATGCGAATCCAGCGATCGGCGTCTTCTTCGTTTTCTTCCTCGACCCACGTCCCCGGCGCGCAGCGCACTTCGACGTTCAGGGCCTTGAAGGCTGCGCGGGCGCAGGCGATGTCGTCGTCCCACGGAGTCTTGTCGCTGTCCAGGCACAGGCTGTTCCATTTGCCCACGGCTTTGGGAATCCAGGTCACCGGGATGTCGCCGGCGGTGCACTTCCAGGTTTGACCCTTCTGCACCCACTCGCTGCACGGGCCGATGTCGGCGGTCAGCCAAGTGGTGATGGCCTTGTGGTCGACGTCAGCGTCTTTCAGGTAAATCTCGATATCGGGTTGGCGCATGGATGCCTCGTGTGTGTTCTGAAAATCCATTCGCGGATTCATTCGGGATTGATCTTCGCGCAGCCGTCACTGCAGAACGAAATAATCGTAGCGCATCGACACGGTCACCTCGAACGGCTCGGCCTGATCGATGACGTTAGCGCGGCGTTCGGCACTGGCGCGCCAGCCGTGAGGCGTCATTGCCAGCAGGTTGGCCCGGGCCTGACCGTCGACCAGCGTCAGCTTGAAACGCAGGGTCTCGCTGTGCTGCAGGGCCATGCCTTCAGGCACCAGTGCGAGATGCTTGTCATCGGCGTAGTCGCGGACTTCGTCGTACAGGCGCTGACGCAATTCCATCAGGTGTTCGTTGGTCGGTCCTACACGCATCAGGCCACCACCCGGCGACAGCAGGCGCTTGGCCTCGTCCCAATCGAGCGGGCTGAACACGCTGGCGATGAACTGCACGCTGGCGTCCGGCAGCGGCACGCGGGCCATGCTGGCGATCAACCAGGTCAGGGTCGGGTCGCGTTTGCAGGCGCGTTTGACCGCTTCACGGGAGATGTCCAGCGCGTAGCCATCGGCATGGGGCAGGGCGGCGGCGATCTGGGCCGTGTAGTAGCCCTCGCCACAACCGATGTCGAGCCAGTGGGCCGGGGCGCGCTCGGCGGCGAGTTCCGCCAGGCGCCGGGCTACTGGGGCGTAATGCCCGGCATTGAGGAAATCCCGCCGCGCCTCGACCATCGCCTGATTGTCACCAGGGTCGCGGCTGTTCTTGTGCTGCACCGGCAGCAGGTTCAGGTAACCCTGACGCGCACGGTCGAAGCGGTGGCCCACCGGGCACACCACGCCGTTGTCCGCTGCGTCGAGCGGGGCAGAGCAGATCGGGCAAGTCAGCATCAGGCGAGCAACTTGACCAGGGTCTGGTAGTAGATCTCGGTCAAGACATCGAGATCGCTCGCCAGAATGCGTTCGTTGACCTGATGGATGGTCGCGTTGACCGGGCCCAGTTCCACGACCTGCGTGCCGAGGGTGGCGATGAAACGGCCATCCGAGGTGCCGCCGCTGGTGGACGCTTTGGTTTCACGACCGGTGACGTTCTTGATGCTGGCCGAGACTGCATCCAACAGTGCGCCGGGCTCGGTAAGGAACGGCAGGCCTGACAGCGCCCACTCCACGTGCCAGTCCAGATCGTGCTTGTCGAGGATGTCGGCGACGCGCTTCTGCAGGCCTTCGACGGTCGATTCGGTAGAGAAGCGGAAGTTGAAGATGGCAGTCAGGTCGCCCGGAATCACGTTGGTCGCGCCGGTGCCCGAGTTCAGGTTGGAGATCTGGAAGCTGGTCGGCGGGAAGAATTCATTGCCCTCGTCCCAATGCTCGGCGGCCAGTTCGGCGAGCGCCGGCGCGGCCAGATGAATCGGGTTGCGCGCCAGATGCGGATAAGCCACATGACCCTGTACGCCTTTGACCGTGAGGGTGGCGCCGAGTGAGCCGCGACGACCGTTTTTGACCACATCGCCCACCAGCGTAGTGCTCGAGGGCTCGCCGACGATGCACCAGTCCAGGCGCTCCTTGCGCGCCGACAGACGCTCGACCACCGCCTTGGTGCCGTGGTGCGCCGGGCCTTCTTCGTCGCTGGTGATCAGGTAGGCGACCTTGCCCTTGTGGTTGGGGTAGTCGGCGACGAAGCGCTCGGTGGCGATGATCATCGACGCCAGGCTGCCTTTCATATCCGCTGCGCCACGGCCGCAGAGCATGCCGTTGTCATCGATCAGCGCATCGAACGGGTCGTTTTGCCAAGCCTTGACGGGGCCGGTCGGCACGACGTCCGTGTGACCGGCAAAGCACAGCACCGGGCCGTCCTGGGTGCCATGGGTCGCCCAAAAGTTGTCGACGTCTTCGATGCGCATTGGCTCCAGCGTGAAACCGGCGTCGCCCAGGCGTTTCATCATCACGGTCTGACAATCGGCGTCGAGCGGCGTGACCGATGGGCGACGGATCAGGTCGCAGGCGAGTTGCAGAGTGGGCGAGAGATCGGCTGGGGTTGTCATGAAAGGTCCGCGCAGTTGAGGGTAGGGCGATAAAACGGCAGGTATCTTAAAGCAAAACGGCGCCCCTAAGGCCGCCGTTTAGTACAGCGCACAATTGTTTCAGGCTGTGGCCGGCTCTTCGGCTGCCTTGGGTTTGGGCAGCGACGACAGAAACGCCATGATCAGCGCCGCCAGATACGGCAGCGACTGCACCAGCAGCATGATCACCCAGAAGCGTACGTCATTGCTCGGCAGGCCCTGCACCAGGCAGATGCCCAGCGCCGCGCCCCACAGCAGCAACAGGATGAACAGCTCTTCGCGGGCCTCGGAGATCGCCACCAGCAAGCCATGGCTGTCGGCGTTCTTCGGGGTGCGGAAGAACGGGATGCTGGTGGTGAAAAAGCCGTACAGCACCGCCTTGGCGATGGTGTGCGACAACGCCAGGCCCGCCAGCGCGGCATAGAACGCATCCTTGAGGTTCACGCCCACGGCGCGACGGTAGAGGAAGATGATCTTGCCGACCTTGAAGAAGAACAGCGCCAGCGGCGGGATTGCGAAGATCAGCAGCGGCGGATCGACCCGGTTGGGCACGATGATCATCGCCGCCGACCACAGCAGCGCACCCACCGTGAAGAAGATGTTCATGCCATCGGCCACCCACGGCAGCCAGCCCGCGAGGAAGTGATAACGCTGGCCGCGGGTCAGCTCGGTGTCCTTGCCGCGCAGCAAGCTTGCGGCATGACGCTTGATGATCTGAATCGCGCCATAAGCCCAGCGAAAACGCTGCTTCTTGAAATCGATGAAGGTGTCCGGCATCAGGCCCTTGCCGTAGCTGTTGTGGGCGTAGGCGGCGGAATAGCCTTTTTCGAACACCCGCAGACCCAGCTCGGCGTCTTCACAGATACACCAGTCGGCCCAGCCCAGCTCTTGCAGCACCGAGCGGCGGGTCATGGTCATGGTGCCGTGCTGGATGATCGCGTCGCGGTCGTTGCGGGTCACCATGCCGATGTGGAAGAAGCCTTTGTATTCGGAATAGCAAAGCTTCTTGAACGCGCTTTCGTTCTGGTCGCGGTAGTCCTGTGGCGACTGCACCACGGCGATTTTCGGATCGGCGAAATGCGGCACCATGTGCTTCAGCCAGTTGCGGTCAACGCAGTAGTCCGAGTCGATCACCGCAATCACTTCGGCGTCTTGGGCGGTGTGCGGAATCAAGTAGTTCAGCGCGCCACCCTTGAAGCCTGCCAGCGGTGCGACATGGAAGAACTTGAAGCGCTCGCCGAGCATTTCGCAGTGGGCCTTGACAGGCTCCCAGACGGCCGGGTCCTTGGTGTTGTTGTCGATCAGCAGTACCTCGAAATCCGGGTAGTCCAGCGCCGCCAATGCATTGAGGGTCTGTTTGACCATCTCCGGCGGTTCGTTGTAGCAAGGTACGTGCACCGAGACTTTGGGTCTGTAGGCCGTGTCCGTTTCGACCGGCAAGAATTCACGACGGCGCTTGTGCGTCCATACCGCTTCGGCCAGCTCATGGGCCTCGGTCAGCAGAACGATGAACACCCCGAACGCACCCAATGCCAGCAAGAAGCCCACCAGCAGGCTGAACCAGGTGCTGTATTGCTGACTGTAGTCGTAGCCGATCCACACCAGCGCCGAGCCGCACAGGAACGCAGTAAAGGTCAGGAAGGTGCGGCCCCGTTGACGCAGGGCCGAGCCGTCGATCAGCAGCAGGGCCAGTGCCAGCATCGCCAGCACCGCCGAACCGATGGCCAGCACGCGCCATTGCGGGATCGCCACCACCGGACCTTCGAAGTTGAATTTCTGCTGACGGGCCGCGTTATAAACCCCCCAATAGGCGCCCACCGAGCCTTCGTCGCTGGCTTTCCAAGGCTGGTCGAACGCTTCGATTACGAAGTAGTTGAAGCCCTGACGGTTGAGCTTGTTGACCAGCGTGCGCAGGTAGATCGCCTGGTCGGCCTGGGTCGCGTCAGCACCGCCGCGCATGTGGCCATTGCTCGGCCAGCCCACTTCAGACAGCAGCAGCGGCTTTTTCGGGAAGGTGTGCTTCAACTCGCGGGCGCGATCCAGCACGTATTGCCCCGCCTTGTCGGCCGGGATGTATTCCCAGTACGGCAGGATGTGCGCGGCGATCAGATCCACGTGCTTGGCAAGCTCCGGGTATTTCTCCCAGATGTGCCACTGCTCGGAGGTAGTGACCGGCACTTTCACCGCTGCACGCACGCGGTCGAGCATCGCCATCAGGTCCTTGGGCGTGATCTCCTCGCGATACAGCGCCTCGTTGCCCACCACCACGCGCACAACGCTGCGGGTGCTGTTGGCCAATGCAATGGCGGTGTTGATTTCACGCTCGTTTCGCTCCTGATCGGGGCTGATCCAGATGCCGAGGGTGACGCGCAGGCCGAACTCTTCGGCCAGTTTGGGGATGTCCTGCAGGCTGCCATCCACCGAATAGATGCGGATGTTGTCAGTGGATTTACTCATCAATTCCAGGTCCTGACGCATTTCATCGTCGGACGGGTACACGCCTTTCTGTGGGTTTTGACCCAGGCGGAACGGGGAATAGGAGAATCCGGAGATGTGTTCGGGCCAGTTGGGGGTGGTGACGGGGCGGTTGATCAACGCCCAGAAACCGGTGAACAGCGCGGCGATCGCGACAACGACCACCAGGTTGAGTCCAAATTTGCGGGATGGCATAGCGACTTCAGGTTCCAAAGGGGGAACGGAGAGAGGCGGACGGACGTCAGCCGGCAAGAGCTTTGGCAGCTGACAAAGGTTGAAGTTCTGTTCCGAAAAAAATGTAGTTCGTTTCGCCATCATTTGTGGGCAAAGACTCTGTAGCAGCACGGCTCGCCAGTGGTTATATCCCCTGTGGGAGCAAATTCATTCGCGAGACGTCAGTACAGTCGATAAAAGTTTGTCGTCTGCACCGGCCCCTCGCGAATGAATTCGCTCCCACAGGGGAGAGGACCTGAGTTCCTCCTCCGCCAGGCCAATGACTGGTTTTCAGACCAAACACCCCCACCAAACAGCTGTCCCAATTTCACGCACGGCCTATAATGCGCGCCGGTTTTTTGGGGTAATGGTCATGAGCACAGAAGATCCGCGGTTTGCCGGGGTTGCCCGCCTGTATGGCATCGAAGGCCTCGAGCGCCTGCGCGCGGCCCATGTGGCGGTGGTCGGCATCGGTGGCGTGGGTTCCTGGGCCGCAGAAGCCATGGCCCGTTGTGGGGTGGGCGAGATTTCGCTGTTCGACCTGGACGACGTCTGCGTCAGCAACAGCAATCGCCAACTGCATGCGCTGAGCAGCACCATCGGTCGCTCCAAGGTCGATGTCATGGCCGACCGCATTCGTGAGATCAACCCAGATTGCGTGGTGCATGCCGTCGCCGATTTCGTCACCCGCGAAACCATGGCCGAATACATCACTCCCGACATCGACTGCGTGCTCGACTGCATCGACAGCGTCAACGCCAAGGCCGCGCTGATCGCGTGGTGCAAGCGCCGCAAAATCCAGATCATCACCACCGGCGGTGCAGGCGGGCAGATCGACCCGACACTGATTCAAGTCTGCGACCTCAACCGCACCTTCAACGACCCGCTCGCCTCGAAAGTGCGCTCGACCCTGCGCCGCGACTACGGCTTCTCCCGCACTGTGACGCGCCACTACAGCGTGCCGTGCGTGTTCTCCACCGAGCAACTGCGCTACCCCAAGCCGGACGGCAGCATCTGCCTGCAGAAAAGCTTCGTGGGTGATGGGGTCAAACTCGACTGCGCGGGAGGTTTCGGTGCGGTCATGATGGTGACGGCCACGTTCGGTATGGTCGCCGCCACCAAGGCTGTGGAAAAGATCGTCGCCGGCATGCGGCGCCCGTCCGAGCGGGCCAAGGCAAAGGACGCGGCGCCGTCCTGATTGCGATGCCTCCTTGTCACACCGCGTTCCGCCTCTGTGGGAGCGCATTCATTCGCGAGAGGTCGGTATAGGCAACGGATATGTGTGGTCAGATAGGCCCTCTCGCGAATGAATTCGCTCCCGCAGGGGGCGCAGCGGTGTAGGCGTTTGCGTGTTCAGCTCGCCAAGCGCCGCATCTTCTGCAGCACGGCATTCAACCCATTGCTGCGTGAAGGCGATAGCTGGCGGCTCAAGCCCAGCTGATTGAACCAGTCATTGAGATCGACCTGCTGCAAATCCGACGCCGGTAAACCATTGACCCGCGCCAGCAGCAGCGCCACCAGCCCGCGGATCAAACGCGCATCACTGGCAGCCCGAAACTGCCAGCGTTCCTCGATCACATCGCCCAGCAGCCAGACTTTGCTCTCGCAACCATCGACCAGATGCTCGTCGGTTTTCTCGGCGTCAGTCAGGGCGGGCAGACGCTCGCCCCATTGCATCAACAACCGCGCCCGCTGCTCCCAGCTCAGGGAGGCGTTGAAGGTGTGGAGCGCGTCCTGTGCATCTTGGGGCAGACTCATCGCAGCAGCTCCAACGCCTGATCCAGCGCATTGAAAAAGCGCTCCAGATCCTCGGAATCGTTATACAGCGCCAACGACACACGGATCGCCCCCGACAGGCCGAGGCTGCTGATCAGCGGAATCGCGCAATGATGGCCTGCGCGTACGGCGATGCCTTGTTCGGTGAGCAGATGCGCGAGATCGGCGTTGTGCACACCCTCGACGATAAAGCTCACCAGCGCGACCTGCGGATCGCCCACCAGTTGCACGCCTTCGCGAAGCATCAAACCGGCACGCAGCAATTCATGCAGATGTGCTTCGTGCTCAGCGGCCGCGATCTGATTGACGTCGTTCAGGTAATCAAGGGCAGCGCCCAGCCCGATGATTGCGGAGATCGGTGGCGTTCCGGCCTCGAACCCAAGGGGAGCCGGGCGAAAGGTGGCGTCCTGATAGCCCGTCTGAAGAACCATCTCGCCACCGAACTGCCAGTGCTGCAATTGCGCCAGCGCCTGATGTTGACCGAACAGCACGCCGACGCCGTCCGGACCGTACAGTTTGTGGCTGGAAAACACATAGAAGTCGCAACCCAGCGCCTGGACGTCGTGACGACCGTGAACCACACCCTGTGCGCCATCGATGATGCTCAGCGCGCCTTGAGCCTTGGCCAGCGCCATCAGTTCGGTGACCGGCTGCCAGGTGCCCAGCACGTTGCTCAACTGACTGACCGCCAGCAAGCGGCTGCGCGAGGTGATCAATGACGCCGCCGTCTGCAGGTCGATGACGCCTTGTGCGGTCAGCGGCAGGATAACGAGTTTCAGGTCACGACGCTTGGCCAGTTGCTGCCAGGGCAACAGGTTGGCGTGATGCTCCAGGGCGCTGATGACGATCTCGTCGCCCGCCTGAAACAGATGCTCGAGCCCATAGGCCAGCAGGTTGAACGCCGACGTAGCGCCGTGGGTGAAGACGATCTGCCCGCTGGCGCCTGCATTCAGCCATTCGCCAGCCTTGCGGCGAGTGTCCTCGAAGGCCTGAGTGGCCATCGCGCCGGGCAGGTGCTGGGCACGGTGCACGTTGGCCGCGCCATTGGTGTAGTAATGGGCCAGGGCGTCGATCACGGCTTGAGGTTTTTGTGCGGTGGCGGCGCTGTCCAGATAGGTCTGGCCTTGCCGTTCGAGGGCGTCGAGTGCAGGGAAGTCAGCGCGCCAGGGGGAAATGAGGGGCATTGGAGATTCACTCTCTGTCCTGTGGGCGAATTCATTCGCGAGGATCTTTCAGGCGGCAAAGAGGTTTGGCCTGAAATGCCGTAGCGCGAGTGAATTCGCCTCCTCAGTCGATCAGTTGTGAGCGTGCAGCGCTTCGTTCAGCTCGATGGCCGACTTGTGGGATTTGCATTCCACAGCGCCGGTTTGCGAGTTGCGACGGAACAGCAGGTCAGGCTGACCGGCCAGATCACGGGCCTTGAGGACCTTGACCAGCTCGTTCTTCTCATCCAGCAGCGCGACCTTGGTGCCTGCGGTGATGTACAGACCGGCTTCAACGGTGTTGCGATCGCCCAGCGGAATGCCGATACCGGCGTTCGCGCCGATCAGGCAGCCTTCGCCCACCTTGATGACGATGTTGCCGCCGCCCGACAGGGTGCCCATGGTCGAACAACCGCCGCCCAGGTCCGAACCTTTGCCGACGAACACGCCAGCCGACACGCGGCCTTCGATCATGCCCGGACCTTCGGTGCCGCCGTTGAAGTTGACGAAACCTTCGTGCATCACGGTGGTGCCTTCGCCGATGTAGGCGCCCAGACGAACGCGCGCGGTGTCAGCGATACGCACGCCAGCCGGTACGACGTAGTCGGTCATTTTCGGGAATTTGTCGACGGAGAACACTTCCAGCAGCTCGCCCTTGAGACGCGCTTCGAGTTGACGCTCGCCCAGTTCGCCCAGGTCGATTGCGCCGTGGCTGGTCCAGGCCACGTTCGGCAGCAGCGGGAACACGCCCGCCAGGCTCAGGCCGTGGGGCTTGACCAGGCGGTGGGACAGCAGGTGCAGCTTGAGGTAGGCCTCAGGCGTGGAAGTCAGCGCAGCGTCTTCGGCCAGAACGGTGGCAACCAGCGGCTTGTGGCTTTCGGCCAGACGGGTCAGCAGCGCGGCTTGAGCAGCGTCGACCGACTTCAGTGCGTCGGCCAGTTTCGAGGCCAGATCGGTGTTGAAGGCGATGGCCTGATTGCCACCGGTGTAACCCAGAATTGGCGCCACGGCGGCCACGATTTCAGCCGATGGGTTGAGCAGGGGCAGGGCGTAGAAAACTTCCAGCCAGGTGCCTTGACGATTTTGGGTGCCGACGCCGAAGGCCAGGCTGAACAGGGAAGCGGACATGGGATTACCTCTTTAAATAGCTATCTCAATCAGGCGATAGCTGCTGCGTACAGTTCGGGTTTGAAGCCAATCAGGGTCTTGTCGCCAAGATCGAGCACGGGGCGCTTGATCATCGACGGCTGGGCGAGCATCAGTTCGATCGCCTTGCCTTGGTCGAGGTCGGCTTTTTGCGCCTCATCCAGTTTGCGAAAGGTCGTGCCGGCGCGATTCAACACTGTCTGCCAGCCGTGCTCGTTGCACCACTGGGTCAGGTGTTCGCGGTCGATGCCCAGCGTCTTGTAGTCGTGGAAATCGTAGTCCACCGATTTTTCATCGAGCCAGGTGCGGGCCTTTTTCATGGTGTCGCAGGCTTTGATCCCGTACAGGTGCAACTGTATGTCAGCCATGAGCTTGCCCCTCTTTGGGATGGTTGAAAAAAACGGTGACGGATTATGCCACGTACACGCCGCTTGGGTGCGGCCCGGCGATGCTTTGTGCGTATCCGTGCAGTTTTTATGGCGGTTAAGACCTATGTATGAAGACGAGGGGCCAGCTTAAACCGCTAATATGGCATTCGACGCTGTGCCTGGGGTGGCTCTTGGCACAGTCAAAAGTCGCTCGTTTGAGGAACGCGCAATGCAGACAGCCTATACCGTCCTGATCCTGTTGACGCTGGTAGGTGTCTCGCGATTACTGGCCCGGGTGATCCCGCTGCCGTTACCACTGGTGCAGATCGCGGCCGGCGCTTTGCTGGCCTGGCCGACTCTGGGGTTGCACGTCGCGCTGGACCCCGAGCTGTTCCTCTTTCTGTTCCTGCCGCCGCTGTTGTTCTCCGATGGCTGGCGCATGCCCAAGCGAGATTTCTGGCGTTATCGCGGGCCGATTCTGACGCTGGCGGTGGGCCTGGTGATATTCACGGTCATCGGCGCCGGTTATTTCATTCACTGGTTGCTGCCAAGCGTGCCCCTGCCTGTTGCGTTCGCGCTGGCTGCCGTGCTTTCTCCTACAGACGCCGTCGCTGTATCTGCCATCGCCCAGGACCGTCTGCCTGCGCCGATCATGCGTATGCTACAGGGCGAGGCACTGATGAACGATGCGTCGGGCCTGGTGACCTTCAAGTTTGCGCTGGCGGCGGCCATTACTGGTGTGTTTTCCATCACCGACGCCAGCCTGACCTTCATTGTGGTGGCGGTCGGCGGGCTGGCGGTCGGCGTGGTCCTGAGCTGGCTGGTGGGGCGTTTTCGCAGCTGGATGATCACTCGCGGCTGGGACGACCCCGCGACTCACGTGGTGTTTATGTTGTTGCTGCCGTTTGCGGCCTATGTACTCGCCGAGCGGCTTGAGGTGTCGGGCATTCTCTCGGCCGTGGCAGCGGGGATGATGCAGAGTTGGGTCGATCTGCTGCCGCGCCAGACCAGCACGCGCCTGCTCAATCGCAGCGTCTGGACGCTTCTGGAGTTCGCCTTCAATGGCCTGATTTTTCTGCTCCTGGGGCTGCAACTGCCGGACATCGTCAGCGCGGTCACCCATGATGAAGTGACGCTGTGGCCGACGCTGCTGTGGCGTTGTCTCGATGTCCTGGCGATCTTTGTCGTGCTGGTGGTGTTGCGTTACATCTGGGTGCGCAGTGTGTGGCGGCTGATGATTCAGATTCGTCGCTGGAGAGGGCGGGCTGATGGTTCGTTGGAGCTGTCGACTCGTTCGACCCTGTTGCTGACGGTCGGTGGCGTGCGCGGAGCAGTGACCCTGGCGGGTACCTTGTCGGTGCCGATGCTGATCGCCGCCGGGGTTGCGTTCCCCGAGCGCGACCTGCTGATCTTCATCGCTGCCGGGGTGATCCTGTTGTCGCTGGTGGTCGCCAGCGTCTGCCTGCCTTTGCTGCTGCGCGGCCTGGTCAGCGCTCCGGATCTGCAGCTCAAGCGCGAAGTGCGCGAGGCCTGGAGGCTGACCGCCCAGGCGGCGATTCAGACCCTTGAAAACGAAGACATTCCCGGCGCCGCTGGATCGCCCGATGCCGCGCAAGCTGTGCTGGCGACTGAGGTGAAATCGCGCATCATGTCCGAATACCGCCATCGTCTGGAGATCTTCAACGACACGGCCGAGGCCCAGGCGCTGGCCTTCCAGATGGATCAACTGGAGAAGCGCATGCGGGTCAACGCCCTGCGAGCCCAGCGCCTGGAGCTGTACAGCCTGCATCGTCATCGCAAGATCGGCGATGACGTGCTGAGGCTGATTCTGGCAGAGCTGGATTTGAACGAGGCCAACCTGGGCGTCGCGAAATAGACAGGCTCATCGGCAGCAACTCGTTCAGTTGCGAGGGTAAGCAAGGCGCATGAATGCCTTGTCCTTCTCGCTCAAGGTCGAGTTGATGCCGACTTCCCAGTCTCCGGTGGTCAGCGCATTGTCGACGGGGTAATGCATGATCGAGAGACGATCATAAGGCAGCGTCAGCGCTCCTTCGGTCGGCAGCTTGGCCAGCACGCTTTCCTCCACCACCTCGGCGCTATGGCCCTTGGAAGCATAAAACGCGTAGACCTTGGGCAAATCCCAGGGGATATCGGCTTCGGGGTGCTGGTGTTCATGTTCCGCGCCCAGGGCATGCCCGAATTCATGCATGACCGTGCTTGCGAACTTGGGGTCGGACGGTTCGACACCCAGGACCATCGTCGGTGTCCAGGGATCATTGGCCTTGGCGGCGGTTCCGATCAGTGAATAGTTCTGGCTGGATTTGGTGGTGATGCGAATATCACCTTTTCCGTAGCCGGGCTGGTCCTCGCTGCCATCGATGAACTCGAACGTCAGGTTGACGTAGGGCTGCCACTGGTTGATGGCGTCGATGATTTTCTGTTTATGTTCAGGCGAGAGATCGTCGTCGACGAAACCGATACTCAGCGTGCTCGCGTTGGGCCAGAAAGCGGATTGATAGCCTACTGAGCGCTTTTTCCGGCGGCTGTTGGCTGAGGCGTCTGGCGAGAGGTGCAGGGCTTTTCGGGCAGCTATCTGGAGCGGATGGGGAACAGGAGGGGCATTCAATTCATTCACTTCCTTGCGACTAAATAAAGGAGATGCCTGAATCCGCAGGCTCAGCCGAAGTGTCCCCGATGCGCCTGCTGCCATGTATATAGATATTTATTGTTTTTCAACCAGCCTAAAAAGGGCCGCTCCAGAGGGGGCGACCCTTTCTGCATTAAAAGGGCGAATCCCGATCAGCGGAGTTGACGAGCCTGCACAAAATCACGAATCCGCTCAGCCGCTTCCACACATTCGGCCAGTGGTGCCACCAGCGCCATGCGCACACGGCCTGCGCCGGGATTGGAGCCCTCGACATCGCGGGAAAGGTACGAACCCGGCACCACGGTCACGTGCTCGGCTTCGAACAGGTCGCGGCAGAAGGCGGCGTCGTCGCCACCCACGTTTGGCCACAAATAGAAGCTGCCGTCGGGGCGTTGTACGTCCATCACCG
Organism: Pseudomonas sp. GW821-FHT02A11; assembly: GCF_059421985.1. Taxonomy (NCBI): domain Bacteria; kingdom Pseudomonadati; phylum Pseudomonadota; class Gammaproteobacteria; order Pseudomonadales; family Pseudomonadaceae; genus Pseudomonas; species Pseudomonas sp. GW821-FHT02A11. The sequence goes on from NZ_JBWKWB010000005.1 coordinate 271,283, forward strand.
GGGAAAGAATGTTCAGCACGGCGTCGAACTTTTCGCGATACAAGTCACGGTTAGCGCGTACATGGGCTTCGTCGTTCCAGGCCGCGATGCTGGCCAGTTGGGTTTGAACCGGCATCGCGCAACCGTGGTAGGTGCGGTACAGCAGGAATGCCTTGAGGATGTCGGCATCGCCGGCGACAAACCCCGAGCGCAGGCCTGGCAGGTTGGAACGTTTGGACAGGCTGTGGAACACCACACAACGTTTGAAATCGCTGCGGCCCAGTTCGGCGCAGGCGGTCAGCAGGCCCGGCGGTGGGGTGTCTTCGTCGAAATACAGCTCGCTGTAGCACTCGTCGGCGGCAATGACAAAGTCGTGCTCGTCCGCCAGGGCGATGAGTTTTTTCAGGGTGTCCAATGGGATCAGCGCGCCCGTCGGGTTGCCGGGCGAGCACAGGAAAAGGATCTGGCAACGCTTCCAGATATCCGTCGCAACAGCGTCGAAATCCGGGTTGAAGCCGTGTTCCACCAGGCAAGGCAGGTAGTGCGGCTCGGCGCCCGCGAGGAACGCCGCGCCTTCGTAGATCTGGTAAAACGGGTTGGGGCTGACCACCAGGCCGTCATCGCTGCGGTTGACCACGGTCTGGGTGAAGGCGAACAGCGCTTCGCGGGTGCCGTTGACCGGCAGCACATGTTTAGCTGCATCGAGCCAGCCTTGCGGTACGCTGAAACGACGCTCGCACCAGCTGGCAATCGCTTCACGCAAGGCCGGGATGCCTGCGGTGGTCGGATACACCGCCATCTTGTCCAGGTTGTCGGCCAGTGCCTTGGCGACGAACGCGGGCGAGGCATGTTTCGGCTCGCCGATGGACAGCGCGACTGGCCGCTTGTCCGGGTTGGGCGTGACGCTTCCCAGCAGGGCGCGGAGCTTTTCGAACGGGTATGGCTGAAGCTGTTGCAGAGCGTTGTTCATGGGTCATCGTTCTCGCGGAGCGGGGCGTCCGTGCTTAGGGTCACAGGCGCCGTTAAATCAAATCGTCAGGGCGTTCAGATGCTGATACGCAGCTCGCCCGGTTCCTGGTTGACGCTGAGCTGCTGGACAATGGCGTCCTGCAAGCGGCTGCACAGTTGCGGATCGGACAGCGGCTGGTTGTTCTCGTCAGTGAGGAAGAACACGTCTTCCACGCGCTCGCCGAGGGTCGAAATCTTGGCGTTTTGCAGCGACAGGTCGAACTCCAGGAAGATCTTGCCGATACGCGCCAGCAGGCCCGGGCGATCCGGTGCACTCAGCTCCAGCACGGTCACCGGCCGCTGGGCGTCGTTGGAAATCGTCACCACCGGCGCGAAGGCAAAATGCTTGAGCTGGCGCGGCACCCGACGTTTGATGATGGTCGGGTAGTCGTCCGGGTTGCGCAGCGCTTCGGTCAGGCCCTCGCGAATGGTCTTGATTCGCTCGGGATTGTCGCCGATCGGGCCGCCGTCACTGTCGAGCACGATGTAGGTGTCGAGGGTGAACTGGCTGGTCGAGGTGATGACCCGGGCATCGTGAATGTTCAGGTTCAACTGGTCCATCGCTGCCACGGTCACGGCGAAGAAGTCGTGCTGGTCGGGGGCGTAGATGAAGATCTGCGTGCCGCCTTCGAACTCGCGTTGAGTGGTTTCCTTGATCAGTACCAGCGGGCCACCATCGGCCGGTTGCTGCAGGATCGCGTCGCTGTGCCAGGCTACGTCGCCTGCGGTGTGGCGCAGGAAATAGTCATCGCCCAGCTGCGACCACAGCTGCTCGACGTCGTCCGGATCGGTGCCGCTGCGCACCAGAATGTCCAGCGCGGCGCTTTGCGTGCGGCGGATCTGCTCCTCGCGGTCCACCGGGTTTTCCAGGCCGCGTTTGAGCGCGCGCTTGGTTTCGGTGTACAGCTGGCGCAACAGGCTGGCGCGCCAGGAGTTCCACAGCGTCGGATTGGTGGCGTTGATGTCGGCGATGGTCAGCACGTAAAGGTAATCCAGGTGCACCTCGTCGCCCACGAACTGCGCGAAGTCGTGAATCACCTGCGGGTCGGACAAGTCCTTGCGCTGGGCAGTGGTCGACATCACCAGGTGGTTCTGCACCAGCCAGACGATCAGTTGTGTGTCCCAGGTAGGCAGGTGATGGCGAATGCCGAACGCCTCGGCGTCGACCGCGCCAAGCTCCGAGTGATCGCCGCCTCGCCCTTTGCCGATGTCGTGATACAGACCGGCCAGGTAGATCAGCTCCGGCTTGGGCAGCTTGCCCATCAGCTTGCTGGCCAGCGGGAATTTTTCTGACATCTGCGTGTACTGAAGCTTACGCAGATGTTTGATCAGGTTCAGCGTATGGGCGTCGACCGTATAGATGTGGAACAGGTCATGCTGCATCTGCCCGACGATGTGCCCGAACTCGGGCAGGTACAGGCCCAGGATGCCGTAACGGTTCATCCGCCGCAGGTTGCGGTGGATGCCGACTTCGCACTTGAACAGCTCGATGAACAGGCTGGTGTTGCGAATATCGTTGCGGAAATCGTCGTTGATCAAGTGCCGGTGTTCGCGCAGCAGGCGAATGGTATCGGCCCGCACGCCCTTGATTTCCGGGCGCTGAGCCATCAGCACGAAAATCTCCAGCATCGCGAACGGCGTGCGCTTGAAGACATTCGGGTGGGTCGCCTCGATGTAGCCGTCATGCAGCTGGAAGCGCGAGTTGATCGATTCGGTGACGGTGTTCTGGTCGTCCGAGAGGATCACCTCTTCGAAGTGCTGGATGATCAGGTCGCTCAACTGGGCGATGCTCATGACCACTCGATAGTACTTCTGCATGAAGCGTTCGATAGCCAGCTTCGCGTCGTTGTCCTGATAGCCCAGCAGGCGTGCGATATTGGTCTGATAGTCGAACAGCAGGCGGTCTTCGGCGCGGCCTGCGAGCATGTGCAAGGCGTAGCGCACCTTCCACAGGAACTCCTGGGACGACGCCAGCAGCGCATTTTCGCTTTCCAGCAGGAAGCCCTGGTCGGCTAGCGCGTGCAGGTTCAGGGTGCCGTACTGACGGCGGGCGACCCAGAGGATGGTCTGGATGTCCCGCAGGCCACCCGGCGAGCCTTTGACGTTGGGCTCCAGGTTGTATTCGGTGTCGAAATATTTGTGGTGACGGGCCTTCTGTTCGGCACGCTTGGCCAGGAAGAACTCCTTGCTCGGCCACATTTGCGAGGTGCTGGTGACGTCCAGCATGCGCTGGCGCAAGTGCTCGGGGCCGGCAATGGTGCGGCTCTCCATCAGGTTGGTGATCACCGTCAGGTCGGCGCGGGCCTCGATGGCGCATTCGTCGACCGAACGAACGCTCTGACCGACTTCCAGGCCAATGTCCCACAAGAGCGTCAGAAAACGCTCGATGGAATCCCGGAAGATTTCATGGTCGGCGCTGTCCAGCAGGATCAGCAGGTCGATGTCCGAATAGGGGTGCAGTTCGCCACGACCATAGCCGCCGACCGCCAGCAAAGCGATGTCGGCGTCTTCGCTCCAGTCGAACTGCTCCCAGGCCTGTTGCAGGATGTTGTCGACGAACCAGGCGCGATCCTCGATCAGTCGACGAATCTCGCGACCCGATTTGAAACGTTCATCCAGTACCTCGCGGGCCTGGCGGATAGCTTTCTTGAAGGCGGCAATGGGGCTGGCCTTCAGCGCCAGTTCGGCCTGGAACTGGCCACGATCGAACAAATCTGGGTCCACCTGCGGCATCGAACTGCTTTCCTTCTATCTATATCGCACGGGATGATCGGTAATCAGGCGGAGGTGCGGGCAATGGTGTCGTCGCTGCGCAGGGTGAAGATTTCGTAGCCTGTGGCGGTGACCAGAATGGTGTGCTCCCACTGCGCCGACAGCTTGCGATCCTTGGTGATGGCTGTCCAGCCGTCGCCCAGCAGGCGCGTGTCGGCCTTGCCCTGGTTGATCATCGGCTCGATGGTGAAGGTCATGCCTTCCTTGAGCTCCATGCCGGTACCGGCCTTGCCGTAGTGCAGGACCTGCGGCTCTTCGTGGAACACCTTGCCGATGCCGTGCCCGCAGTATTCGCGCACCACGGAGAAGCCGTTCTTTTCGGCGTGCTTCTGGATCACTTCGCCGATGTCGCCCAGGTGCGCGCCCGGCTTGACCAGTTCGATGCCTTTATACATGCACTCCTGGGTGATCTTCGACAGGCGCTCGGCCCACTCGGGAACCTTGCCGACGTGGAACATCCGGCTGGTGTCGCCGTGGTAACCGTCCTTGATGACGGTCACGTCGATGTTCAGCACATCGCCTTCCTTCAATGGCTTCTCGTTCGGAATGCCATGGCAGACGACGTGATTGATCGAGGTGCAGATGGATTTGGGGAAACCTTTGTAGTTCAGCGGCGCCGGGATGGCCTTCTGCTCGTTGACGATGTAGTCATGGCAGAGGCGGTCCAGTTCGTCGGTGGTGACCCCGGGCTTGACGTACGCTGCGATCATTTCCAGGACTTCGGCGGCCAGACGACCGGCGATGCGCATCTTTTCGATGTCTTCAGGGGTTTTGATGGTAACGGTCATACAAGGCTCTCTCGGCGCGGCAGGGCCGCGGCTAAAACACGGAAAAACGCGATTCTATCAGACCGGCTCCGGGCGGGTTATCATCGCGTCCTCATATAGAAGCTGGCAGGCTGTGAAGCGCGGCATCCGGAGCGGGGCAAAAGCGTCGAAAAAACAGGATCTTGATTCGGGTTCCGTTATCTAGACTTTTGTGATATAAAATGCGCCGCTTTCCGGGGTACGTCCCGAAAGCCTAAACCCACACACGTGTCGACACGATGACCTGGGTGCCCTCGGCTCATGCCGCTGGTTGGTCATTGGGATACGTGGAGGCCTAACCCGACTTATCAAGGAACTATCATGTCCCAAGTCAACATGCGCGATATGCTGAAGGCCGGTGTGCACTTCGGCCACCAGACCCGTTACTGGAACCCGAAAATGGGCAAGTACATTTTCGGCGCGCGTAACAAGATCCACATCATCAACCTTGAAAAAACCCTGCCAATGTTCAACGACGCTCTGACGTTCGTAGAGCGCCTGGCTCAGGGCAAAAACAAGATTCTGTTCGTGGGCACCAAGCGTTCCGCTGGCAAGATCGTTGCTGAAGAAGCAGCACGTTGCGGTTCGCCGTACGTCGATCACCGCTGGTTGGGCGGCATGCTGACCAACTTCAAAACCATCCGTGCCTCCATCAAGCGTCTGCGCGAGCTGGAAGTTCAGGCTGAAGACGGCACTTTCTCCAAGCTGACCAAGAAAGAGGCGCTGATGCGCACTCGCGATCTGGAAAAGCTGGATCGTAGCCTGGGCGGCATCAAGGACATGGGCGGTCTGCCAGACGCACTGTTCGTTATCGACGTTGATCACGAGCGCATCGCGATCACCGAAGCCAACAAGCTGGGCATCCCGGTCATCGGCGTTGTCGATACCAACAGCAGCCCGGAAGGCGTTGACTACATCATCCCAGGCAACGATGACGCCATTCGCGCCATCCAGCTGTACATGGGTTCGATGGCTGACGCTGTTATCCGTGGTCGCAACAACGTTGCTGGCGGCACTGAAGTTTACGCTGAAGAAGCGGCAACTGCTGCCGAGTAATGGACGCTTAGCGTCTACTCGGTGCGCAAAAAGGGGGCTCAGCCCCCTTTTTGCCACCTCGAAAACCATCTGGCGTTGTCGTCGACTTTATTGTCATGCGCAGCTGTCATCATGGATTTTCAAGAATTTTGTACGCCCGCCCGGCGGGTGGAATGGTTGAAGACCTATCCAAGAGGATTTTGAAATGGCAGAGATTACTGCAGCGTTGGTCAAAGAACTGCGCGAGCGTACTGGCGAAGGCATGATGGACTGCAAAAAGGCCCTGACCAAGGCCGGCGGCGACATCGAAAAAGCCATCGACGACATGCGTGCTTCGGGCGCCATCAAGGCTGCCAAGAAAGCAGGCAACGTTGCTGCTGAAGGCGCTATCGCCATCAAGGACGACGGCAAAGCCGCTGTCCTGCTCGAAGTCAACTCCCAGACCGACTTCCTGGCTCTGCAGGACGACTTCAAGAACTTCGTCGCTGCAAGCGTCGAGAAGGCATTCGCTGACAAACTGACCGACGCAGCTCCGCTGATCGCCGCTCAGGAAGGTGCTCGCGAAGCCCTGGTTGCTAAAGTTGGCGAAAACGTCAATATCCGTCGTCTGGTACGCGTTGAAGGTGACGTTGTCGGTTCCTACCTGCACGGCAACAAGATCGGCGTAGCCGTTGTCCTGAAAGGCGGCGACGTCGAGCTGGCCAAAGACATCGCGATGCACGTTGCTGCAAGCAACCCTGAGTTCCTGCTGCCAACCGACGTTTCGGCTGAAGCGATCGAGCGCGAGAAGGCTGTGTTCCTGCAGCTGAACGAAGAGAAGCTCAAAGGCAAGCCTGCTGAAATCGCCGAGAAGATGGTCAGTGGCCGTATCGCCAAGTTCCTGGCTGAAGCTAGCCTGGTTGAGCAGGCGTTCGTGAAGAACCCTGAAGTCACCGTTGGCGCCCTGGCCAAGAAAGCCGGTGCTGAAATCGTTTCCTTCACCTACTTCAAAGTGGGCGAAGGCATCGAGAAGCCAGTCGACAACTTCGCTGAAGAAGTTGCTGCCCAGCTGGCTGCTGCCAAGCAGTAAGACGGTTTCAAAGCTGTCGATCAAAGAGGCTGCCCGCTCACGCGCGCAGCCTCTTTGTCAAACGGCTGCATGAATTTGTTTTTTCGGGGATGTGACACGTGCAAACTGCACATCCCTCAAGCGGTGGCCTAGAGTTAGCGCAGGCTCAAGGCAGCGCCGTACATTTTTTTCAAGATGCCGCAGGAGAGATTCGCAATGGCTCAGCAGGGCAGTGGTTATCAAGCTCGCTATAAACGCATTCTACTCAAGCTTAGCGGTGAGGCCCTTATGGGGTCCGAAGAGTTCGGCATCGACCCCAAAGTGCTGGACCGCATGGCGCTGGAAGTGGGGCAGCTGGTTGGAATCGGTGTGCAGGTCGGCCTCGTCATCGGCGGTGGCAACCTGTTTCGCGGTGCAGCACTGAGTGCCGCAGGCATGGATCGGGTCACTGGCGACCACATGGGCATGCTGGCCACTGTCATGAACGCCCTGGCCATGCGTGACGCGCTGGAACGTGCCAATATCTCGGCCATCGTAATGTCGGCCATTTCCATGGTGGGTGTGACCGATCACTACGATCGTCGCAAGGCCATGCGTCACCTGAACGCCAAGGAAGTGGTCATTTTCGCGGCCGGTACCGGCAACCCGTTCTTCACCACCGACTCGGCCGCCTGCCTGCGCGCTATCGAAATCGACGCGGACGTCGTGTTGAAGGCAACCAAGGTCGATGGTGTGTACACTGCCGATCCATTCAAGGACCCGCATGCCGAGAAGTTCGATCATCTGACATACGATGAAGTGCTGGATCGCAAGCTGGGCGTGATGGATCTGACGGCCATTTGCCTGTGCCGTGACCACAAGATGCCGCTGCGTGTCTTTAATATGAACAAACCTGGCGCCCTGCTGAACATCGTGCACGGCGGCGCGGAAGGAACCTTGATCGAGGAAGGCGAACAATGATCAACGAAATCAAAAAAGACGCTCAAGAGCGCATGAAGAAGTCCATCGAGTCCTTGAACCACGCTTTCGGTCAGATTCGTACCGGCAAAGCGCACCCAAGCATCCTGGGTGCTGTGATGGTTCCTTATTATGGCGTGGATACTCCGCTGACCGGCGTCGCCAACGTCACCGTCAAAGACACTCGCACCCTGCAGGTCGTGCCTTTCGAGCGCAACATGCTGGCTGCCGTCGACAAGGCGATCGGTAGTGCAGGTCTGAACCTGAACCCGACTAACCTGGGTGAGTTGCTGCTGATCTCCATGCCGCCTCTGACCGAAGAGACTCGTAAAGGCTTCACCAAGCAGGCACGCAGCGCTGCCGAAGACGCTCGTGTTGCCGTGCGCAACATTCGTCGTGATGCCTTGGGTGATCTGAAGAAGCTGGTCAAGGACAAGGAAATCAGCGAAGACGAAGAGCGTCGTGGTACTGCGGAGATCGACAAGCTGATCAAGGACTTCGAGGCTCAGATCACCAAGGCGACGGAAGAGAAAGAAAAAGACCTGATGGCTGTATAAGGATCAGGGCGCTTTCATGGAAAAGACAAAGCTGGCTGTGCCGTCCTCGGTACCGCGCCATGTCGCGATCATCATGGATGGGAACAATCGCTGGGCCAAGAAGCGCCTGCTGCCGGGTGTGGCAGGCCACAAAGCTGGCGTAGACGCTGTTCGTGCGGTGATTGAGGTATGCGCCGAGGCCAAGGTCGAGGTGCTGACGCTGTTCGCCTTCTCCAGTGAGAACTGGCAACGCCCGGCCGATGAGGTTGGAGCGTTGATGGAGCTGTTCTTCACCGCGTTGCGTCGCGAGACCCGCCGCCTGAACGAAAACGGCATCAGCCTGCGCATCATCGGTGATCGTTCGCGTTTTCACCCTGAGTTGCAGGCCGCCATTCGCGAAGCGGAAGCGGCCACTGCCGCAAACAGCCGCTTTGTTCTGCAGATCGCCGCCAACTACGGCGGTCAGTGGGATATCGCTCAGGCCGCGCAGCGACTGGCCCGTGAGGTTCAGGCGGGGCATCTGCGTCCTGAGGACATTACCCCTGAACTCTTGCAGACGTGCCTTGCGACGGGGGATCTGCCGCTGCCTGACCTGTGCATCCGCACCGGTGGCGAGCACCGCATCAGCAATTTCCTGCTCTGGCAGCTCGCGTACGCCGAGTTGTACTTCTCCGACCTATTCTGGCCGGACTTCAAACACGATGCCATGCGCCATGCGCTGGCCGATTACGCTTCGCGCCAACGCCGCTTCGGTAAGACAAGCGAGCAGGTAGAAGCTGGAGCCCGTGCTTAATGCTCAAACAACGAATCATTACAGCGCTGATTCTCGCGCCTCTGGCGCTGTGCGGTTTCTTTCTGCTGGAAGGCGGTTACTTCGCCTTGTTCATCGGAGCGGTGGTTGCACTGGGTGCCTGGGAGTGGGCGCGTCTGGCCGGCCTTGAAGCCCAGTCCCTGCGCGTGCTCTGCGCTGTGGTGGTGGCGGCCCTGCTGTTTGTGCTGTACCTGATGCCGAGTATCGCGCCCTGGCTTTTGGTGGCGGCCCTGTTGTGGTGGCTGACCGCCACGTGGCTGGTGCTGACCTACCCTGAATCCAGCGATCACTGGTCCAGCGTGCTGTGCAAGCTGGTCATCGGTCTGCTGATCCTGCTGCCAGCCTGGCAAGGGTTGGTCCTGATCAAGCTCGAGCCAATGGGCAACTGGCTGATTCTCACAGTCATGATATTGGTCTGGGGCGCGGACATCGGCGCTTACTTTTCCGGCAAGGCATTCGGCAAGCGCAAGCTGGCGCCAAAGGTCAGCCCCGGCAAAAGCTGGGAAGGTCTCTATGGCGGGCTGGTGGCATGTCTACTGATCACGTTGGTGGTCGGGATCAGTCGCGGCTGGTCGGTGGCCGAGATTATCTTTGCCCTGGTCTGCGCAGCTATCGTGGTGCTGATCTCCGTCGTGGGCGACCTGACCGAGAGCATGTTCAAGCGCAAGTCCGGGATCAAGGACAGCAGTAATCTGCTGCCGGGGCACGGCGGTGTGCTGGATCGTATCGACAGCTTGACCGCCGCGATCCCTGTATTCGCCCTGCTGCTGTGGGCCGCAAAAGACTGGGGCATGATGTGAGCAAGCCTCAACAGATCACCGTGCTGGGCGCCACAGGGTCGGTTGGCGTCAGCACCCTGGATGTCATCGCCCGCCATCCTTCTCGTTACCAGGTGTTTGCCCTGACCGGCTACACACGACTGGCCGAGCTGCTGGCGTTGTGCGTTCGTCACACCCCGCAATTTGCGGTGGTGCCGACGACCGTTGCTGCGCGTCAATTGCAGGACGATCTGCGCGCAGCTGGTTTGGATACCCGCGTGCTCGTGGGGGAGGGGGGCTTGTGCGAAGTGTCGGCCCATCCTCAGGTCGATACCGTGCTGGCGGCCATTGTCGGCGCCGCAGGCCTGCGACCGACGCTTGCGGCGGTCGAGGCAGGCAAGAAGGTGCTGCTGGCCAACAAGGAAGCGCTGGTCATGTCTGGCGGTCTGTTCATGGATGCGGTTCATCGCAGTGGAACGGTTCTGTTGCCGCTGGACAGCGAGCACAACGCAATTTTCCAGTGCCTGCCCGGCAACTACGCCAGCGGTCTGGGCGCTGTGGGTGTGCGGCGAGTGCTGCTCACCGCGTCCGGCGGCCCGTTTCGCGAAACGCCGCTGGCGGAGCTTGAGCACGTGTCGCCTGATCAGGCCTGCGCGCATCCGAACTGGTCCATGGGCCGCAAGATTTCCGTCGACTCGGCCAGCATGATGAACAAGGGTCTCGAGTTGATCGAAGCCTGCTGGTTGTTCGACACCACCCCTGCACACATCGAGGTGGTGGTTCATCCGCAAAGCGTCATCCATTCCATGGTCGATTACGTGGACGGTTCGGTGCTGGCCCAGTTGGGCAACCCGGACATGCGCACGCCGATAGCCCACGCACTGGCGTGGCCGGAGCGCATTGATTCGGGCGTCGCGCCGCTGGATCTGTTCAGCATTGCGCGTCTGGACTTCCAGGCCCCGGACGAAATGCGCTTTCCATGTTTGCGTCTGGCGCGGCAAGCTGCTGACGCGGGCGGCAGCGCTCCGGCGGTCTTGAATGCTGCCAACGAAGTCGCCGTGGCGGCGTTTCTGGACCGACGCATTCGTTTTCCGGAAATCGCGAGTATGATCGACGAGGTCTTGAATACGCAGCCGGTTGTAGCGGTCAGCGAGCTCGAGGCGGTGTTCGAGATCGATGCCAGGGCGCGTTTCCTGGCTGAGCAGTGGCTCGGGCGCAATGATCGATAGGCGATATATGTCACATGGCACAGGTGCGTCGGCAGAGGCAGGTATCCGTTTGATACTTGCCCGTCACGTCCGACCGGTACCCGGAGAATTGCGATGAGCGCGCTATATATGATTGTCGGTACCCTGGTGGCATTGGGCGTGCTGGTGACCTTTCACGAGTTTGGCCACTTCTGGGTGGCCCGGCGTTGCGGCGTCAAGGTTTTGCGTTTTTCCGTCGGTTTCGGCATGCCGCTGTTACGCTGGCATGACCGCAAAGGCACCGAATATGTGGTGGCCGCCATTCCGCTGGGCGGCTACGTCAAGATGCTCGATGAGCGCGAGGGCGAGGTCCCTGCCGAGCTGATTGATCAGTCGTTCAACCGTAAAACGGTGTATCAGCGCATTGCGATCGTCATCGCAGGGCCTGTGGCGAACTTTCTGCTGGCCATCGCGTTTTTCTGGGTACTGGCCATGTTGGGCAGTCAGCAGGTGCGCCCGGTCATCGGCGCAGTCGAGTCCGGCAGCATCGCGCAGAAGGCCGGCCTGGTCTCCGGTCAGGAAATTGTTTCCATTGATGGCGAAGCCACTGCCGGGTGGTCAGCGGTCAATCTGCAACTGGTGCGTCGTCTCGGCGAGACCGGCAGCATCGCGGTGAAGGTGCGTGATCAGGGTTCCGATGTCGAAACCCCGCACACGCTGGTGCTGGACAACTGGCTCAAGGGCGCGGATGAGCCCGATCCGATTCACTCGCTGGGTATCCGCCCATGGCGCCCGGCCTTGCCGCCGGTGTTGGCCGAGCTCGACTCCAAAGGCCCAGCCCAGGCCGCTGGCCTCAAGACCGGCGATCGTCTGCTTGCGCTGGACGGTCAGTCGGTCAACGAGTGGCAGCAGGTGGTGGATTGGGTACGTGTCCGCCCTGATACCAAAATCTCGCTGAGTGTCGAGCGTGACGGTGCGACAATCGACCTGCCTGTGACCTTGGTCGCTCGCGGTGAAGGCAAGGCGGCGACCGGCTATCTCGGTGCCGGCGTCAAAGGTGTCGACTGGCCAGCCGAAATGCTTCGCGAGGTCAGCTATGGGCCTGTGGCCGCCGTGGCAGAGGGCGCGCGACGCACCTGGACCATGAGCGTGCTGACGCTGGATTCACTGAAGAAAATGCTGTTCGGCGAGCTCTCGGTAAAAAACTTGAGCGGACCGATAACCATTGCTAAAGTGGCGGGCGCTTCGGCCCAGTCAGGTGTAGGTGACTTCTTGAATTTCCTCGCTTATCTGAGCATAAGCCTGGGGGTTCTCAATTTGCTGCCCATTCCAGTGTTGGACGGGGGGCACTTGCTGTTTTATCTGATCGAGTGGGCGCGTGGTCGTCCACTGTCGGAAAAGGTACAGGGTTGGGGGGTTCAGATCGGGGTAAGTCTGGTGGTCGGAGTCATGTTGCTCGCACTGGTCAACGATCTGGGACGACTGTAAAAAGCTACGCCGAATTGTGAATCTGCCGCATTTTGCGGCAGTTTGTTTATTGCCAGTTGGAATAAGAAAGGACTTCATGAAACGTCTGCTGCTAACTGCGGTTCTTGCCGTACTGATGATCGCCGAAGTTCACGCCGAGTCCTTCACTATCTCCGATATCCGTGTCAACGGGCTGCAGCGGGTGTCCGCAGGCAGCGTCTTTGGCGCGTTGCCGTTGAACGTGGGTGAACAGGCCGATGATTCGCGCTTGGTTGAAGCCACGCGCTCGCTGTTCAAAACCGGTTTCTTCCAGGACATCCAGCTGGGCCGTGACGGTAACGTCCTGGTCATCACGGTTGTGGAGCGTCCATCGGTAGCGAGCATCGAAATCGAAGGCAACAAGGCGATCACTACCGAGGACCTGATGAAAGGTCTGAAGCAGTCGGGTCTGGCTGAAGGCGAAATCTTCCAGCGCGCCACCCTCGAAGGCGTTCGTAACGAACTGCAGCGTCAGTACGTCGCTCAAGGTCGCTACTCGGCGGAAGTGGCCACTGAAGTCGTTCCTCAGCCGCGTAACCGCGTAGGCCTGAAGATCAACATCAACGAAGGCGCAGTCGCTGCTATCCAGCACATCAACGTGGTGGGTAATTCGGTCTTTAAAGAAGAAGACCTGACCGATCTGTTCGAGCTGAAGACCACCAACTGGCTGTCCTTCTTCAAGAACGACGACAAGTACGCCCGGGAAAAACTCTCCGGCGACCTGGAACGTCTGCGCTCCTACTACCTGGACCGCGGCTATATCAACATGGATATCGCCTCGACCCAGGTATCGATCACGCCTGACAAGAAAAGCGTATACATCACCGTCAACATTCACGAAGGCGAGAAGTACAGCGTCAAGTCGGTCAAGCTGAGCGGTGACCTCAAGGTCCCGGAAGATCAGGTTAAGTCGCTGCTGCTGGTCAAGCCGGGTCAGGTGTTCTCGCGCAAGGTCATGACCACCACGTCCGAACTGATCACCCGCCGTCTGGGTAACGAGGGTTACACCTTCGCCAACGTCAACGGCGTGCCGACCCCGAACGATGAAGACCACACCGTGGACATCACCTTCGCTGTCGATCCGGGCAAGCGTGCCTACGTGAATCGCATCAACTTCCGAGGCAACACGAAGACCGCGGATGAAGTGCTGCGTCGTGAAATGCGTCAGATGGAAGGCGGTTGGGCTTCCACTTACCTGATCGATCAGTCCAAGACCCGTCTGGATCGTCTGGGCTTCTTCAAGGAAGTGAACGTTGAAACCCCACCGGTACCGGGTACCGACGATCAGGTTGACGTGAACTACGCCGTGGAAGAGCAGGCGTCCGGTTCGATCACCGCCAGCGTCGGCTTTGCGCAGAGCGCCGGTCTGATCCTGGGTGGTTCGATCAGCCAGAACAACTTCCTGGGTACCGGTAACAAGGTCAGCATTGGCCTGACTAAAAGTGAATACCAGACCCGCTACAACTTCAGCTACGTCGATCCGTACTTCACGCCGGACGGTGTGAGCCTGGGTTACAGTGCGTTCTATCGCAAGACCAACTACGACGACCTCGATGTCGACATCGCCAGCTACTCGGTGGACAGCATTGGCGCCGGTGTCAACATGGGCTACCCGATCAGTGAGACCTCGCGTCTGAACTTCGGTCTGTCCGTTCAGCAGGACCAGATCAACACCGGTACCTACACCGTCGACGAGATCTTCGACTTCCTCGAAAAGGAAGGCGACAGCTTTACCAACTTTAAAGCTTCTGTGGGCTGGTCTGAATCGACCCTGAACAAAGGCACGCTGCCGACCCGTGGCTCGTCTCAGAGCCTGACCCTGGAAACCACCATTCCGGGCAGCGACCTGTCGTTCTACAAACTCGACTACCGTGGCCAGCTGTTCCACCCGATCACCACCAACACCACGCTGCGTCTGCACTCGGAGCTGGGTTATGGCGATGGCTACGGTTCGACCTCCGGTCTGCCGTTCTACGAGAACTACTACGCCGGTGGTTTCAACTCGGTTCGTGGCTTCAAGGACAGCACCTTGGGTCCGCGCAGCACGCCGAGCCGTGGCGAGGCCAACGGTGGCAAGCCCGGTACCCTGGCTGACCCGGATCAGGATCCGTTGCCATTCGGCGGTAACGTCCTGATCACCGGTGGTGCAGAAATCCTGTTCCCACTGCCGTTCGTCAAGGATCAGCGTTCGCTGCGTACGTCTTTGTTCTGGGACGTGGGTAATGTGTTCAACACCAATTGCGACAATGCTAAAACCACGCTTGATGGACAGAAGATCCAGTGTAACGGTCCTGAGCTGTCCGGTCTGGCAAGCTCGGTCGGTGTGGGGGTGACGTGGGTGACAGCCTTGGGTCCATTGAGCTTCGCTCTGGCCATGCCGGTCAAAAAGCCGGACAACGACACCGAAACCCAGGTCTTCCAATTCTCTCTCGGTCAGACCTTCTAAGGGTCTGATCACTGATCACGACAACGGATTCTGTAGGAGTTACAACGTGCGTAAGTTGACCCAATTGGCATTGCTGGCCACTGTTCTGATTGCAGGCCCGGCATTTGCTGACATGAAAATTGCCGTCCTGAACTACCAGATGGCACTGCTGGAATCGGATGCCGCGAAAAAGTATGCCGTTGACGCAGAAAAGAAATTCGGCCCGCAACTGACCAAGCTCAAGGCCCTGGAAAGCAGCGCCAAAGGCATTCAGGATCGTCTGGTAGCCGGTGGCGACAAAATGGCCCAGCCAGAGCGTGAGAAGCTGGAGCTGGACTTCAAGCAGAAAGCCCGCGACTTCCAGTTCCAGTCCAAGGAGCTGAACGAAGCCAAGGCCGTTGCTGACCGTGACATGCTGAAAGTGCTGAAGCCAAAACTGGACCAGGCGGTTGAAGAAGTTATCAAGAAAGGCGGCTTTGACTTGGTGTTCGAGCGCGGTGCCGTGATTGACGTCAAGCCACAATACGACGTCACTCGCCAGGTCATCGAGCGCATGAACCAGTTGAAGTAACTTCATGACTGCGACTACCACCCTCGGCCAGTTGGCCGAGTTCCTCGGGGCCACACTGCGTGGCTCGGCGGACAAGGAAATCACCGGGCTTGCCACCTTGCAGGAGGCGGGGCCCGGTCAGGTCAGTTTTCTGGCCAATCCCCAATATCGTAAATTCCTCGCCACCACCCGCGCGGCTGCCGTACTGCTCAAGCCCGCAGACGCCGAGGGTTACGCGGGGGATGCTTTGCTGATCGCCGATCCTTATCTGGCGTATGCACGAATATCCCACCTGTTCGATCCCAAACCCAAGGCTGCTGCCGGTATTCACCCGACAGCAATCGTGGCTGAGGATGCTGTTGTCGATGCCAGCGCCAGTGTCGGTCCTTTTGTTGTGATCGAAAGCGCTGCGCGTATTGGCGCGGGCGTTACCTTGGGGGCTCACTGCTTCATCGGCGCGCGCAGCGTGATCGGCGACGGCGGCTGGCTGGCGCCTCGCGTGACGCTGTATCACGACGTTCGCGTCGGTCAGCGCGCGGTGATTCAGTCCGGCGCTGTGCTGGGTGGTGAAGGCTTCGGCTTTGCCAACCAGAAAGGCGTCTGGCACAAGATTGCCCAGATCGGTGGCGTGAGCATTGGTGACGACGTGGAAATCGGTGTGAACACCGCCATTGACCGCGGCGCCATGGACGACACGCGCATCGGCAACGGTGTGAAGCTGGATAACCAGATTCAGATCGCGCACAACGTACAGGTGGGTGATCACACGGCAATGGCGGCCTGTGTCGGTATTTCCGGCAGCACGAAGATTGGCAAGCATTGCATGCTGGCCGGTGGTGTCGGGCTGGTCGGGCATATCGACATTTGCGACGGTGTTTTCATCACCGGCATGACCATGGTGACCCATTCGATCACCGAGCCAGGCTCCTATTCCTCGGGCACCGCCATGCAGCCTGCTGCAGAGTGGCGCAAGAGCGCAGCACGCATTCGCAAGCTCGATAGCATGGCGCGACGGCTGCAGCAGCTTGAAAAGAGTGTCGAGGCGGTGACCTCGGACGGTAAAGCGTCATCTGATAGCTGATATTTCTTTCTTATCAAGCGTGCACAGCCGATAAACTGCCTCCTTGATTTGCTAGAGGAGTGTCGCGCGTTTGCCGCGCACTCCCAATCTTGACTACAGGCTTGCTCTCGAAATGATGGACATCAACGAAATCCGCGAATATCTGCCTCACCGTTACCCGTTCCTGCTCGTGGATCGTGTGGTGGAGCTGGATGTTGAGAATAAAAGCATTCGTGCCTACAAGAATGTCAGCATCAACGAGCCGTTCTTCAATGGGCATTTCCCGGCGCATCCGATCATGCCGGGTGTGCTGATCATTGAAGCCATGGCTCAGGCTGCTGGCATTCTCGGTTTCAAAATGCTTGACGTGAAGCCTGCCGACGGCACCCTCTACTACTTCGTGGGCTCCGACAAACTGCGCTTTCGCCAGCCCGTGCTGCCGGGCGACCAGCTGATCCTTGAAGCCAAATTCATCAGCTGCAAGCGCCAGATCTGGAAGTTCGAATGCCAGGCATCGGTTGATGGCAAACCGGTATGCTCCGCTGAAATCATCTGTGCGGAACGCAAGCTATGAGTTTGATTGACCCTCGCGCAATCATCGATCCGACGGCCGTTCTGGCCGACGATGTGGAGGTCGGCCCCTGGTCGATCGTCGGGCCCGGTGTGGAAATTGGCGAGGGTACGGTGATTGGTCCGCACGTGATTCTGCGGGGGCCGACCAAAATCGGTAAACACAATCACATCTACCAGTTTTCCTCGGTGGGTGAGGACACGCCTGACTTGAAGTACAAGGGCGAAGCCACGCGTCTGGTCATCGGCGATCACAATGTGATTCGCGAAGGCGTCACGATTCATCGTGGCACCATTCAGGATCGCGCCGAGACCACCATCGGTGATCACAACCTGATCATGGCCTATGCTCACATCGGTCACGACAGCGTGATCGGCAATCACTGCATCCTGGTCAACAACACGGCGTTGGCCGGCCATGTTCACGTGGCTGACTGGGCGATTCTGTCGGGTTTCACCCTGGTGCATCAGTATTGCCACATCGGTGCCCACAGCTTTTCCGGCATGGGCACGGCGATTGGCAAGGACGTTCCGGCGTACGTCACCGTGTTTGGCAACCCGGCTGAAGCGCGCAGCATGAACTTCGAAGGCATGCGCCGCCGTGGCTTCTCGGATGATGCGATTCACGCGCTGCGCCGGGCCTACAAGACGGTTTACCGTCAGGGGCTGACGGTTGAGCAGGCGATCGTCGAGCTGGCCGAACCCGCTGCCCAGTTCCCGGAAGTCGCGCTGTTCCTTGAGTCCATCCAGAACTCGACCCGCGGCATCACCCGTTAATCATGAGTGCCTTGCGTATCGCGCTGGTTGCCGGGGAAGCCTCGGGCGACATTCTGGGTTCGGGATTGATGCGTGCCATCAAGGCTCGACATCCCGATGCACAATTCATCGGCGTCGGCGGCCCGCTCATGGAAGCCGAAGGCATGACCTCCTACTTCCCCATGGAACGCCTTTCGGTCATGGGGTTGGTCGAGGTGCTGGGCCGTCTCAAGGAGTTGCTGGCACGACGCAAGTTGTTGATCCAGACCTTGATCGACGAGAGGCCCGACGTCTTCATCGGCATCGATGCGCCGGATTTCACCCTCAATATCGAACTCAAGTTGCGTCAGGCCGGGATCAAGACCGTGCATTACGTCAGCCCGTCGGTCTGGGCGTGGAGGCAGAAGCGCGTGCTGAAGATTCGCGAGGGTTGCGACCTGATGCTGACGCTGCTGCCGTTCGAAGCGCGTTTTTACGAAGAGAAGGGTGTGCCGGTGCGTTTCGTTGGGCACCCGCTGGCCGACACCATTCCACTGGAAGCCGATCGCGAGGCCGCTCGTGATGAGCTGAGTCTGGGTAACGGGCCGGTGATTGCCCTGATGCCGGGCAGTCGGGGCGGCGAAGTCGGCCGGCTGGGCGCGTTGTTCTTCGACACCGCCGAGCGTCTGCTGGCTCAGCGACCTGATCTGCGCTTCGTGCTGCCGTGCGCGAGCCCGCAACGTCGCGCGCAGATCGAGCAACTGCTGCAAGGGCGTGACTTGCCGCTCACCCTGCTCGACGGACGCTCCCATGTCGCGCTGGCCGCCTGTGATGCGGTATTGATCGCTTCAGGCACCGCCACCCTGGAAGCGCTGCTGTACAAACGACCGATGGTGGTCGCCTATCGTCTGGCGCCACTGACCTACTGGATACTCAAGCGGATGGTGAAGAGTCCGTACGTCTCGCTGCCAAACCTGCTGGCCCAGCGTTTGCTGGTTCCCGAGCTTTTGCAGGATGCGGCGACCGCCGATGCCCTGGCGCAGACCTTGCTGCCGTTGCTCGACAACGGTGCTGAGCAGACCGCAGGCTTCGACGAAATTCACCGTACCTTGCGTCGCGATGCGTCCAATCAAGCCGCCGATGCGGTTCTGAGCCTGATTGGCCCGTCGCATCAACGATGAGCGCGTAATCAATGCAAATGGGTCTGGATTTCAATCTGGTAGAGGATCTGGTTGCCGGCGTCGACGAAGTGGGCCGTGGCCCGCTGTGCGGCGCCGTGGTGACGGCTGCTGTGATCCTCGACCCGAATCGCCCCATTCTGGGTCTGAACGATTCCAAAAAGCTCACCGAAGCCAAGCGCGAAAAACTGTTTGACGAGATTTGCGAAAAAGCCCTGTGCTGGCACATTGCGCGGGCAGAAGTCGAAGAGATCGACGAGCTGAACATCCTGCATGCCACGATGCTGGCCATGAAGCGTGCGGTCGAAGGGCTGCTCATCACCCCGAAACTGGCCCTGATCGACGGTAACCGCTGCCCGCAGCTGTCGGTGCCCAGCGCGCCGGTGATACAGGGTGACGCTCAGGTGCCGGCCATTGCAGCGGCGTCGATTCTGGCGAAAGTCAGTCGCGATCGCGAGATGGCGACCATGGAGCTGTTGTATCCGGGTTACGGCATTGGCGGGCACAAGGGTTATCCAACCCCGGTTCATCTCGAAGCGCTGGCTCGATTGGGCCCGACGCCGATTCATCGCCGATCGTTCGCACCGGTCCGTGCGGCCTGTGAAGCGCGCCAGATGATGGTCGCGACCGGTTTTTCGTCACTACCGCTGAACTGATCGCGGGCTGATGTTTTCACGAGAGGCCGGTACAATCCGGCCTTTGTTTTCTGTGCGCTATAGGATCAACCATGTCGGCTTCTTTCGTTCATCTGCGCATGCACACCGAATATTCGCTGGTCGACGGACTGGTGCGGGTCAAGCCGCTGGTCAAGGCGCTGACCGGCTTGAACATGCCTGCGGTGGCAGTGACCGATCAGAACAACCTGTGCTCGCTGGTCAAGTTCTACAAGGCCGCCATGGGCGCCGGCATCAAGCCGATCTGCGGGGCTGACATCTGGCTGGCAGGTCGTGACAAGGATGCACCCCTTAGCCGCATGAGCCTGTTGGTGATGAACCCCAAGGGCTACCTGAACCTCACCGAACTGATTTCTCGCGGATTCATGCATGGCCAGCGCAACGGCTTGGTGGTCATCGAGCGCGAGTGGGTCGCCGAGGCCAATGAGGGGCTGATCGCCCTGTCAGCGGCCAAGGAAGGCGAGATCGGCATGGCGCTGCTGGGCGGCAACCCGACCGAGGCCGACGAGTTGCTCAAGGAGTGGGTGTCGGTTTTCCAGGATCGCTTCTACATCGAGATCCAGCGCACCAACCGCATCAATGACGAAGAGTACCTGCACGCCGCTGTCGCCCTGGCGGATCGTCATGGCGTGGCCATTGTGGCCACCAATGATGTGCGCTTCATCAAGCAGGAAGACTTCGAAGCTCACGAAACCCGCGTGTGCATCGGCGAGGGCCGGGCGCTGGACGATCCGCGCCGCTCGCACAATTACAGCGATCAGCAGTACCTCAAAAGCGCCGAGGAAATGGCCGAGCTGTTCAGCGACCTGCCCGATGCGTTGCAGAACACCGTGGAAATCGCCAAGCGCTGCAATATTGATGTGCGGCTGGGCAAGCACTTTTTGCCCAACTTCCCGATTCCCGATGGCCTGACCATCGACGAATACTTTCGCAAGGTCTCGTTTGAAGGGCTGGAAGAGCGCCTGGCCGTGCTTTGGCCCAAGGAGACCACACCCGACTACGAGGCCAAGCGCCAGGTCTATGTGGACCGGCTGAATTTCGAGCTGGATATCATCATCCAGATGGGGTTCCCCGGCTACTTCCTGATCGTTATGGACTTCATCCAGTGGGCCAAGAACAACGGCGTACCGGTGGGCCCAGGCCGGGGATCGGGTGCAGGTTCCCTGGTGGCCTATGTGCAGAAGATCACTGACCTCGACCCGCTGGCCTATGACTTGCTGTTCGAACGTTTCCTGAACCCGGAACGGGTATCGATGCCCGACTTCGACGTCGACTTCTGCATGGACGGGCGCGATCGCGTGATCGAATACGTGGCCGACAAATACGGCCGCAACGCGGTGAGCCAGATCATCACCTTCGGCTCCATGGCCGCCAAGGCAGTGGTGCGCGATGTGGCGCGGGCCCAAGGCAAGTCCTTCGGTCTGGCGGATCGTCTGTCGAAGATGATTCCGTTCGAAGTGGGCATGACCCTGGAAAAAGCCTACGAGCAGGAAGAAATCCTGCGCGACTTCCTCAAGACCGACGAGGAAGGCGCGGAAATCTGGGAGATGGCGCGCAAGCTCGAAGGCGTAGTGCGTAACGTCGGTAAACACGCTGGTGGTGTGGTGATCGCGCCGACCAAGCTGACCGACTTCGCGGCGATTTATTGCGATGAGGAAGGCGGCGGTCTGGTCACCCAGTACGACAAGGACGACGTCGAGTCGGCGGGTCTGGTGAAGTTCGACTTCCTCGGTCTGCGTACGCTGACGATCATCGACTGGGCGATGAAGACCATCAACCGCGACCGCGCCAAAGTGGGCGAGGATCCGCTGGACATCGCGTTTATCCCGCTGGATGACGCCCCGACTTACGATCTGTTGCAAAAGGCCGAAACCACGGCGGTCTTCCAGCTCGAATCCCGAGGCATGAAAGAGCTGATCAAAAAGCTCAAGCCCGACTGCCTGGAAGACCTTATCGCACTGGTGGCGCTGTTCCGTCCGGGCCCGCTGCAATCGGGCATGGTGGACGACTTCATCAACCGCAAGCATGGTCGCGCCGAGCTGGCCTATCCGCACCCGGACTACCAGTACGAAGGCTTGCAACCGGTATTGGCACCGACGTACGGCATCATCCTGTATCAGGAACAGGTGATGCAGATCGCTCAGGTCATGGCCGGCTACACCCTCGGTGGCGCGGACATGTTGCGTCGCGCCATGGGTAAGAAAAAACCCGAGGAAATGGCCAAGCAGCGCGGCGGCTTCATTGAAGGCTGTGCGAACAATGGCATCGATGCGGATCTGGCCGGTAACATCTTCGACCTCGTGGAGAAGTTCGCAGGTTACGGCTTCAACAAATCCCACTCTGCCGCCTACGGCCTGGTTTCGTACCAGACCGCATGGCTGAAGAAGCACTACCCGGCGCCATTCATGGCCGCGGTTCTGTCGGCGGACATGCACAACACCGACAAGGTCGTGACCTTGATCGAAGAAGTGCGCACCATGAAGCTGCGTCTCGATGCGCCGGATGTGAACAACTCCGAGTTCAAATTCACGGTAAACGACGAAGGCCGCATCGTGTACGGCCTGGGCGCGATCAAAGGCGTGGGCGAGGGGCCAGTGGAGGCCATTACCGAGGCGCGTCAGGCGGGGCCGTTCAAGGACCTGTTCGACTTCTGCGCGCGCATCGACCTCAAGCGGGTCAACAAGCGCACCCTTGGCGGTCTGATCAGCAGCGGTGCGCTGGATCGTCTTGGCCCGTTCTTCTTCGAGGAAACCAAGCAGTATCACGCCAACATCGACCGCAATCGCGGGGTGTTGCTGGCCGCTTTGGAAGAGGCCATTCAGGCCGCCGAGCAGACCGCACGCAGCCATGACAGTGGCCACGCCGACCTGTTTGGCGGCCTGTTCGTCGAAGCTGACGCCGATGTTTATGCGAACCATCGCAACGCCCGCGAGGTCACTCTCAAGGAGCGTCTGCGCGGCGAAAAAGAGACACTGGGCCTGTACCTCACCGGTCACCCGATTGACGAGTACGAAGGCGAAATCCGCCGTTTCGCCCGCCAGCGCATCGTCGATCTGAAACCTGCACGCGACACCCAGACCGTGGCCGGTCTGATCATTGCGCTGCGGGTCATGAAGAACAAAAAAGGCGACAAAATGGGCTTCATCACCCTCGACGACCGCTCCGGGCGCATCGAGGCGTCGTTGTTCGCCGATTCGTTTCAGGCCGCCCAGTCGCTGTTGCAGACCGACGCGATGGTGGTAGTGGAAGGCGAGGTCAGTTCCGACGACTTCTCCGGGGGCTTGCGTTTGCGTGCCAAGCGCGTGATGAGCCTGGAAGAAGCGCGCACCGGCCTGGCTGAAAGTTTGCGCCTGACCGTGCGTAGCGAAGCGCTCAAGGGCGATCGTCTACGCTGGCTGGGAGACCTGTGCAGGAAGCACCGGGGAGCGTGCCCGATCACGCTCGATTACACAGGGCAGGAAGCCAAAGCCTTGCTGCAATTTGGCGAAGCGTGGCGAATCGACCCCGCAGACAGCCTGATTCAGGCCCTGCGTGACCAGTTCGGACGAGAGAACGTCTTCCTGCAGTATCGCTGAAAGCTGATCTTACGAATTTTTTAAACTCGACCCGTGTGCGCCTCATCCATTAAGGTATGGCGCTCACGGATCAACCGGCCGGCCTCTTGGCCGTCGACCCAAGACGGATGCCTATGAACCCGAATTTTCTGGATTTCGAACAGCCGATCGCTGACCTGCAAGCCAAAATTGAAGAGCTGCGTCTGGTAGGCAATGACAACTCGCTGAACATCGGCGACGAAATCTCTCGACTGCAAGAGAAGAGCAAAACGCTCACCGAAAGCATTTTCGGCAACCTGACCAGTTGGCAGATTGCGCGCATGGCGCGCCATCCACGTCGTCCGTACACCCTGGACTACATCGAGCACATTTTTACCGAGTTCGACGAGCTGCATGGCGACCGCCACTTCTCCGACGACGCCGCCATCGTGGGCGGTATTGCGCGTCTGGACGACCAGCCCGTCATGGTCATCGGTCATCAGAAAGGCCGTGAAGTGCGCGAGAAAGTCCGCCGCAACTTCGGCATGCCACGTCCTGAGGGCTACCGCAAAGCGTGCCGTCTGATGGAAATGGCCGAGCGTTTCAACATGCCGATCCTGACCTTCATCGACACCCCGGGCGCTTACCCTGGCATCGATGCCGAAGAGCGCAACCAGAGCGAAGCGATTGCCTGGAACCTCCGTGTAATGGCGCGTTTGAAGACGCCGATCATCGCCACCGTGATCGGCGAAGGTGGTTCGGGCGGGGCATTGGCCATTGGCGTCTGCGACCAGCTGAACATGCTGCAATACTCCACGTATGCGGTGATCTCGCCGGAAGGCTGTGCATCGATCCTGTGGAAAACCGCCGAGAAGGCGCCGGATGCCGCCGAAGCCATGGGCATCACCGCCGAGCGCCTGAAAGGCCTTGGTATTGTCGACAAGGTCATCAACGAGCCACTGGGTGGCGCACACCGTGACCCGGCGCTGGCGTCCGCGTCCATTCGCGAAGCGCTGAGCAGCCAGTTGGCCATGCTCAAGAAGTTCAACCATGACGAACTGCTTGCGCGTCGTTATGAGCGTCTGATGAGCTACGGCATCTAACCGGAGTCTTTTCCAGAGGTCCGGCGCGTTTTTGGGGTCTTACGTATGACCAGGCCGGACCACATCAAAAAAGAACTCACCGAGCGGCTGTTGTCACGCCTGGCTTCATGGCGTGACGCAGCGGCCTGGCGCATCGCCTTCTCGGGTGGGCTCGATTCCACCGTTCTGCTGCACCTGCTGGCCGATCTTTCCCGGCACCAGCGCATTCCTCCCCTGACCGCTATCCACATTCATCACGGCCTGCAGGCTGTGGCCGCGTCGTGGCCGGGACACTGCCGTCAGATGTGTCAGATTCTGGGCGTGCCGTTGCAGGTCATCGACGTTCAGGTGCAGCCCGGCGCCAGTCTGGAACAGGCGGCTCGGGATGCTCGCTATGCAGCGTTCGAAAACGTTCTGCAGAGTGGCGAAGTGCTGCTGACGGCACAGCATCGCGACGATCAGGCTGAAACCCTGATGTTTCGCCTGCTGCGGGGCGCCGGTGTGCGTGGGATGGCGGCCATGCCGTCGCAACGTGCGTTGGGCAATGGGCAATTGTTTCGCCCTTTGCTCGACGAGCCTCGCGCGCTGCTTGAGCGTTATGCCAAGGAGGAGGGGCTGAGCTGGATCGAAGACCCGAGCAACAAGGACAGCCGGTTTTCGCGCAATTACCTGCGCAATCATGTGATGCCGATGCTGGCTGCACGCTGGCCTCAGGCCGTTGCCAGCATGACCCGCAGCGCTGCGCATCTGGCAGAGGCTCAAGGGTTGCTCGACGAACTGGCGGTGCAGGACCTGTCGCTGGCTGACACGCCCTGTCCCTGGCCGTGGCTGGATCTGCCTTCCCTTGAACTGGCGCCGCTGGAGGCCTTGTCGCCAGCCCGTCAGAGAAACGCCCTACGCTACTGGCTGGGCCCTCTTACGCGTCTGCCGGACAGCGACCACTGGGTCGGTTGGGACTCCCTACGCGACGCAGGGCCTGACGGGCGCCCGATCTGGCGTCTGACCAACGGCCAGTTGCATCGCGCCGAAGGGCGGATCTGGTGGCTGTCGGGCGTCTGGCTCAAGGACGTGGCGGCGTCTGAGCACTGGTCCACGGCGTCCCAGCCGCTGCCCTTACCGGGCAATGGCATGCTGCACATTCTGGGCGATATACCCCGGGGCGGGCTGCATGTGCATTATCGAAAGGGCGGGGAAGTGCTCGATATTCCGGACCGTGGCCGACGCGATCTCAAGCGCTTGCTCAATGAAAAGGGCGTGCCGGTCTTTTTGCGCGGCCGATTGCCGCTGCTGTATCGCGGCGAGCAGTTGCTGGCCGTGGCCAATCTGCCGGGACTGGACGCCGACCCCCGTGGCGATTGGCGTTTGCACTGGCAGCCACCGACGAATGACCACAGTTTGAGATGAGAGCCCGATTCCGGTAGACTACGCTCCCTTCTTGATACAGCTTATGTCGGCCCTTTGGGAACGACACAAGTTGCCGATTACCAGCCAGTCTTTACTGGGCGATTCTCAAAAATGTGGCGAGCAATGGACAGGTCCGGATACGGCCAGTCACTTTCAACGCAACAGTTTCGGAAATGCACTGTGAAACACGCAGGTCATCGGGGGCTTCGGCCTTCCTTCGCTTTCCCCGGCGGCTCTGACCGCTTTAACGCAGACTTCTAGGGTTTTTCATGACGCGCTACATCTTCGTCACGGGCGGTGTTGTTTCTTCATTGGGGAAAGGCATTGCTTCGGCATCTTTGGCGGCCATCCTGGAGGCGAGGGGACTTAAGGTCACCATGCTCAAGCTGGACCCCTACATCAACGTCGACCCGGGCACCATGAGCCCGTTCCAGCACGGTGAAGTGTTCGTCACCCACGACGGCGCCGAGACCGACCTGGACCTGGGTCACTACGAGCGTTTCATTCGGACCACCATGACCCAGAACAACAACTTCACCACCGGCCGTGTGTACGAACACGTCCTGCGCAAAGAGCGCCGTGGTGATTATCTGGGCGCGACCATTCAGGTGATCCCGCACATCACCGACGAAATCAAGCGTCGCATCATCAAGGGCGCCGGCGATGCCGACGTTGCGCTGGTCGAGATCGGCGGCACCGTGGGCGACATCGAGTCGCAACCGTTCCTGGAAGCCATTCGCCAGTTGCGCGTCGAGGTCGGTTCCAAGCGCGCGATGCTGATGCACCTGACCCTGGTTCCGTACATCGCCACCGCCGGCGAAACCAAGACCAAGCCGACCCAGCACTCTGTTAAAGAGCTGCGCTCCATCGGCCTGCAGCCAGATGTGCTGATCTGCCGCTCCGACCATCCGGTGGATGTGTCGTCGCGTCGCAAGATCGCGCTGTTCACCAACGTTGAAGAGCGTGCGGTGATCTCCCTGGAAGACGTCGACACCATCTACAAGATCCCGGCCGTGCTGCATGCTCAGGGTCTGGACGATTTCGTCGTTGAGCGTTTCGGCCTGCAATGTGGCGGCGCCGACCTGTCGGAGTGGGAAAAGGTCGTCGATGCCAAGCTCAACCCAGAGCACGAAGTCACCATCGCCATGGTCGGCAAGTACATGGAGCTGCTGGATGCATACAAATCGCTGATCGAAGCGATGAGCCACGCCGGCATCACCAACCGCACCAAGGTCAACCTGCGCTACATCGATTCCGAAGACATCGAGAATCAGGGCACTGGCCTGCTCGAAGGCGTGGACGCGATTCTGGTACCGGGCGGCTTCGGTCTGCGCGGCGTCGAAGGCAAGATCACTGCCGTTCAGTTCGCTCGCGAAAACAAGGTGCCTTACCTGGGTATCTGCCTGGGCATGCAGGTGGCGGTCATCGAGTTCGCCCGTAACGTGCTGGGCTGGAAAGACGCCAACTCCACCGAGTTCGATCGCACCAGCCCGCACCCTGTTGTCGGTCTGATCACCGAGTGGGAAGACGCCACTGGCGCAGTCGAAACCCGCACCGAAACGTCCGATCTGGGCGGCACCATGCGGCTGGGCGCACAGGAATGCCAGCTGGAGCCGGGCTCCCTGGTGCACGACTGCTACGCCAACGACGTGATCGTCGAGCGTCATCGCCATCGCTACGAAGTGAACAACAAGCTGCTGCCGCAACTGATCGAAGCCGGTTTGAAAGTTTCCGGTCGTTCCGGCGACGGCGCGCTGGTTGAAGTGGTCGAGTCCGAGGATCATCCGTGGTTCGTGGCCTGCCAGTTCCACCCTGAGTTCACTTCCACGCCTCGCGACGGTCACCCGCTGTTCAGTGGCTTCGTCAAGGCAGCGCTCGCCCAGCACCAGAAGAACGCCTGATAGGGAATTCATTACATGGCACAGAAAATCATCCGTGTCGGTGGCCTGAACAAGGGCATCCACATCGCCAACGACAAGCCAATGGTCTTGTTCGGTGGCATGAATGTCCTGGAGTCGCGGGACATGGCCATGCAGGTCTGCGAAGAGTACGTACGGGTGACCCATAAACTGGGTATCCCCTACGTGTTCAAGGCCAGCTTCGACAAGGCCAATCGCTCTTCCGTGACCTCGTATCGCGGCCCGGGCCTGGAAGCCGGCATGCGCATCTTCGAAGAGATCAAAAGCACCTTCAACGTGCCGGTGATCACCGATGTGCATGAGCCGCACCAGGCGGCCACCGTGGCTGAAGTCTGCGACATCATCCAGCTGCCGGCTTTCCTGTCGCGCCAGACCGATCTGGTCGTGGCAATGGCCAAGACCGGTGCCGTGATCAACATCAAGAAAGCCCAGTTCCTCGCGCCACAGGAAATGAAACACATCCTGACCAAGTGCGAAGAAGCCGGTAACGATCAACTGATCCTGTGCGAGCGCGGTTCGAGCTTCGGCTACAACAACCTCGTCGTGGACATGCTCGGTTTCGGCATCATGAAAGCGTTCGAATACCCGGTGTTCTTCGATGTGACCCATGCGCTGCAAATGCCGGGCGGTCGTTCGGATTCTGCCGGTGGTCGTCGTGCCCAGGTCACCGATCTGGCCAAGGCTGGCATCAGCCAGGGCCTGGCCGGTCTGTTCCTGGAGGCGCATCCGGACCCGGATAACGCCAAGTGCGACGGTCCGTGCGCGTTGCGCCTGAACAAGCTGGAGCCGTTCCTGACCCAGCTCAAGGCGCTCGATGATCTGGTCAAGGCTTTCCCGACGATCGAAACGGCTTAAAACCCGCTTCACCGGCACTGTCGCCTCCGGTACAGTGCCGCTCGTTTCTTTCCCGACCAACGGGTCGGGAAAATCTGTCATCTCGGGCCTGCCCGCTGTCTAGTGCCCTTGATGCCAGTCGTTTTTCCCAGCTGCGTCGTTTTCGTCAATCTTGGAGTGTTAACAACAATGGCAAAAATCGTCGACATCAAAGGTCGTGAAGTTCTCGACTCCCGTGGCAATCCCACCGTGGAAGCAGATGTGCTCCTCGACAACGGCATCATCGGCAGTGCCTGCGCGCCGTCCGGTGCTTCCACCGGCTCGCGTGAAGCACTTGAGCTGCGTGATGGCGACAAGAGTCGTTACATGGGCAAGGGCGTGCTGAAAGCTGTGGCCAACATCAATGGCCCGATCCGCGACCTGCTGCTGGGCAAGGACCCGGTTGACCAGAAGGCGCTGGATCACGCGATGATCACGCTCGACGGCACTGAAAACAAAGCCAGCCTGGGCGCCAACGCGATCCTCGCTGTATCGCTGGCTGCCGCCAAGGCCGCTGCCCAGGATCAGGATCTGCCGCTGTACGCGCACATCGCCAACCTGAACGGCACTCCGGGCGTTTACTCGATGCCCGTCCCGATGATGAACATCATCAACGGTGGCGAGCATGCCGATAACAACATCGACATTCAGGAATTCATGATCCAGCCAGTGGGCGCCAAGACCTTCTCCGAAGGCCTGCGCTGGGGCACCGAGATTTTCCACCACCTCAAAGCCGTGCTGAAGGCCCGTGGCCTGAACACCGCCGTGGGCGACGAAGGCGGTTTCGCACCGAACCTGAACTCCAACGCCGACGCGCTGGATGCCATTGCCGAAGCCGTTGCAAACGCCGGTTACAAGCTGGGCACCGACGTGACCCTGGCCCTGGACTGCGCTGCGAGCGAGTTCTACAAGAACGGCAAGTATGTGCTGAGCGAAGAAGGCGAGTATGACTCCGCCGGTTTCGCCGACTACCTGGCTGATCTGGTCAGCAAGCATCCGATCATCTCCATCGAAGACGGTCTGGACGAGTCCGACTGGGATGGCTGGAAAGTCCTGACCGACAAGATCGGCGACAAGATCCAGCTGGTGGGCGACGACCTGTTCGTGACCAACACCAAGATTTTGAAAGAAGGCATCGAGAAGAAAATCGGTAACTCGATCCTGATCAAGTTCAACCAGATCGGCACCCTGACCGAAACCCTGGAAGCCATCCAGATGGCCAAGGCCGCTGGTTACACCGCCGTGATCTCGCACCGCTCCGGTGAAACCGAGGACTCGACCATTGCCGATCTGGCTGTGGGCACGTCGGCAGGGCAGATCAAGACCGGTTCCCTGAGCCGCTCCGATCGCATCTCCAAGTACAACCAGCTGCTGCGTATTGAAGAGCAACTGGGCGCTAAAGCTGTTTACCGTGGTCGCGGCGAGTTTCGCGGCTGATCACAAGATGGTAAAAAGGCAGCAGGCGTTGTAGGGGAATTCTCCGAAAGGTGTTTTTCCTGACGTTCTGATCCATGAGCCCGGCGACCACCGGGCTCTTGGGCATTTGAAATGGTCGGTTTTGCTGTCGTTCTCCATCGGGTAACAGATATTCACAATGCGCAGTCCTAACTGGTTGTTCCTCGTTCTGCTTTTGCTGCTCGCGGGCTTGCAATACCGCCTATGGGTGGGCAATGGCAGCCTCGCGCAGGTGGCCAGTCTGACTCAGCAGATCGCCGATCAACACGCCGAAAACGATGCCTTGCTTGAGCGCAACCGAGTCCTGGACGCGGAAGTGCTGGAGCTGAAAAAGGGCCTGGAAACCGTTGAGGAACGTGCCCGTCACGAGCTGGGCATGGTCAAGGACGGCGAGACTCTCTATCAGCTGGCACAGTGACGTTGGCATAAATGACTCAATCCCTTCCTGCCTTCTGGGCAGTGATTCCCGCGGCGGGCGTTGGTGCTCGCATGGCGGCAGACCGTCCCAAGCAGTACCTGCAACTGGGCGGCCTCACGATTCTGGAACACAGCCTGCTTTGCTTTCTCGATCACCCCCGTCTCAAGGGGCTGGTGATCAGCCTGGCTGTGGACGACCCCTATTGGCCTACCTTGCCGTGTGCTCTGGATTCGCGGATTCAGCAAGTCGCTGGTGGCAAGGAGCGGGCTGATTCAGTGCTCAATGCGCTGCTGCACCTGCACGCCAGCGGGGCCGACGACAATGACTGGGTGCTGGTTCACGACGCGGCGCGGCCGAATCTGGCGCGCTCTGATCTGGACAATCTGCTCGCCCAACTCGCGGATGACCCGGTCGGCGGGCTGCTGGCGGTCCCGGCCAAAGACACGCTAAAACGCGCCGATGCCAATGGCCGCGTGACCGAAACCGTTGATCGCAGCCTGATCTGGCAGGCCTATACGCCACAGATGTTCAGGCTGGGTGCGTTGCATCGCGCGTTGGCGGACAGTCTGGTGTCGAACGTTTCGATCACCGATGAAGCCTCGGCCATTGAATGGGCCGGGCAATCGCCACGCCTGATCGAGGGGCGTGCTGACAACATCAAGGTGACCCGCCCGGAAGACCTGGAATGGCTGCGACAGCGGCGGGGTGACTTCTCTCGCTGAGGTGAATCCGATGCGCCACGATGTCACCCCCGTGGGAGCGAATTCATTCGCGAATGTGCAGTTCAGGCGATACATCATTGTCGTCTGAAAGATTTTCGCGAATGAATTCGCTCCCACAGGTGAACTCAGTCCGCGTCACTGGCGGTATTCATCCCGCAACGCCAATCCCGTCTTCAAATACTCCACCAGCTTCCTGACCTTCGGCGACAAATGCCGTTGCTGCGGGTACAGCGCCCACACTGCCGTGTTCGGCGGCTGATGAGCGTCCAGCAACGAAATGAGCGCGCCGTTTTTCAGGTGTTCCAGCACGTAATAATCCGGTAGTTGACTCAACCCCACCCCTTGCAGCGTCGCGTCCAGCACCGCTTGCCCACTGTTGCAGCGCCAGTTTCCGTGAACGCGCTGGGAAAATTCCTTACCGTTATGTTGCAGCAGCCAGCTGTCGGAGCTGCCAATCAGACAATTGTGCCGATTCAGTTCCGAAAGACTGTGGGGGCGGCCGTAGCGCTCTATATATGAAGGGGATGCGCACAGGTACATGCGGCGCGGCGCCAGGCGAGTGGCGACCAGCCGGGACTCCTGCAACCGACCCAGACGGATCGCCAGATCCATGCCCTCATGCACCAGGTCCAGCGTGTTGTTGGTCAGCTCGATGTCGACCCGCAGTTGCGGGTAGTCGTCCATGAAGCGGGTCACCAGCGGTGCGATGAAGCGCTCGCCATAAGCCACCGCGCAGGTCATTCGCAGCAGGCCTTTGGGCTCGCTGGTCAGATCACCCACTGCGCGTAGCGCTTCTTCGCGACCATCCTGCAGGCGCTGGCAGTGGTGCAGAAACGTC
Source organism: Pseudomonas sp. GW821-FHT02A11 (assembly GCF_059421985.1). NCBI lineage: Bacteria > Pseudomonadati > Pseudomonadota > Gammaproteobacteria > Pseudomonadales > Pseudomonadaceae > Pseudomonas > Pseudomonas sp. GW821-FHT02A11. The sequence continues at coordinate 303,122 of NZ_JBWKWB010000005.1, forward strand.
TGGCCCGCCTCCGTGAGAGCAACCTTGCGTGTGCTGCGGTAGAGCAGACGGGTTTGCAACCGTTCCTCTAGGCGGGCGATCTGCCGGCTGATGTGCGAGGACGAAACGCCCATCCGCTCTGCCGCCGCCGTGAACTGCCCGCACTCGGCCACCGCGACGAATTCATCCAGCCCATCCCAGCGATTGGTGTACATCGATTATCCCTGTGCAGCATTAATGTTTTGCTTTTGGCCGGATTATTAATCAAACGGCACTGCTTTACACTCGTGGCTTGTATTTACCGTTCCTCACCCGCTGGAGAATATTGATGATCAAGTCACGTGCCGCCGTTGCCTTCGCTCCCAACGAGCCCCTGCAAATCGTCGAAGTGGACGTTGAAGCACCGAAAGCCGGCGAAGTATTGATCCGTACCGTTGCCTCCGGCGTCTGTCACACCGATGCCTACACTCTGTCCGGCGCCGACTCCGAAGGCGTGTTCCCGTGCATTCTCGGCCATGAAGGCGGCGGAATCGTTGAAGCGGTGGGCGAGGGCGTCGCCTCCCTGGCCGTGGGCGATCACGTGATTCCGCTGTACACCGCCGAATGCCGCGAGTGCAAATTCTGCAAATCCGGCAAGACCAACCTCTGCCAGAAAGTCCGCGCGACCCAGGGCAAGGGCCTGATGCCCGACGGCACCACCCGTTTCAGTTACAACGGCCAGCCCGTTTACCACTACATGGGTTGCTCGACGTTCTCCGAGTACACCGTCGTGCCAGAAATTTCCCTGGCAAAAATCCCGAAAGAAGCCCCGCTGGAAAAGGTCTGCCTGCTCGGTTGCGGCGTGACCACCGGCATCGGCGCGGTGCTCAACACTGCCAAGGTTGAAGAAGGTGCAACCGTGGCGATATTCGGTCTGGGCGGCATCGGCCTGGCGGCGATCATCGGCGCGAAAATGGCCAAGGCCTCGCGCATCATCGCCATCGACATCAACCCGGCGAAATTCGACGTAGCGCGCGAGTTGGGTGCAACCGACTTCATCAACCCGAAAGAACACACCAAGCCGATTCAGGATGTGATCGTCGAACTCACCGATGGCGGCGTAGATTACAGCTTCGAGTGCATCGGCAACGTTCAGCTGATGCGTGCGGCCCTGGAGTGCTGCCACAAGGGTTGGGGCGAGTCGGTCATCATCGGCGTCGCGCCGTCAGGTCAGGAAATCGCCACCCGTCCATTCCAGCTGGTGACCGGTCGCGTCTGGCGCGGTTCGGCGTTCGGCGGCGTGAAGGGGCGCACCGAGCTGCCAAGCTACGTCGAGAAATCCCAGAAGGGCGAAATTCCGCTCGACACCTTCATCACCCACACCATGGGCCTGGACCAGATCAACGAAGCGTTCGACCTGATGCACGAAGGCAAGAGCATTCGCTCCGTCATCCATTTCTAAGTAGCGGCTTCAAGTTTCGAGCCGCAAGCTGCAAGAAGGCGCGCCATTGCCCCACTTGCAGCTTGTGGCTTGTGGCTCGCAGCTGGAGGGAGGAACGACCGATGGGTCTGGAAAACATCTCGTGCCAGAAAAGCTTCGGCGGCTGGCATAAGCGTTACAAACATCACTCCGACGTGCTGGGCTGCGACATGGTGTTTGCGGTCTATCTGCCTCCCCAGGCAGAGCAGGGCGGCAAGCTGCCGGTGGTGTATTGGCTGTCGGGCCTGACCTGCACCGATGAGAACTTCATGCAGAAGGCCGGAGCCCAGCGCATCGCTGCCGAGCTTGGCATCATCATCGTCGCGCCGGACACCAGCCCTCGCGGCGCCGACGTGCCGGGCGATCCGGACAACGCCTATGACTTCGGTCTGGGTGCCGGCTTCTACCTCAACGCCACCCAGCAGCCTTGGGCGCGCCACTACCGCATGTACGACTACGTGGTCAGCGAGCTGCCTGCGTTGATTGAGGCGCACTTCCCGGCGTCGGACAAGCGCAGCATCAGCGGCCACTCGATGGGCGGCCATGGCGCGTTGGTCTGTGCGTTGCGCAATCCCGGGCGCTACAAATCGGTGTCGGCGTTCTCGCCCATCACCAACCCGATGGATTGCCCGTGGGGACAGAAGGCGTTCTCCCGTTACCTGGGCGAAGACCGTTCGCGCTGGCGCGAGTGGGATGCCAGCGTGCTGATCGCCGAGGCCACCGAACGTCTGCCACTGCTGGTGGATCAGGGCGATCGCGACGACTTTCTCGCCAATCAGCTCAAGCCCGAAGCGCTGGTGCAGGCGGCCAAGGCGGTCGGTCACCCACTGGAGTTACGCATGCAGCCCGGTTATGACCACAGTTATTACTTCATCGCCAGCTTCATTGAGGATCACCTGCGTTATCACGCAGTGGCACTGGTGGGCTGAAACGCTGTTCTCTGTGGGAGCGAATCGATTCGCTCCCACAGGTCGTGGGCACCGCACGCAGCTCCACACTGTGGGAGCGAATTCATTCGCGATTGGGTCGTACGTCCGACAGATATCCAGCGGGCGTACGACAGTGTTGCGAACAAATTCATTCCTGCAGACATGCAGTCTCTGACCAGCACTGTGTCAGGCAGTCGGACGCCCTAATGTCCGACAAAGCAGGTAGAATCACGCCCTGACTTTTTCAGGGCGTTTTTTTATGCGTATTGGCCACGGCTATGATGTGCACCGTTTCGCTGAGGGCGATTTCATTACCTTGGGCGGGGTGCGGATCGCGCACACATCCGGTTTGCTCGCACATTCCGATGGCGATGTGCTGTTGCACGCGCTGAGCGATGCCTTGCTGGGCGCCGCTGCGCTGGGCGACATCGGCAAGCATTTCCCCGATACCGATCCACAATTCAAGGGTGCCGACAGCCGCGCCCTTCTGCGCCATGTGCTCAAGCAAGTGCAAGCCAAGGGCTGGAAGGTCGGCAACGTCGACGCCACCATCGTCGCCCAGGCACCAAAAATGGCACCCCACATCGACGCCATGCGTGTGCTGATGGCTGAAGACCTGCAGGTCGAACTCGACCAGGTCAACGTCAAGGCCACCACTACCGAAAAGCTGGGTTTCACCGGCCGAGAAGAGGGCATCGCGGTTCACGCCGTCGCACTGTTGATCACCGCATGACCGAATTCGAATTATTGGGCCCACGGGCCTATGGCGACGCGCTGGGTACCGCCGTGCTCAAAGCCACCGCTGAAGACTTTCAGGTGGATGAAGTGCTGGACATCCCTTTGTCTGGCGATGGCGAGCACCTGTGGCTCTGGGTCGAGAAACGCGGCCTGAATACCGAAGAGGCCGCCCGGCGACTGGCCAAGGCCGCTGGCGTGCCGCTGCGCACGGTTGCCTATGCGGGTCTGAAGGACCGTCAGGCGCTCACCCGTCAGTGGTTCAGCATTCAATTGCCCGGCAAAGCCGACCCCGACCTGTCGGCGGCTGAAAACGACACCCTGAAGATCCTCGACAGCAAGCGGCACAAACGTAAACTGCAGCGCGGCGCCCATGCGGCCAACGGCTTCACCTTGCGTTTGACGCAATTGCAGGCGGATCAAGCCGCTCTCGATGCGCGGCTTGAGTTGATCAAGCAACACGGCATTCCCAATTATTTCGGCGCCCAGCGCTTTGGCTTTGAGGGCGGCAACGTCGGCGAAGCACGCCACTACGCCGAGCGGCAGGCTCTGCCCGAGCAGCGCAGTGTGCGTTCGCGGCTGCTTTCCACGGCACGCAGCTATCTGTTCAACCAAGTGCTGGCGGCAAGGGTGGCCGATGGCAGCTGGCAGCGCGCACAAGTGGGCGATCTGCTGGCCTTCACTGACAGCCGCAGCTTCTTCCCGGCAGGTGAGGCCGAATGCAGCGATCCGCGTCTGGCGATCCTCGATCTGCACCCGACAGGCCCCCAGTGGGGCGAAGGCGATTCTCCCGCCGCCGGAGCGACCGCCGAGCTTGAAAACAGCATCGCCCAGCGTGAGGCGTCGCTCTGTAACTGGTTGATAAAGGCGGGAATGGAACACGAACGTCGCATCCTGCGACTGCCCATCGGGCGGTTGACGTGGCATTATCCCGAGCCTGACATTCTGCAACTGGAATTCGTCCTGCCGGCCGGATGCTTCGCCACCGCATTGGTGCGTGAACTTATCGATCTGGCGCCCGCGGGACAGACGGACAGCTCATGCGTATTCTGATTTCAAATGACGATGGGGTCTCGGCACCCGGACTTGCTGCGCTCCACGGAGCGCTGGCGGGCTATGCCGAGTGCGCGGTCATTGCCCCCGATCAAGACAAGAGTGGGGCCAGCAGTTCGCTGACCCTCGATCGGCCCCTGCATCCCCAACGGCTGGACAACGGCTTCATCAGCCTCAACGGCACGCCGACCGATTGCGTGCATTTGGGCATCCATGGCCTGCTGGAACACGAGCCGGACATGGTTGTTTCAGGCATCAACCTGGGCGCCAATCTGGGCGATGACGTGCTGTATTCCGGCACCGTGGCCGCCGCCCTTGAAGGGCGCTTTCTGCAACGTCCGTCGTTTGCCTTTTCATTTCTGTCGCGTCAGGTCGATAACCTGGCAACTGCCGCGCATTATGCGCGGCTTCTGGTCGAAGCCCATGAACAGCTCGACCTTCCACCGCGTACCGTATTGAACGTGAACATTCCGAACCTGCCCCTTGAACATGTTCGTGGCATCCAGCTCACCCGCCTCGGCCACCGCACTCGTGCCGCGGCGCCTGTGCGCGTCGTCGACCCGCGCGGGCGGGCCGGCTACTGGATCGCCGCCGCCGGTGACGCCGAAGATGGCGGCCCGGGCACGGATTTCCACGCCGTGATGCAGGGGTACGTGTCGATTACACCGTTGCAGCTGGATCGAACCTATCAGGACGGTTTCAACAGCCTGAACGCATGGCTGGAGGGAATGGCCTGATGTCGCGTGAACAAGATGATCTGTTGCGACGTGGCGTGGGATTTACCTCCCAGCGTACGCGCGAGCGGTTGATCCAGCGCTTGTATGAAGAAGGCATCACCAGCACGCAGGTGCTCGATGTCATTCGCAAGACGCCGCGTCACCTGTTCGTCGATGAAGCGCTAGCACACCGCGCCTACGAAGACACCGCCTTGCCGATAGGCAACAACCAGACCATTTCCCAGCCGTACATGGTCGCGCGCATGAGCGAGCTGCTGCTGGCGGCGGGGCCGCTGGACAAGGTACTGGAGATCGGCACCGGTTCCGGCTATCAAACGGCGGTGCTGGCCCAATTGGTCGAGCGGGTGTTTTCCGTCGAGCGCATCAAGGTGCTGCAGGACCGCGCCAAGGAGCGTCTGCTCGAACTGAATCTGCGTAACATGGTGTTTCGCTGGGGAGACGGCTGGGAAGGCTGGCCGGCACTGGCACCCTATAACGGCATCATCGTCACTGCGGTCGCCACCGACGTTCCGCAGGCGCTGCTGGATCAGCTGGCGCCTGGCGGGCGTCTGGTGATTCCGGTGGGGGCTGGCGAGGTGCAGCAACTGATGCTGATCATTCGCGAAGAGCACGGGTTCTCCCGGCATGTGCTCGGGGCGGTGCGCTTCGTGCCGTTGCTCAACGGTCCGCTGGCGTAAGCACTGTTTTGCAGCGGCACTGAATTCCGCGTAGCGCCGCCTGTCTACAGGCTGGCGATTTGCGATGAGCGTTTGATCCGCCCGCTGCACGTCGCTGTGAAGTTTTTCGTAACCAGTTTTTCTATGGCTGCCGGTCATCATCAAGACACAATTGGCAGCTTCAATTCAGTCACCGGTAAAGGGAGTGGCGGGTGAGTCTCACAGTCATTCGGCAGCGTACGTCTTTAACAAGTTTTCCACGTCTGGTGATTGGCATTGCCCTGAGTGTCCTTCTGGTCGGCTGTTCCAGCGCGCCTTCGGGCGGTGTCCGTGTTGTCGATCGCAATACGGGTAAACCGGCCGCCCCTGTCCGCCAGCCCGTGACGACCGGCCAATATATCGTCAAGCGCAGCGACACCCTGTTCTCCATCGCCTTTCGCTATGGCTGGGACTGGAAAGCGCTAGCCGCGCGCAACAACATTCCCGAGCCCTACACCATCCACGTCGGTCAGGCGATCCGTTTCGACGGGCGTTCGAGTTCGGCTCCTACCGTCGCTGCCGCTGCGCCGGTAGCGGTTGCACCGGCAACATCGGGTAATAACAGTTCGCCTTCGGGTTCAATCAAGACCACCGTTATTACACGTCCTGTTGGCTCAACTTCAGGTAGTGCCGTAGCCCCTGCAACTACACCGGTGACCACGCCGGTTAATACCCCCGTCGTTGCTGGAGCCCGTTCTCCAAGCGGCTGGGCATGGCCGACAAGTGGTGTTTTGATCAGTAAATTTTCTTCAAACGGTAGTTTGAATAAAGGAATTGATATCGCCGGTGATTTGGGACAGCCTGTTTTGGCCGCGTCTGATGGTTCGGTTGTTTACGCCGGGAGTGGATTACGGGGCTACGGCGAATTGGTAATCATCAAACACAGCGATACCTACGTCAGTGCGTACGGTCATAACCGTAGGCTGTTGGTACGGGAGGGGCAACAGGTCAAGGCAGGGCAGGCAATTGCCGAGATGGGATCCACGGGTACTGACCGGGTGAAACTGCATTTTGAGATTCGCCGTCAGGGTAAACCGGTAGATCCACTGGAATTCTTGCCACGTCGTTGATCGGTTACCAGCCTGTCCTGTCGTAGAGGGGACAGGCTCAAGTGATGCCAGGGAAAAGGGCGCCACTGGGGCTTGAGGTCGAACTCATCAAAGGACTATAACAATGGCTCTCAATAGAGAAGTGCCGGAGTTTGACATAGACGACGAAGTCCTCCTTATGGAGCACGGGATCGTCTTGGATTCTGCAACGGATGAGAAGCCAGCTACACCTTCTGTTCGTGCGAAGACCAAAAACTCCACAGCACTCAAGCAGCACAAGTACATCGACTACACGCGGGCACTGGATGCCACGCAGCTGTATCTCAACGAAATCGGTTTCTCCCCCCTGCTGTCTCCGGAAGAAGAGGTCCATTTTGCGCGCTTGTCGCAAAAGGGCGATCCGGCGGGCCGCAAACGCATGATTGAAAGCAATCTGCGCCTGGTGGTTAAGATCGCCAGACGCTACGTCAATCGTGGCCTGTCATTGCTGGACCTCATCGAAGAGGGCAATCTGGGCCTGATTCGGGCGGTCGAAAAATTCGATCCGGAACGCGGTTTCCGGTTCTCCACGTACGCGACCTGGTGGATCCGTCAGACCATCGAGCGCGCCATCATGAATCAGACGCGGACCATCCGTCTGCCGATTCACGTGGTCAAGGAGCTGAACGTCTACCTGCGCGCCGCGCGGGAGCTGACCCAGAAGCTCGATCACGAACCGTCCCCTGAAGAGATCGCCAATCTGCTTGAAAAACCCGTCGGCGAGGTCAAGCGCATGCTGGGCCTGAACGAGCGGGTCTCGTCGGTGGATGTTTCGCTGGGGCCTGACTCCGATAAAACCCTGCTCGATACGCTCACCGATGATCGTCCAACCGATCCGTGTGAGCTGCTGCAGGACGACGACCTGTCCCAGAGCATCGATCAATGGCTGTCCGAACTGACCGATAAGCAACGCGAAGTGGTGGTACGTCGCTTCGGCCTGCGCGGGCATGAGAGCAGCACCCTGGAGGATGTGGGCCTGGAAATCGGTCTGACCCGCGAGCGCGTGCGGCAGATCCAGGTCGAGGGCTTGAAGCGTCTGCGGGAAATTCTTGAAAAGAATGGTCTGTCCAGTGAGTCGTTGTTTCAGTAATACCATATCGTCTCGCCATAATTGATGGCGTGTTGATATTAATAAGAGCCCCGATTTCCGGGGCTTTTTTATTGTGACGGTTTAAGGTCGTTCACGTGAATAAACGATTAAGTCACGTGAGTATGTCGGTTTTAATGTATTTCCCAGTCGTAAGGATGTCTAACTTTAGCTGTAAGCCAATTCTTACGCGTGCTGTCAGTCAATGCACTTTTTCTTGAAGGTCATGGACTGTTTGAATGCGTGAAAATGTTTATGCCAATGATTCCATTGATGTTTATTCTTCTTCGGCTTAGAGGCTTTGTAGTGTTTTGAAAAGTGCGAGGTGTTGCCCTGATCCGGGAAATCATTAATATCAGAACTGTGCCGACGGATTGGCACAGGCGGTCAAGGAAGACTGCTCAGGGACATCGCAGGACGCGATTCATCAGGATGATGACAAAGGAATAAAGGGATTACGGAAAAAATGTGGGCGGGTCAAACCGCCCCTTTTTTTGCCCGCGAAAAAGTGAGCGGCTTGCGGTGTCCGCAAATGCAAAAAGGCCCCTCGGGGCCTTTTTCGTATCGCCGCGCAGCTTAGCGCTCCAGGTCAGCGATCTTGCCAGTCTTACCATCCCACTCTTCAGCATCCGGCAGCGCGTCTTTGCGCTCGGTGATGTTGGGCCAGATGTCGGCCAGCTCAGCGTTCAGCTCGATGAAATTCTCCATGCCGGCTGGAATCTCGTCTTCCGAAAAGATCGCCTGGGCAGGGCATTCAGGCTCGCACAGAGCGCAGTCGATGCACTCATCCGGGTGAATCACCAGGAAGTTCGGGCCTTCGTAAAAGCAGTCCACCGGACAGACTTCTACGCAGTCGGTGTACTTGCACTTGATGCAGTTGTCGGTGACGACGAAGGTCATTTCTAATTCTCTCCTCAGGCGGCGGCAGCAGAGCCCCTCACGTCAGGGTTGCTCGGTCGGGAACGTTCCCGGGCCATTCAGACACTGCCAGCGCAGCCCCATGCCGACAGGGCATGTGGGCGTGGCTTTGGTTCGGCGGTGTTCGAACGCGGCTCGGATGTCGTACGGCAGGGCTTAGGCCTTACCGTTCCCAAACCGCGCGGGATTCTAACAGCTTGTTACCAATACCGTTAGATCCGGTTTTGCAGTCCATATAACCATTCGATAGCTTGGCGCGGTGTCATGTCGTCGATTTTCAGCTTCGACAACTCCTCCAGCACCGGGTGCGGCAGCGTTGCGAACATGTCGGCCTGCTGCGGTGCGGGGGCCTTGCCAGGTTTCGGCTTGGGCTGCTCGTGGGGCAGGCTGGTGGTTTCCAGTCGCTGCAAGTGCTCCTTGGCGCGAGCGATCACATTGCCTGGAACCCCCGCCAGCTGGGCTACGGCCAAACCATAGCTCTGACTGGCAGGCCCCGGCAGCACGCGGTGCAGGAACACGATGCGCTCGTTGTGCTCGGTCGCATTCAGGTGCACGTTTGCCACCAGCGGCTCGCTTTCTGGCAGCACGGTCAGCTCGAAGTAGTGAGTGGCGAATAGGGTATATGCGCGCAGTTGGGCGAGACATTCTGCCGCAGCCCAGGCCAGGGAAAGACCGTCGAAGGTGCTCGTTCCGCGCCCGACTTCGTCCATCAGCACCAGACTCTTGTCCGTGGCGTTGTGCAGGATGTTCGCGGTTTCGCTCATTTCCACCATGAACGTCGAGCGGCCTCCGGCCAAGTCGTCGCTTGAACCGATGCGGGTGAAGATGCGGTCCACCAACGAAAGCTCGCAGCTCGCGGCCGGCACGAAGCTGCCAATATGCGCCAATAGCACGATCAAGGCGGTCTGACGCATGTAGGTGGATTTACCGCCCATGTTAGGACCGGTGATCACCAGCATGCGGGTGTTGTCGTTCAGATCCAGATCGTTGGCCACGAACGGCGATGTCAGCACCTGCTCGACCACCGGATGACGACCTTGCTCGATGCGCATGCACGGCTCGTCGGTGAAGCGCGGACGGTTCAGGTCCAGATTCAGCGCGCGCTCGGCCAGGTTGCTCAGCACGTCCAGTTCAGCGAGCGCGGCAGCGGTGTCCTGCAGCGGCGCCAGATGACCGATGAGGTCTTCCAGCAACGCTTCGTAAAGCATTTTTTCCCGTGCCAGCGCGCGGCTCTTGGCCGACAGGGCTTTGTCCTCGAACGCCTTGAGTTCGGGCGTGATGAAGCGCTCGGCGCCCTTGAGCGTCTGGCGACGAATGTAATCGGCGGGCGCCTGCTCGGCCTGTTTGCTCGGCAGTTCGATGAAGTAACCGTGAACGCGGTTGTAGCCGACCTTCAGGTTAGCAAGGCCAGTGCGGGCCTTCTCTCGGGTTTCGAGATCGATCAGGAACTGACCAGCGTTCTCGCTCAGCGACAACAACTCGTCCAGTTCGCCGTCGTAGCCGGTTTTCAGTACGCCGCCGTCGCGTATCACCGCTGGCGGGTTGTCGATAATGGCCCGTTGCAGCAGGTCAGCCAGTTCGGGGTAGGTGCTGGTGGACTTGGCCAATTGCTGAATATGCGGGGCTTCCAGCTCGGTCAGGGCCAGTTGCAGCTCCGGCAACGCGCCGAGAGCGTCACGCAGTCGCGCCAGGTCCCGGGGACGGGCGTTGCGCAGGCCAATACGCGCGAGAATCCTCTCCAGATCCCCGATTTCCTTGAGCTGCGGTTGCAGGTTTTCGAAACGATAGCGTTCAAGGAAGCAACCGATCGACTCCTGACGGGCTTGCAGCACGTTCAGGTCGCGCAATGGCCGGTTCAGCCAGCGGGTCAGCAGGCGCGTGGCCATGGCGGTCTGGCAGCGGTCCATGACCGATTGCAGGGTGTTGTCGCGCCCGCCCGCCAGGTTGGTGTCCAGTTCCAGGTTGCGGCGGCTGGCGCCGTCGAGGATCACCGTGTCATCCATGCGCTCGTGACGCAAGCTGCGCAGGTGAGGCAGGGCGGTGCGCTGGGTTTCCTTGGCGTAGCCCAGCAGACAGCCGGCTGCGCCGATGGCCAGTGTCAGGGTTTCGCAGCCGAAGCCCTTAAGGTCCTGCGTTGCAAACTGTTGACACAAACTCTTGTGCGCCGAATCGCGCTCGAAATCCCACGGCGCACGACGGCGCGCGCCCCGGCGTTTTTCAGCAGGCAGGCCCTGTGGCCAGTCGTCCGGAATCAGCAGCTCAACCGGATTGATACGCTCAAGCTCAGCCAGAAGATTCTCCCAGCCCTTGATCTCCTGAACCGTGAAGTTGCCACTGGTGATGTCCAGCACGGCCAAGCCGAACAGGCGCTCATCGCCCAGCACGGCAGCTATCAGGTTGTCGCGGCGCTCATCCATCAACGCCTCGTCACTCACCGTGCCCGGCGTGATGATGCGCACCACCTGACGTTCAACCGGGCCTTTGCTGGTGGCCGGATCGCCGATCTGTTCGCAGATGACCACCGACTCGCCCAGCTTCACCAGCTTGGCCAGATAACCCTCGGCGGCATGATACGGGATGCCGCACATGGGGATGCTCTGGCCCGCCGACTGCCCACGGGCGGTCAGGGTGATATCCAGGAGTTTCGCGGCTTTTTTCGCGTCTTCGTAGAAGATCTCGTAGAAGTCGCCCATGCGATAGAACATCAACTGGTCCGGATGCTGATTCTTCAGTCTCCAGTACTGTTGCATCATGGGTGTGTGCGAAGAGAGGTCGGAAATTGCTTTATTCATCAGTTGTTTAGGCAAATCGTTGGGAGATTGGGGCAAATGGGGAGTGCCGCGTGGAACACCACCTACGTGGGCCGACGTCAGATCCGATTGCTTTTGCGATGGCGGCAAGGTTACCACGCGCGTTCGCAGGCCGCAGGATCGGCTTAATCGTCACTGCGCGTTTCCAGGTCTTCATAACGCGAGATGAGCTGGCTAGGCTGTTCGACGTCGCCGGCCGATTCGGTGCCGGCATTTGAAAAAAGGACTGCCATATGCGACGTAAACGCGGAAGGGATTCAGCCAACGGACGCTTCATCACGCTGGAAGAAGCACGCCAGCGTCCTCGAGAAACCATCGTTGAAACGGTGCGGCCTCCTTGCCCACGGGAAAAGCCAGCACCTGAAAAACAGCCGGAGTCCGTGCAGCAACAGGAGCCCGCATAGCCAACCCTCGCAGGCGCGGCAATGTTTGTGGCCGCGTCCTGTCTTGCGCATGAGCGGCGCTCGTGTAGCGTGTGCCCATCGCTCGAACCTTACGGAGATTTCCTGTGGACGACATCACTCAACTGGCTGCCGCCCTGGGCCAGCGCCTGCTCGATGTGCAGGCGCAGGTCAGCACCGCCGAGTCCTGCACCGGCGGTGGCATCGCTGAAGCCATCACGCGCATTCCCGGCAGTTCGGCCTGGTTCGAAGCCGGTTACGTCACCTACTCCAATCGCCAGAAAACCCAACAGCTGGATGTGCCCGAAGCGCTGTTCAGCCAAGTGGGCGCGGTGAGTCGGGAGGTGGTCGAGGCCATGGCCCGGGGCGCGCAGTCCCACAGCACGGCACTGTATTCCGTGGCGGTCAGCGGCGTCGCCGGGCCTGATGGCGGCTCGGCAGACAAGCCGGTAGGCACCGTATGGATCTGTTGGGGCGCGGCAGAGCGCCTGATTGCCGAGCGCTTTCAGTTCGCCGGAGACCGTGACGCCGTGCGCCGACAAACGGTGAAGGCTGCTCTAGAGGGGCTGATCCGGCTCATTCGCGGATAAATACCAAATCGGGGGTAGGCGCGCGCTCATCCCTGTGGAATAATACTGTCTACTTATACAGTTATATCGGCCGTCAGGCCTAACCGATTACGAGAGGACTTCAATGGACGACAACAAGAAGAAAGCCTTGGCTGCGGCCTTGGGTCAGATCGAGCGTCAGTTCGGCAAAGGCGCCGTCATGCGCATGGGCGACCATGACCGCCAGGCTATTCCTGCTATCTCCACCGGCTCTCTGGGTCTCGATATCGCGCTGGGTATCGGCGGCCTGCCAAAAGGCCGGATCGTTGAAATCTACGGTCCTGAGTCTTCCGGTAAAACCACCATGACCCTGTCGGTCATCGCCGAAGCTCAGAAGATGGGCGCCACTTGTGCGTTCGTCGACGCCGAGCACGCGCTCGACCCTGAGTACGCCGGCAAACTGGGCGTCAATGTTGATGACCTGCTGGTTTCGCAGCCGGACACCGGCGAGCAGGCTCTGGAAATCACCGACATGCTGGTGCGCTCCAATGCAATTGACGTCATCGTCGTCGACTCCGTGGCCGCGCTGGTACCCAAGGCTGAAATCGAAGGCGAAATGGGCGACATGCACGTCGGCCTGCAAGCTCGTCTGATGTCTCAGGCCCTTCGTAAAATCACCGGTAACATCAAGAACGCCAACTGCCTCGTCATCTTCATCAACCAGATCCGTATGAAGATCGGCGTCATGTTCGGCAGCCCGGAAACCACCACCGGTGGTAACGCGCTGAAGTTCTACGCATCGGTTCGTCTGGACATCCGCCGTACCGGCGCTGTTAAAGATGGCGATGAAGTGGTGGGTAGCGAAACCCGCGTCAAGGTCGTTAAGAACAAGGTCGCGCCTCCTTTCCGTCAGGCTGAATTCCAGATCCTGTACGGCAAGGGCATCTACCGCAACGGTGAGATCATCGACCTGGGCGTGCTGCACGGTCTGCTGGAAAAATCCGGCGCCTGGTACAGCTACCAAGGCAACAAGATCGGTCAGGGTAAAGCCAACTCGGCCAAGTTCCTGCAGGACAACCCGGAAATCGGCGCGACCCTGGAGAAGCAAATCCGCGAAAAACTGCTCACGGCTGCACCTGATGTCAAAGCTCAATCGTCTCGCGTTGCTGAAGATGACATCGCTGAAGTCCAAGACGCTGACATCTGATTACAGCCATGTCGGTAGAGCTTGATACGCCTGTCGCCGTACGGCGTACTGCAATGGACCTGCTCGCACGACGCGAGCATGGTCGAGTCGAGCTGACGCGTAAACTGCGTCAGCGCGGCGCCCCTCCTGAAATGATTGAAGCTGCTCTCGACCGCTTGACGGAAGAAGGGCTGCTGTCCGAATCCCGCTTTCTAGAAAGCTTCGTGTCCTACCGTGCCCGATCTGGCTACGGCCCTTTGCGTATTCGCGAAGAGCTAGGGCAGCGAGGCCTGCAACGTGCTGATATCGAACTAGCCCTGCGTGAGTGCGGCATTGATTGGCGGGAAAAGCTGGAAGAGTCCTGGCAACGCAAGTTTGGCGGGCAGTATCCCAAAGACGCACGCGAACGCGGTCAGCAGATGCGCTTTTTGAGTTATCGCGGCTATCCGCCCGAACTCATTGGCCGATTGCTGAGCGGCAAGGGCTTCGACGATTAAGCGTCAAACCCTGTAGCAGCACGGCTTGTCGGCGGGAGCGATTGAAATGACGCTGCCGCCTTTCGGTCGTGCTGCTCCATGTCTTGTTTTCAGGTCGCCTTTAACGGCTCGCGCCCACGCACCGGTTGAGCCTGTACCGGTTTCGCCCAGTTCTCGCTTTGGTTGATGTAGTCCACCAACGCACGCAGGCGCCCATGGGCTCGTCCGGTGAACTTGAACGCCAGCCGAGTGAGGTGGCTGAACTGCTCGTCGTCGTGCTCATCCTGATGGCCATACTGGTGGAAATCATCGCTCAAACGCATATCGGCAAACGCTTGCTGCATGTGGGTGAGGGCTTGCTCACTCAACGCATGGTGCATGCGAATCACGAAAGTGTTTTTCAGCCAGCGGCTTGAGTGGAAGTTGCTGTAGAACTGATTGATCTCCTCCACCGCCTCATCGGCGCTGTACACCAGTTTGAGCAGATTCATGTCGGTGGACAGAATGTAGTGATTGGCCTCCAGCTCGTCCCTGATGAAGTTCAGCGCGCGTTCCCAGAAGGTGCCGCCCGGCGCATCCAGCAGAACGATGGGCACCAGCGGGCTTTTGCCGGTCTGGATCAGGGTCAGCACTTCCAGTGCCTCATCCAGGGTGCCGAAACCGCCCGGGCAGAGCACCAGCGCATCGGCTTCCTTGACGAAGAACAGCTTGCGCGTGAAGAAAAAGTGGAAGGGCAGCAGATTGCCGGTGCCATCGACAGTGGCGTTGGCGTGTTGCTCGAAGGGCAGGGTGATGTTGAAGCCCAGGCTGTGATCCAGCCCTGCGCCTTCATGGGCCGCCGCCATGATGCCGCCACCGGCACCGGTGATCACCATCAGATCCGACGCTGCCAGTTTCATGCCCAGATCACGGGCCAGGGCATACACCGGGTGCTCGATCGGCGTGCGCGCGGAGCCGAACACCGTGACCTTGCGCCGGCCACGGAACTGTTCGAGCACTCGAAAGGCGTTGTCCAATTCGCGCAGGGCTTGCAGTACGATCTTGGCGTTCCAGCGGTTGCGGTCATCCTGAGCCATGCGCAAGACGGTCAGCATCATGTCGCGATAAAGAGGGAGGTTGGGGCTGTTTGGAGCGACGAGCGCGAGTTGCTCATCGACCTTGCTGGTGTCCATTCCATGGCTCTGGAAGTGGCGTGACAACACATCGTTGGGTACGTAAGGCATTCAGACTTTCTCCTTATGCAGAATCATCGATCCTGTACGCGGCGACAGGATCACGACGCTTCGTGCGTCGCTGCAAATCGCCCATGCCAGGCGATGTTCAGATACGGGATGACGACAGGGATGCGCCACACTGATTCTGCCTATGTCCTTGGTTGAAAAGAAAAAACATTGAGCGTAACGAGCGTGACAGGCAACCCCCTTTTTGCCTCGTGAGCGTGACGAAACGTAACGGTTGGAGAAACAGATGACTTGATGATGTGCCCGAACAGCCAGGCTGGCAACGACTGTTTGCCCAACGCGGTGAATGTTTTTTCTCCGCCCGTCGGTCAACGCTACAGGCTTTGCGGCCTCTGATTTACTGAAGGATGTGGCAAGGTGCCGTTACAGCCTGGATAGTGTCGTCGCCCAGTGCATTGCACATGCGTCGACCGGAGTCGTCGAGGTTTGCCCAGACCCAGGCGGGTGTGGACGACCCATGGAGGGATGAAATGGAAATCATCAGACTGGAAATCGATCAGGAACTGTTTCGCTCGCTTACGGAAGCGGCGCGCAGTCGCCATTCGACGTTGGAGCAAGAGTGTTTGCGGCGTCTGAGCCAGAACGGAAGACGCTCTTACTACCTTCAGGCGCTGGTGGCCGAGTTGCGCGCCGAAGACCAGCAACGGCGCGCAGCGTCCTGAACGAAAGGTTTACTTCTTCTTGGCCGGTGCCTGCGGTTTGGCCGCGCAGTCGGCTGCGGTGATCTGCTGCGTGGTGATCGGGCGATTGGTTTTGTATTCCTTGAATTCGTAACGCAGGATCGCGCCTTTGGCCATCAACTGACGAAAGCCCGGGTTACGGCACACGCTGGTGCCCAACTGACGCCCCATCACTTCCGGGTTCTCGCGCATCTGCTGGGCCTGGCCAGCCTGTACGCTGAGGTGGTCGGTCAGCACGCGACCATCGACGGTATAGCCTTCGTCGAGGATGTCTTCACTGATTGCATTCGGCTTGCCGACGTTGCTTTTCGCCGCGACTTGTTCCAGCTCTTTGTTCAGTTCGTAATCCTGTTTGGACGCGGCATTGGCGCACAGCGGAGCGATGAGCAAAAGCGTGAGGGCGGGGGCGATGAGGCGCAGCATTGGATTCTCCTGGGGCAGTGAACGTCGTTGGACCGGTGCGGTGGGCGGGCGTTCACTGGTGACTGGGGACTTTCGAGGCCGAGCAGTATAGGGGAGTCGCCTCGACGGACACCAGAGACCGGCTGCCTCTGGTAGACTGCGCCGCCTTTTTTCATTGCCGGATGTCTGTCTTGTCGCTGTCCTTATGCTGCCCCGGCCCGTTGCCGGAGTGCCTGGCTCCATGAGCCACGCTGTTTCCCGTCTGCGCGCCGAACGCTTGGCCCGCAGCACCACGCCCTTCGTCGCCCGAGGTGCCCGCGCGCCACGTTGCCCTGAATGTCGGGTGATCGAGAGCTACTGCCTGTGCGCATGGAAACCGACCGTTGCGGCCAACTCGGCAGTCTGTCTGCTGATGTACGACACCGAGCCGCTCAAGCCCACCAACACCGGCTGGCTGATCGCCGACGTGATCACGGACACTGCCGCCTTCAGCTGGTCGCGAACCGAGATCGACGAACAGCTCCTCGCCTTGCTCAGCGACCCCCAGTGGCAGCCTTACATCGTCTTTCCGGGCGAGTTCGTTGCGCCGGAGCGGGTCGTAACCGAGGTCAAGGTGGAAATCGGCAAGCGTCCGCTGTTCATCCTGCTCGACGCCACGTGGCCGGAAGCCCGCAAAATGTTTCGCAAGAGCCCGTATCTGGATCGCTTTCCGGTGCTGAGTCTTGAGCCGGAGCAGATGTCACGTTATCGCCTGCGCCGTTCCAAGCGCGACGATCATTTCTGCACTGCCGAGGTGGCGGCGTTGTGCCTTGAGTTGGCGGGGGACCAGCAGGCCGCGAGCGTGCTGGATGCGTATCTGGATGTGTTCAGCGCCCATTATCTGGGCGCCAAGTTCCTGCGGCCTGTTGATCCGGACGACGCGCCGCACAGCTACCTGAAGGCCTTTATATAGAAGAAGCTTCTGGCTTGCGCGGCCACAGCTGCGCCAATAGCATGCCCGCCAGCATCAACGCGCAGCCCACATAGCCGCGCATCTGCAACGCCTCACCCAGTAGCCACGCGCCAGCGATCGCGGCAAACACCGCTTCGAGCGACAGAATGATCGCGGCGTGGGAGGCGATGGCGTTTTTCTGCGCGATGACCTGCAAGGTGTAGCCGATCGCCACGGCCACCACGCCGCCATACAAGAGGGCTGGGGCTGCAGCGACAATCGAGGCCCAGACGATCGGTTCGAACACCAGCGCCAGAATCAGGCTCACCACCGAGCAGGTCACGAATTGCAGAAACGCCAGGCGAATCGGGTCGTGGCGGCTGGCGAAAACCCCTACCAGAATCACATGCCCACCCCACACGAAGGCGCCGATCAGTTGCAGCCAGTCGCCGGACGCGACGTGAAAATTGTCGCCCACGCTCAGCAGGAACATTCCCAGCACCGCCAGCAGGCAGCCCAGCCAGGTGCCCATGCCGGTCTTGTGGCCGAGGAACAGGCCCAGAAGCGGAACTACAATCACATACAGCCCTGTGATGAACCCTGAGTGGGTGACGCTGGTGAACAGCAGCCCGACTTGCTGCAGGTTGATGCCCAGTGCCAGCGCGATACCCATGACGATGCCGCCCTGCAGCAGGCCGCGGGTCAGCAAGGATTCGGGTTGCGGCCCGCTGGCCGGGCGGCGCAGCACCAGCGGCAGCAAGCAGATTGAACCCAGCGCGAAGCGCAGTCCGGTATACAGGTAGGGGCCGATGTGGTCCATGCCAGCGGTTTGTGCGACGAATCCACTGCCCCAGATCATGGCGGTGAGGAGCATGAGCAGGTCCGCTCGCAGCGCGTGTTTTTGCATGATGGCACTTATCAGAATCAGGGCCGCGAACTGTGCCGCAAAGCGCCAAACTTGACCACCCCGGCTTCGCTGGGCATCCTTGGCGCCGCACGCGCGATCGAACGCCGCGCGGTGTCTGTTTTGACGCGGATGCGCCGTGTTTACAGACCGGCATCAGCAGATGCCACCGTGAGGCTGAATCCGTCGGCGCTCACTCCTAAACAGGATCATGAAATGACCTACGAAATCCTGATCGCCGATGACCATCCCCTGTTTCGCGGTGCCTTGCGCCAGGCGTTGAGCCTGGGCCTTGGTCCCGATGCACAACTGGCCGAAGCCGAAAGCATCGCCGATCTGGAAAAGCGTCTGACCGAGAAGGCCGATTGGGATCTGGTTCTGCTGGACCTGAACATGCCGGGGGCGTACGGTTTTTCCGGGTTGGTCCTGTTGCGCGGTCAGTACCCGCAGGTGCCGGTGGTCATGGTCTCGGCGCAGGAAGAGGCGGCGGTCGTGGTCAAGTCGCGGGAATTCGGTGCCAGCGGTTTCATTCCCAAGTCCAGTTCGCTGGAGACCATCCAGCAAGCCGTGCGTACGGTGCTCGATGGCGATGTCTGGTGGCCGCCGCAGGTCAACGAAAGCGTCAGTGTTTCGCCTGAGGCCAAGGCTGCCAGCGAAGGCCTGGCCAGCCTGACCCCCCAGCAGTTCCGCGTGCTGACCATGGTCTGCGAAGGCTTGCTCAACAAGCAGATCGCCTACGAACTCAGCGTCTCGGAGGCGACCATCAAGGCCCACGTGACAGCGATCTTCCGCAAGCTGAACGTACGCACCCGCACCCAGGCTGCGTTGCTGTTGCAACAAATGGAATCGATTTCGCCGGCTCAATAGCTCGGTTTCGGCGTATCAGCCAAGCGCTCAGCGGCGTTTCTTCACACTTTTTTGACCGCCGCTGCACTAGCCTCCAACGTCTTCATTTATCAGTAGTTTCCCTTATGACGTCGCCCTTCAAAGGCCAAACCGGTCTCAAACGTATCCTTAATGCATCCGGCTATTCCCTCGACGGCCTGACCGCAGCCTTCAAGGGCGAAGCGGCTTTTCGTCAGTTGGTTTTGCTCAACGTCATCCTGATCCCGCTGTCGTTCGTGTTCCACGTCAGCCGTGGCGAGCGGGCGATTCTCATTGCGGTCTGCCTGTTGGCGCTGATCGTCGAGTTGCTGAACTCCGCCATCGAGGCGGCCATCGACCGAATTTCCCTGGATCGCCATCCGCTGTCGAAAAACGCCAAGGACATGGGCAGCGCTGCTCAGTTCGTGGCGTTGAGCATGATTGCGGTGGTCTGGGCGTTGATTCTGCTGGGCTGATCGGCCTCAAGCGATACTGGGCAGCACGATCTCGTCGCTGCGCCGCACGCCTGCGGTCAGCGAGCGGCACAGGTCGAGAAACTCGCGGATGGCGTTGGTCTGGTATTTCTGCTTGTGCCAGATGAAGTAGAACTGCCGCACCAGATCCAGTTCGGGGGTTTCCACGGCCACCAGGCTCCCTCGGCGAAAGGCGTCGCGCAGCGCCAGCCGGGAAATACAGCCAATCCCCAGCCCTGATTCAACGGCGCGCTTGATGGCCTCGGTGTGCTCAAGCTCCAGACGCACGTTGAGATTGTTGAGGTGATGACGCATGGCCTGATCGAAGGTCAGCCGCGTGCCCGAGCCCTGTTCGCGAAGAATCCACGCCTCATGGGTCAACTCCTCCAGCGTCGCCTGGCCGCGCTTGGCGAGCGGATGTTGCGGCGCGCAGAACACCACCAGTTCGTCTTCGACCCAGGTTTGCACTTCGATGTCCGGGTGGCTGCAGTCGCCCTCGATCAGCCCCAGGTCAATCTCATAATGAGCGACCTGCTGCACGATGTTGGCGGTGTTTTGCACATGCAGCTTTACCTGGCTTTCCGGATGACGCTGCATGAAATTGCCGATCAGCAGGGTCGCCAGGTAGTTACCGATGGTCAGCGTGGCGCCCACCGCCAGCGAGCCGAAGCCGGATTTACCGTTGAGCAGGTCTTCGATTTCCTTGGCCTGGTCGAGCAGGGCAACCGCCTGGGGCAATAATTGCCGGCCTGTGGCGTTGAGGCTCAGGCGTTTGCCCGCCCGATCGAACAGCTGGCAACTCGATTGGCGCTCAAGTTCGGTGATGGAGGTACTGGCCGCAGATTGCGACAAAGACAACTGCACGGCAGCGCGGGAAACGCTTTCCTGCTGGGCCACGGCGACAAAGACTTGCAGCTGACGGAGAGTGAATCGCATATCTATATAACCGATAACCCATATCTTGATAATCCAGTTAACAGATATTGTGTCTGCCACTAGAATATCGCGCAATGGCGCTTTCAATGGCGCGCGCAAATTTTCAGGAGTTCCCACGTACCATGAGCAACATGAATCACGAGCGTGTCCTCAGCGTTCATCACTGGAACGACACCCTCTTCAGTTTCAAGTGCACCCGTGATCCAGGTCTGCGCTTCGAGAACGGTCAGTTCGTCATGATCGGTCTGCAGCAGCCAAACGGGCGCCCGCTCATGCGTGCCTACTCCATTGCCAGCCCGAACTGGGAAGAGCATCTGGAATTCTTCAGCATCAAGGTGCCGGACGGCCCGCTGACCTCTCAGCTGCAACACCTCAAGGAAGGTGACGAAATCATCATCAGCAAGAAGCCTACGGGCACGCTGGTGCTGGACGATTTGAAGCCTGGCAAACACCTGTATCTGCTGAGCACCGGCACGGGCCTGGCGCCGTTCATGAGCGTCATTCAGGACCCTGAAACCTACGAGCGTTTCGAGAAGGTGATCCTGTGCCACGGCGTGCGTTACGTGAACGAAGTCGCCTACCGCGAGTTCATCACCGAACACTTGCCGCAAAATGAATTCTTCGGCGAAGCGCTGCGCGACAAGCTGATCTACTACCCGACCGTCACCCGCGAGCCGTTCGAAAACGAAGGCCGCCTGACCGACCTGATGCGCAGCGGCAAGCTGTTCAGCGACATCGGTCTGCCACCGATCAACCCACAGGACGACCGCGCCATGCTGTGCGGCAGCCCGAGCATGCTCGACGAAACCAGCGAAGTGCTCAACAGCTTCGGCCTGACCGTTTCGCCACGCATGCGCGAGCCGGGTGACTACCTGATCGAGCGCGCGTTCGTCGAGAAGTAAGCCATTCAACCTGCTGCGCGCAGCAGGTTCCGGATCGGACCCAGTCGTGGATGAACCTCTCGCGCAGTCACTGTGCGGGCGGCTTCATCCGCGAATAAGTCAGTACAGGCTCCAGTGATTTGGGGTCTGAAAAAAACCGCCTGGAGGTCACGGACCAGGCGGTTTTTTTGTTTCCGGGCGACGCGCAGATACGGTCAGCCCACGCATCCGGCTGATGTACGGGGCTCAGCGTGAAGGGATGACCGCAAGTACAGCGCCGCTCGCCGCGTCGATGTCCACACGGTACATCGCCTGGTCGCGCCGGCGACTGAACATGCAGGTGAAGACGCTGGGTGAAGTGTGGGGGAAATGCTCGAACCAGCTGTAGATACCCGACTCAAGCTGGCCGTTGATCACAAGTTGATCGGGAATCTGCACCTGTTGCTGACGATCGCCGGAAAGTACGTAGAGGGTGGCCTCCACGCCTGCTTCATCCTTGTTCCACAGCAGGGCAAGGTGTTGCCGATCTGGCACGATGATCGCCAGCAAGCCAAATCGATTGGCAACGTTCAGCTTTTGCCCCTGCCACTGCCAGCGCGCATCGATCACCCGGCAAGGGGACCAGCCCAAGGCGATCATGCGGTCCACGGTCATGCTTTCGTCGATGACTTTGCCGTCTTCTCGGATGAGCTCGAAATCGGTTATCACAGTCTGTTACTCCAAAGGCAGCACACCGGGGGCGCCGACCACTTTCAGGTTTTTGCCGTCAATGAATTGCACCTGCCGGACCCCGCCGTTGTAGTTGCCCAGCGGGCCGGTGATGCCACTGTATATTTTTTGCGGTGCTGTGGTTTCGACGGTGATCACATGGGACACGTCGGTCTTGAACTCGTCGAGAATAACGAGTTTATCCCGCGCATAGGCCTGGCTGGGAATCGGATCGGGCGTGGCGAAACCGCCGAACGCGGGTTTGCCCTGCATGATGGCTTCGGCTTGGCCCTTGGCTACGACCATCTGGAAACGCGTCCCTGCGGGCACCACCTCGGTATGAACCAGCGTTCCTTCCAGCCACGCGGGCAGGTTACCTTCGGCGACCATGATCTCGTTGACCTGGGCTGCCGTGCGTACTTCCAGCAGCTGCGACTGGCTGGCCAGCCGCGCCGCGTTGCGTTCGGCGCTGAGGCTGGCCATCTTCGGCCCGGCACCGAGCAGGGCCAGACCGGCCACGCCCTGCAACAGATCGCGGTACCCCGGCCCCAGCCGGTCGCCAAGCTGACCCAGCAGCTCCATGCCGCCATACATCGCAACGCCAATCGCCACACCGGTCAGCAGAGCCGCCGCTCCGGCCAGGGCGGCCAGCACCAAGGCGCCCGCCGCCGCCACCAACCCCAGCGCTTCCAGCCCCGTGTGCATCCAGCCTTCGATGTCCAGCACGAATGCCACCTGCAGCGTCGGGCCGCCGATGAAGGTGTCTTCGCTGCCGGATTTGATGTGTGCCCCGCAGGTCATCTTGCTGGTCAACCGCGCCGCCGGCTTGCCGTTGATGTAAACCGTTGCACTGCCTTCGGCGATGATGACCGGGAAGGGCCAGAGCGGGTGAGCGGCCGGAAAACCCGTGCACGACGTCGACACGTCTTCGCCCGCGCGCATGGCGTTGCGCAGGTTGACGAAGACGTTGGGACTGCCGCGTATGAGCGTTCCGGTGGTGGGCTCGGGCAAGTGGAAAATGGTCGATAGTCCTTTGACTACCTGAAACATCGACAGCCCACCCGCCGCGATGGAACCGGCCAGAATCACAGCGGCCAGGCCACCCGTCGCGGCGGTGGCCGCGATAACGGCGGCGCCGATGAGCGCACCGGCGACTGCGCCGGCAAGCATTGCAGCCACCCCGAATCCGTGGGCGATATCGTCGCCTAGCCGCGCTGCGGCCTGTGCATCCATGCTGTGACTCCGCCCCTCATGCGACAGTGCATCCGTCTGGGGCCACTGGTTTGGCGTAAGCGGCGGATTATCGAAGAATGGCAGGAACGGACGCAAGGCAAACCGCAGGCATCGGGTATTGGCGCGCCCGATCAGGGTAAATGAACACGGCGATCAGCTCGTTGCCGGGACCACTTCCAGCACCCTGATCTGCCCTGCCTGCGGGTAATGCCAGCGTACGTCGAGATCCCAGAACTGCGCGCCATAGCGCCGTTGCGGTGCAGGCTGCTGATAGGCCGGGCGCGGGTCCTGGGCCAGGCATTGCTCGATCAGCTCGACCAAGGGCTCGGCCAGGCGCAGGCTGTGTTCGCGTGCCTGTTGCAAAGCGTAGTCATCCCAGGACACGGGAATCAGCTCAGGCGCCGCAGCCGCCATGGTGTTGCGCGCGTCGCTGATGATGTCGGCGTACGGCACGTAGGGTTTGACGTCCAGCACGGGTGTGCCGTCCAGCAGGTCGATGCCGGACAGCCACAGCCGACCGTTTTCGACCTTCTCCAGCTTGACCACCGACTGGCCTATGCCGTTGGGGCGATGGGTCGCGCGGGTGGCGAACACGCCCATCGACTGATTGCCGCCCAGGCGAGGCGGACGCACCTTCAGGCGTGGCTTGTCTTCCAGCGCTTCATGGAACAGAAACAACAGCCAGACATGACTGACCTGCTCCAGCCCCTGCACCGCATCACCCTGATCGAAAGGCGCGACCAGCTCCAGCACGCCACGGGCTGCCGGGGCCAGTTGCGGCTGGCGGGGGATGGCGAATTTCTCCTTGAAGCAGGAGCGCACGAAACCAACGGGGGAAACGCTGTAGGACTGGCTCATCGAATGAACGACAGGCTCAACCACGAACGCGCAGGGTCAGGCCACGCAGGAAGTTGCGCAACAGCTGATCGCCGCACGGCCGATAGTTGTTATGACCCACCTTGCGGAACAGCGCGCTCAGCTCAGGCTTGGACACCGGGAAGTCAGAGGCCTTGAGGATCGCATGCATGTCCTCTTCCTTGAGTTCGAAGGCCACGCGCAGCTTCTTGAGCACGATGTTGTTGGTGATCGGCAGCTCGACCGGCAATTGCGGGCGGCTCTCGTCTTTGCCGCGCTTGAAGAACACCAGGCCGTCGAGGAAGTACGCCAGCACTTCGTCGCTGCACGGCTCGAAGCCTTCTTCTTCATCCTTTTTGGTGAAGGCGATGATTTGCGCCTTGCTGACGTCCAGACCGCCCAGCTTGACGATGTCTGCCACCTTGCCGTCGCTGATGTCGAGCATGTAGCGAATGCTGCGCAGTACGTCGTTGTTCATCATGATGCGTGTTCCTGATCAAATCGGGTGTGAGCGTGCGCGAGCGGCGCGCAGCGCTGAAAAAGAGGGGTTTAGAACTTTTCTTTGTCGGTCATGTAGCGCCACTGGCCTTCGGGCACCTTGCCGATGGAGACGCCGCCTACACGGATCCGCCGAATGGACACGACCTTCAGGCCGACGGCCTCGCACAACTGGGCGATGACGCCGGGTTGCGGGTTCTTCATGGCGAAGCGCAGGCGGTTTTCGTTCTGCCAGCTGGCCTTGACCTTCGGCAGTTCCTTGCCCTTGTACATCAGGCCGTGGTTCAGGCGATTGAGGCCGTGGGCGACCATCTCGCCGTCGATTTCAACCACGTATTCCTGCTCGATCTTGCTGCGGTCGTCGGTGAGTTTGCGCAGGATTTTCCAGTCCTGACTGAACACCATCAGGCCGCTGGCCTTGGCCTGCAGGGTCGAGATCGCTTCCAGGCGCAGAAAGTGGCCCTTGAGCGGGCGTTTGCCGATGCTGTGTTCGGCCGACAGCGTGCCGGGGGTGATCAGCGGCAGGGCCTGTTCCGGGCTCATGCCGGCGGGCACGTTGAACAGGATCGTCACCGATTCGGGCGTCACGGCCTTGGCGTCGGGGCTCAGGGCGACGGTCTGGTTCTCGACCTTGAACTGCGGCTCATCGACGACAACGCCATCGACAGTGACCCAACCGCCCTCGATGAACAGCTCGGCTTCGCGGCGCGAGCAGCCGACCAGCTCGATAAGGCGTTTGGAAAGGCGAATGGGGTCAGTCATGAGAAAAGCCGCAACAGAAAGGGAAAGGCGCCTATTGTACCCGTGCAGGCGCCGTTATTCGCGGCAACATTGAAAATGCTTGTCGAGTCAGGGTTTGCGCGGCAGCAAACCCGGCACCGCGTGCATCAACGCGTTAATGGCAAAACCGATGAACATCACCCCGCACAGGCGCGTGATGGTCAGTTCGTGGCGCTGGTACATCGCCCGTACATGGCGCGCGCCGACCACGCCGACGATGATGCCGTAGGCGACGATGCCGCCCAAGGTGCTGACCAGAATCAACAGCGGCAGCATCGACCAGTTCAGCAGGTCGGCGCGGCTGGAGAGCAGGGCGGTGAAGGTCGCGACGGCCACCGGGTAGGCTTTTGGGTTGGTCAGGCCGAACAGGATGCCGTGCCAGAACGGGTGACGCCCCGGCGCCTTGGGCTCGTTTTCGCTGCTGCGTCTGGCACGAATGGCGCGCCAGCCGAGCCAGAATAGAAACAGTCCGCTGATGACTCCGAGCACGTCAAATGCCGTAGTGCCGATGACTTTGGCGCCGATGATCGCGGCCAGCGCCGTGCTGCACCAGATCACATCGCCCAACAAATGCCCGCAGAGAAACGCCGCCCCTGCGCGACGCCCCTTGGACGCGCCGATGCCGAACACCGCCAACACACCGGGGCCAGGAGAGATGGCGTAAATGAACCCTGAAGCGAGTACGGCAAACAGCAGCGATGGCGTCATGGCAGGCGATCCTGATTGAAGGCGGGCAACGTGAACGCCCCGAGTGTAGATGAGCGGATGACTCAGTATCGAGCGCTTTCATACGTCCTTTGACGATGTGTCGTGGTTGTAAAAAACCGACACAGAACGTAAAAGATGCGCCGACAAAAATCCCGCCTGGAGCTTCACCCTCGATGACCACCCCGCACCGAACTGACGCAGGCCTTACCCGTCGCCTGTTGCCGCTGAGTATGGCGTTCGCTTCGCCGTGGCTGGCCGCTCAGGAAGCCGAGCCGCTGACCCTGGAGGCGACCAAGGTGTCGGGCGAGCAGGTGTCGAACTATCAGGCCCGCAGCGCGTCGGTCGGTGGCTTCGGCGAAGCGCCCTTGCGCGACACCCCGGCGTCGATCTCGGTGTTCAGCGAAGAGCGGCTCAAGAACCAACAGGCCAAGCTGTTGAGCGAGGTGCTGCGCAACGACGCCTCGGTGGGCGACAGCTACGCGCCGGTGGGCTATTACGAGAACTTCGTGGTGCGCGGCTTCTCGCTGAATGCCGCCAACAGCTACCGCATCAACGGGCGCAGCATTACCGGCGAGCAGAACGTAGCGCTGGAAAACAAGGAGCAGGTCGAGCTGCTCAAGGGCCTGTCGGGGCTGTCGAGCGGTGTGTCGGAGCCCGCGGGCGTGGTCAACTACAGGACCAAACGCCCGGAGGACATGCGCTCGGTGACGGTCTCCACCAACGAGCACGGCGAGCGCTACATCGCCACCGATGTGGGCGGCTGGTTCGGCAGCGAAAAACAGTTCGGCCTGCGCGCCAACGTCGCCCACGAAGACATCCGCTCCTACGTCGAACACGCCGATGGCCAACGGGATTTCGCCTCCCTGGCGTTCGACTGGAACATCAACGATCAATCGACCCTGCAGCTGGACGTCGAGTACCAGACCAAAGAACAACGCTCGGTGCCGGGTTATCAACTGATCGGCGGTACCGAACTGCCCCATGACGCCTCTCCGCGCAAACTGCTGGGTTACCAGAGCTGGTCGAATCCGGTGGGCATCGACTCGCTGAACATGAACGGCCGTTACGAATACCGCTTCAGCGACGCCTGGAAAGCCAGCCTCAGCGCCTCGCGCAGCCGCGTGGTGATTGACGACTACAGCGCCTTTGCCTATGGCTGCTACTTCCAGAGCGACTGCCCGAGCACACCGGTGACCGGGCATTTCAACAGCAACGGCGGTTACGACATTTACGATTTCCGCAGCCCCGACGACACACGCCGCAACGACGAAGTCGAAGCCGCGATGACCGGGCTGTTCAATACCGGTTGGCTGAAACACGAGCTGACCTTCGGCACCAGCGCGTTTCGCCGCACGGTCGACACCCGGCCTTATTTCAGCGAGTACGTGGGCTCGGGCAACATCAACCAGACGCCCGAGACATTTGCGCCTGCGGATGTGTCGGTGGGGCATACCGAGCGGCGCCTGGACAGCCGCCAGTACGGGCTATTCGCCACTGACCGCATCAGCTTCAACGAGCACTGGCAGACCGTGATTGGCGGCCGTCAGGTGCGCCTCGATGAAAAGGCCTGGAATGAAGACGGCAGTGACAATCGCCACACCCAGCGCTCAATTTTTCTGCCCCAAGGGGCGTTGATCTACAAGCCAATTGACGATGTTTCCTTGTACGCCAGCTACAGCAAAGGCCTGTCGCTGGGCGGCACGGCATCGGTGTTCGACACCAACGCGGGCGACATCCTCGCGCCGACGATCTCGCGTCAGCTGGAGGCCGGGGTCAAGTACGACTGGCGCCGCATGAGCTTCACGGCGGCGGTTTTCCAGACCCGCCAGGCGTACCAATATTCCAAACCCAATGCCGACGACGGCAGCCTGACCTTCGTGCAGCAGGGCCAGCAGAAGAACACCGGCCTTGAACTGAGCGCCAACGGCTGGCTGACTTCGCAACTGCAGATCTCGGCCAGCGTCGCCGCGATCAAGGCGCGAGTGCAGGACAGCGGCACTGCAGCCTACGAAGAGCATCAGGCAATCAACGTACCCAAGTTCCGTGGCAGCCTGTCGGCGGATTACAGCCTGCCGATCCCGGGCCTGGCGCTGCTGGGCGGCATGCAATACAGCGCCAGCAAATACGCCAATCGTGAGGGTTCGGTGAAGGTCGATGACTACACGGTGTTCAATGCGGGCAGCCGCTACAGCACCAGGCTCGACGGCTACGACACCGTATTCCGTCTGACCGTCGACAACCTGTTCGACAAGCGCTACTGGCGCGATGTCGGCGAATACCTGGGCGACGATTACGTGTTCCTAGGCGCACCGCGTACGGCGCGGTTGTCGGCGACGGTGAGTTTTTGAGCCCGCTGCGCGTAAGTCTGTGGGAGTGAGCTTGCTCACGAAGGCGTCGGTGCATCCGCCAGATGCCTGGTGCATGCCCGGGCCCTTTCGTGAGCACGCTCACTCCCACAGGCTGGCGCGCGCAACGTCTGCACCTTTCACCTGTGCCGACAAAAGCGCATCCTGTCGCTCTACCGTTGCATGGCTGTGCACGAACAGGACCGTCCGTGCGTTTTCTTCTATCGGAACCGCGACATGATCGAACTCAAGCCTGCCTCAATTCCCGACATTGCGCTGCTGTGGTCGCTGCGCACGCGGGCGGTGCGGCAGTTGTGCGCCAGCCATTACTCCCCCGAGCAGATCGAGATATGGAGCGAGGCGCCGCCGCCGGAGTCCTACCTGCGCCTGATGGCCACCCGCTGCGCACTGGTCGCTGAAGAGGACGGCCAACTGCTGGGTTACGGCATTCTTGATCGGCAGAGCGGCGAGGTCATCGCCGTGTTCGTCGAACCTGCGCAAAGCGGGCGGGGCGTCGGCAAGCGCCTGATGGAAGGCCTTGAAGCGATTGCCGCCGAGGAGCATTTCACCCGGCTGTACCTCTATGCGTCCGTCAACGCCGCCGACTTTTACCGGGCGATGGGCTTTGTCGCCGTGCGCGATGAAGCCTACCAGCACCCCAGCGGCATCACCCTGCGCAGCCTGTACATGGAGCGCGTGATGCCTGCGCAGGCGCTGCACTGATCATCTGCTCAATCCCCTCACGTCGCACTGGCGTGGTGTTCCCTGGCTTGCTAACGTCGGCAAGCCTCTCAACAGGGAAATCGGGCCATGCCAGCACAGTACCCGTTGCAACGCCGTATCCAGGATGGACGACCGCTGCTGATCACCCCGCCCTTGCAGGCGAGCAGCGACGACACGTTGCACCGCTATCGTGAAGGTCAGTTGTGGGCAGTTGAGCAGGGCGTGATCACCGCTGAGCTCGACACCGGCAGCTGGGTGGTGCCGCTGCGCCATATCGGCTGGATTCCCCCAGGCGTCGCCCACGCCACCCGCGTGCATGACGCGGCCAGGGGCTGGATGATCTACCTGCGCCCCGACCTGTGTCCGCTGTTCCCGACCACGCCGATGGTGTTCGACATGACCCCGCTGTCCAGCGCGTTGCTCGAACGCATCGGTGGCTGGGAGGATCATCCCGGCGAGCTTTCATTACCCCAGAACCGCCAGCTTGATGTCCTGTTCGACGAGCTGAAGATTTCCCCCGCCAACCCGCTGTTTCTGCCGATGCCCAGCAGCCCGCATCTGGTGGGCATGACCCTGACCATCGTTGCCGACCCGGCCAACAAGACCAGCCTGGATGACTGGGCGCGGCGAGTGGGCATGTCCCGGCGTGGCCTGACCCGGCATTTTCGTGCGGAGACCGGCATGTCACTGGTGCAATGGCGGATCGTCGCGCGCATGAAGCGCGCGCTGGAACTGCTGGCCCAAGGCGATAACGTCAATCGTGTTGCCCAGCGCCTGGGCTACGACAGCGTCAGTACCTTCATCGGCGCCTTCAGTGCGCAGTTCGGCACGACTCCCGGCGCATATGCCCTGTGATGTGACGTAACGCCGGTGGTCTGCGAGCCGCCCGCAGGGCCCAAGCTTTGTTATCCTGCGCGCCTTTGACGCACCTAACTGCCGTTTCACTCTGCCAAATGGGGTCATCCATGACAGCCATTCTCCGACCACGTCCACAACCGATCAGCCGGGGCGACTACAAGACCCTGGGCCTGGCGGCGCTGGGCGGGGCGCTGGAAATCTACGATTTCATCATTTTCGTGTTCTTCGCGCTGACCTTGAGCCAGCTGTTCTTTCCGCCGGAGATGCCCGAGTGGCTGCGCCTGCTGCAAAGCTTCGGCATCTTCGTCACCGGTTATCTGGCGCGCCCGCTGGGCGGCATTCTCATGGCCCACTTCGCCGACAAGCTGGGCCGCAAACGGGTGTTCAGTCTGAGCATCATGATGATGGCCCTGCCGTGCCTGCTGATCGGCGTAATGCCGACCTACGCCGACATCGGCTACTGGGCACCGCTGGTGCTGCTGGGCCTGCGCGTTCTGCAGGGCGCAGCCGTGGGGGGCGAAGTGCCAAGCGCCTGGGTGTTCGTGGCCGAGCACGCACCCAAAGGCCATCGCGGCTACGCGCTGGGTGTGTTGCAGGCCGGGCTGACGTTCGGCTATCTGATCGGGGCCCTGACCGCGACCTGGCTGGCCAAGGTGTTCAGCCATGCGGAAATCCTCGACTACGCCTGGCGCATCCCGTTTCTGCTGGGCGGCGTATTTGGTGTCATTGGCGTGTGGCTGCGCCGCTGGCTGAGCGAAACTCCGGTGTTCATGGCGCTGCATGCGCAACGCGAAGGCATGACCGAGCTGCCGCTGCGCGCTGTCGTGCGTGAACATCGCCAGTCGCTGTTACCGGCGGCGCTGCTGACCTGCGTGCTGACCTCGGCCGTGGTGACCCTGGTCGTCATCACGCCAACGGTGATGCAGCAGCGTTTCGGCATGAGCCCCAGCGACACGTTTGCCCTGAGCAGCGTGGGCATTGTCTTCCTCAACATCGGCTGCGTGCTGGCAGGCATGCTGGTGGACCGCATCGGCGCCTGGCGTGGCGTCGTGCTGTACAGCCTGCTGCTGCCAGTGGGCGTGGGCCTGCTGTACGCCAGTCTGGTGATCCAGTGGCTGCCGATCGGCCTGGCGTACGCGGTGGCGGGGCTGGCCTGTGGCATCGTCGGCGTGGTGCCGTCGGTCATGGTCGGACTATTCCCGGCAAGCATTCGCGTGTCTGGCATCTCCCTGACCTACAACATCAGTTACGCGCTGTGGGCCAGCACTACGCCGCTGGCGCTGATCGCCCTGATGCCGTGGAGCCCGTGGGTGTGCGTCGGCTACTGCGTGATCATGGGCGCGGTGGGCCTGCTGACCGCGATGTTCTTCGGCCTGCGCAAGGGCATGCAGGTCGACGACGTGCTGACCGCGCCTTGCAGCCATTGACTGACTGACGGGGCGTCATTGAGTGACGCCCCGGGCGGGACTACGCTTGCCTGACCGCTATCCGAATGACTCGCAGAACAGTCAAGGAGCACCGTCATGAGCGTCAAACCGATCCCCGATGGCCAGCACAGCCTGACCGTCTACATGGGCGTTTCGCCCGCCGCCGAAGCCATCGAGTTCTACAAAAAAGCCTTTGGGGCCAAGGAACTGTTCCGCCTGGATGCACCGGGCGGGCGCGTCGGCCATGCCGAACTGCAGATCGGCGATTCGCGCATGATGCTCTCCGAGCCTTGCGACCAGGGCGGGTTCGACAGTCCGACACCTGGCGGCAAGACCTCATTCGCCATGCACCTGTACGTGCCCGATGTGGACGAGCAGGTCAAACGCGCGGTAGACGCCGGCGCCACGGTCGTCACTGAAGTGCAGGACATGTTCTACGGCGACCGCAGCGGCAGCGTGCGCGATCCGTTCGGCCACCTCTGGTTCATTGGCACCCACAAGGAAGACCTCACCCCGGACGAGATTCGCGAGCGGGCGATGAAGATGTTCAGCCAGCCGGCGTCCTGACCGCCCGCCTGGACCTGACGCGATTTGCCGCTTGCTGGCGCAGGTCGCGTCGCCGGGATTCCCATCGTTTCAGTGCATCTGGCCTGCGCTGATCGCTCATTTGTAACGGGCGATTGTAATTGCAAGTTTCTGCGTTTATTGTCGCGGCCCGTTTAAAGGCAATGCCTCTAATATGTGCGAATTCATTTATCCGTATACCGGCCGGAGTGTGCCTGGTTGATAGTTCTGTCAGACGGAATTAAGGAACTTTCTCTGTGGTTTGTAGGAATAATTACCGTATGCGGTTCTCGCCCTGACATTTGTCAGGAATGTCCGGCGAAAGTGTAGAAATTTGAAAAGTGTACTCAATAAAAACCTGTCGCCGCCGATGGGCTGTTTAACACCATGGAAGGTTATCCAGAGAGATCAGGGCAAGACGATGCAGGAACCGAAACACAAGCGCAAACGCCCCGTCCGCACCACGCCCCGGGAGCATGAGGTGCTCAGGCTGGTGCTGCTGGGCTACACCAACAAAGACATTGCGCAGCATCTGGGTATTAGCGATTACACCGCCCGGGACCATGTATCGGCATTATTGAAAAAGAACCAGGTGAAGAACCGCGCACAACTATTGGCGTTGCATGTCATGGCGCCGCGCAAAAGGAAACACGCGATCACCCCCTACATTTGACGGATTGAAACGCTGATTCATAAGTGCATAATGATGACAGCTTTCAATCAGTGTTTCTTCAAGGCGATGTCTTTTCGAAGTTTTGCCTGGATTCGGTGTTTGTTTGTGTTGAGAACCGTCGTTGATAACAAAAACAAGTTTGACGAGTGTGTTAGCAAAGGAGTTGTATGGACGAAGCATCAAATAAATCCCCGACGATGTTGTTCGAACTGCGCGGCGTCAGCCAGTGGTACGGGCAGGGCGCCTCGACCGTCCGGGTACTGGATAACATCGATTTCACCCTGTCGTGCGGTGACACCTGCGCCATCGTCGGCGCCTCCGGCTCAGGGAAAAGTACCTTGTTGAATATCCTGGGCCTGCTGGAGCGGCCTGCGAGCGGTCGGGTGCATTTTGCGGGTAACGACGTCATGGCAGCCCCGGCCGACAACCTGGCGCACTGGCGTAATCGACGGCTGGGTTTTGTCTTTCAGGCATTCAACCTGTTGCCTCGGCTCGATGCGCTGGACAACGTCGCCCTGCCGCTGACGTATCGTAAACAGTCTCGTCTTTCAGCCCGCGCCTGTGCGCTCCAGCAACTGCGCGCAGTGGGGCTTGCAGATCGGGCTCATCATCGACCGGGAGATCTGTCGGGCGGTCAGCGCCAGCGAGTAGCTATCGCGCGAGCGTTGGTGGGGCAGCCCTCGTTGATTCTCGCTGACGAACCCACTGGCAATCTGGATCGGCACAGCGCCAACGAGGTTATCGAGCTGTTGCTGCGGCTCAATAGTGAGCAGGGAGTGACGTTGGTGATGGTCACCCACGATGCCCAACTGGCTGCGCGTTTTGCGCGACAGGTTGAGGTGGTGGGTGGCCAGCTGCGTGAGCGTGTCGGGCATGTGGCGGCTTGATTGGGCGATGGGCCGGACGTTGGCTTCGGGCCTCGTCGAGTCCCTGGGCAACCTGCGTGCCATGGGGCAGCGCTCCTGGCTCGCGCTGCTGGGCATTCTGGTTGGCAGTGCGTCGATCGTGGCCTTGCTCAACATTGGCCGCAGCGCCACTGAAGACGCCATGAGCGCTTTCAGGGGGCTGGGCACCGACACGTTGGTCGCCAGCTTCCCTGGGCGGGCAGGGCGCAGTGTACCGCTGCCGAAAACCCTTGACACTCGCCCCCTGCAATTGTCACTGCCGGATCTGGCACACATAGCCCCGCTCAGTCAGTACGCCACGCGCGTGAGCAGGGCGGGGCTTGAGTTTGACGCGTCGGTGATCGGCACGACGACGGCGCTGGCGAACGTCATGGGGCTCAAGCTCGCCTCCGGACGCTTCATCTCGGCTCCGGATCGCAATGGTTTGTTCGTGGTGCTGGGAGCCGAAGTCGCGACGGGGCTTGCTGAAGCAGGACGCCCGGTTCGTGAAGGCGACAGTGTGCGCATTGGGCACTATCAGTTTCAGGTCATCGGTGTGCTGGCGCCGACGCCGCACAATCCGCTGTTGCCGGTTTCGGTTGACCCTGGCGTTTTCATGCCTGCGTCGAGTCTGGCGCGGCTGTCTTCCCTGATTCGTATGACCCATGTGATCGCAACAGTGCTACCGCAGGTTGCGCTCTCACAAGCCGCGTCCTCCCTCGAAGTGCAATTGAGCCAGCACCTCGCGGGGCGCGAGGTAACGGTGCAGGTGCCCCGGCAGCTGCTCGACAGCCTGAAACGTCAGTCCGAGACCTTCGCCTGGCTGCTCGCGGGGTTGGGCGGCATCTCGTTGCTGGTGGCGGGCGTCGGGGTGATGAACGTCATGCTGATGAGCGTGCGCGAGCGGCGCCGCGAGATCGGCGTGCGCATGGCCCTCGGCGCGCGATCTCGCGATATCTGCACGATGTTCCTGCTCGAGGCCGTGCTCCTGTCGGTTCTCGGCGCACTGCTCGGCGCACTGGCCGGTTGCCTGATTGCCTGCGTTTTCTGCGCGTCGAGCGGCTGGCCGCTAAGCCTGTCGTTTGACGCGCTGCTGCTGGGTGTCGGCAGTTCACTGTCGAGCGGCCTGTTTTTCGGCAGCTACCCCGCAGCCCTCGCTGCGCGACTCTCTCCGGCCATGGCACTTCGGGACGATTGATTCGGCCACGCGCTTTTTTCAGCAACCACTCACAACAAGAAGGAACTGCACAATGACCACGGAAAACCCGCCTCACGACGGTACCACGTCATCGGAGCCAAAGGCTGACATCGATCACGGCGAAAGCCCCGTGATGCTTGCGTTTCATGATCTGGTTCATGAACAGGCCGCGTACGGCATGAGCTATTTGCGCGAGCTGCACAGAATCTGGCTCGGGCCTCGGGGCCTGTTCGCGACCTTGAACGTGGAAATCGAACAACTGGGGCGTCAGGCGCCAGGCCTCGATGATCTCCAGACCCTGAGGTGTCCCGAGCATCTTGAACGTGCCGAGCGGGCTGTGGCGTTTGCCTTGGCCAAGAGCAATCGCCGCGTTCCGGCAGCCAATCCGTTCCGGGGGCTCGCGCGCGAAGCCTTGTGTTGCATCGCCTTTGATGAGGCGTCGGGCTACACACTGGTGGAGCGGTATGTGGCCTATGAGGCGATGCGTCAGGCTGATTCGGAGTTCTTCATCAAGCTGATTGCGACGACCAGAGGTGTGTCCGAGCGACGGATTGTCTTCAGGGGATTGCTGGAACATTACGATCGGCTGATGCCCCTGGAGAAGTGCATTTTTCCTGATGACTATCGGTCGATACAGCAGGCGTATCTGACTCAGGAAGAAGCCTTGAATGGCCCGCTGCAATTCGATGATGAAGTGGGTGTGTTGCTCGAAAAGATGTCACCCCTGCAACTGCTCAAACGCATCTCGGCCACGTCAGATCCATCGCGATGAATCGGGAGAGCGCGGCAATGTCTGCGCAAGCCCAGCGTCACTGCGTGCGACTGGCCGCAGTGGCGCGGCCGTTGATGCTGATGGTCAGTGTCATGACGGCCGAGCAGGTCCGTGCCGACCCCGGCCCCGAGCCACCGGGGAGCAGGCCGACGATCAAGGCGTCGGTAAATAGCCGCGAACCGAGTGACTGGCTGCAGTCCGGTTCGCACCTCGATCTTAGCCTTGCCGATGCAGTTGCGCTGGGGCTGCGGCGTAACCGTGACATTCGCCGTTCCTACCTGCAGCGCGTGGCGCAGAAGATCGATCTTCAGATGGCGCAGGCGTTTTTCTCGCCCCGCCTGCTGCTCAGTGGCCGACAGCAGATGCGCCGAAGCTCGGATGATCAGGACCAAAGCCTGACCCTCTCGCCCAAGGCTACGTTGAATACCGAATGGGGCACCCGTTTCAGCCTGTCATGGGCGCAGCGTTTTCATCATGCCGACGGGGCCGGCCGTCAGCGCCAGCGTGGACTGAATGTCGAGGTGGTGCAGCCGCTGCTCAAAAACGCAGGGCACAGCATCGTCACCGCACCCAGGCGCCGCGCGCGCCTGAGCGAGGACAGTCATCGGCTGGGGCTACAGGCGTCGGTGGCGCAAAGCGTGACCCAGATCGTTTCCAGCTATCGCGAACTGCTCAAGGCCCAGGAGCAGTTGCGCATTGTTACTGATGCGCTGGCGCGATCTCGTGAGCAGATGAAGGTCAACGATGCGCTGATTGCAGCCGGTCGCATGGCTCAGGTGGATCGCCTGCAGAACGAGGCGGACCTGGCCTATCAAGAGCTCAATGCCGAGCAGACTGCCCATCAATTGGAGGCCAGTCGACGGGCGCTGTTGCAGCTGTTGGCGCTGGACCTCTCGACACCACTGCGTGCCAGTGATGCGTTGATCGCCGAGCGGGTCGACATCGATCGCCAGCACGCGCTGAACCTCGCCCTGCAGCGACAACCCCGGTATCTGCAGCAACGCATCGCCGAAGAACTCGCGGACATCGATCTGCTGGTCGCGAAAAACCAGCAACGCTGGGACCTCTCGTTGATCGCAGGGGCCGAGCACGATCGTCAGGCTCGGACTTCTGACACAGGCACAAGCGTGGAGCGGCGCTGGAACGGCTACGCGGGTTTGCAACTGGAAATCCCCATCGGCGATCCGGCTCAACGTCAGCGGCTGGTCAGCGCACAGGTCGCCGTGGACACCCACGTCCTGCAGCAGGCCGAGGCGCAGCAGACGCTGGAGCGTGAAGTCAGCGATAGCATCCGCAGCCTGCAAACCCAATGGCGCCAATATGAAATCGCCCTGCGTAGCCTTGACCTGTCGCGCAGGAAGCTCGTGGTGGAGCGTCAGAAACTACAGGTGGGGCGTACCAGCAATTTTCAGGTGCTCAGCTTCGAGGAGGACTTGCGCCGTTCCGAAAGTGCCGTGCTCAACGCGCAGATTGCCTACCTCAATGCCCAGACCCAGCTCGACGAGCGCCTGGGGATGACACTGGACAGCTGGGAGATCGCTCTCAATGACTGACCTTCGGCCTATCGGTGCAAAGTGGCTGAAAGCGGGGCTGACCCTGGCTGCGTGCGTTGCGTTGGGGCTCTCGCTCGGGCGGGACAACCCCGAGCCTTTACCGCTCTGGCATGCCGTGCTCCCCGGCCCGATTGAGCACCGCATCGGACTCGTCGGGCGCATCGTGCCCGGGACCTCGATCATCCTGACCGCGCCGTTCGAAGGGCATATTGAAGAGAAGAACTTTGCCGAGGATCAACGTGTCACGCAGGGCCAGCTATTGCTCAAGATCGGCCCTGATCTGCTGCATCTGCAGGTTCGCGATGCGCTGGCTGAACGACTGAAAGCCGAAAGCGCCGTGCAGGCACTTGATGACTGGGCCAATGGCGATGAAATGGCCCGCGCGCGGCGTGCCGTGAGCACCAGTCAACTGAGCCTGGACGATACCCGGCGCAAACTTGCCGAGACCCGCACCCTGCTGGAGCAGGGCATCGTGCCGCGCATGGAGCTCGACAGCCTGACTCAGCAACTCAAGACCCAGACCCTCGATCTCGACGCTGCGCATGCCGAG
Organism: Pseudomonas sp. GW821-FHT02A11; assembly: GCF_059421985.1. Classification (NCBI taxonomy): domain Bacteria; kingdom Pseudomonadati; phylum Pseudomonadota; class Gammaproteobacteria; order Pseudomonadales; family Pseudomonadaceae; genus Pseudomonas; species Pseudomonas sp. GW821-FHT02A11. The sequence goes on from NZ_JBWKWB010000005.1 coordinate 340,864, forward strand.
CTTGCGCAAGTGCGCAAGCGGGCGACAGGTGAGTACCGACAGATCGCCGACATGCAACGGGCCAACGCCCGCGCACGGCATGAAGCGCTGCTGGCTTTGGCGTCTCGGGGCGAAGTCCGGGCGCCGTTCCCCGGTATCGTCATGCGCTTGCCAGAGGGGGCTTCGGCAGGCAACGAAAAGCCTATCGAATCAGGCGTGCGACTCAGCCAGGGGCAGCCACTGTTCGGGCTGGCCAGTGTCGAGCGTCTGAACGTGCAGGCCAGGGTCGATGAGTCCGACATCAATCAGCTACGCGTAGGCATGCCGGTTGAGATCCGCGGCGACGGCTTCGAGGATGTTCTGCAAGGCACTGTCACAGCGGTGGGCGCTCAGGCGATTGCCTCGGATATGCACGGTGACAACGCGGCCTACCACCTCGTCGTCGCGCTTGCACCGCTCGAACGTGCCATCCAGCAACGCCTGCGTCTGGGCATGAGCGCGCATCTGTCGATCCTCACTTACCGCAATCCCAATGCCGTCGTGCTGCCTGTCGATGCCGTCGTTGAGAAAGGCGGTCAGCACTTTGTCGTCCATCGCACCGCGATGAACAGCCCCGAAACCCGACACTCGGTGACCCTTGGCAAAGCCACGGTCAGCGGGGTTGAAGTCTTTGGCATGGACGCCGGTTTCGTTCTAAGGGAGGTGGGTATGGATTAGGCACGAGGTCGTTTCCGAGCGTAATAAACAGGATTAACGAGTTTTCGAGTGAGTTGAACTCACGGGATTCGTTCGGCCTGAATAAATCAAGAACAAGAACTAAAGGTATTAAAGATGAAGAAGAAATTACTGCCGCTGGCATGGGTGTTTGTATCGATGTCGAGCATGGCGGGTGAATTTACGGTCACCAAAACAGCCACCCCGGGAACGCTGTCTCGCACGAGTGGGAAAGCGATATCCGTACATAGGATTAGCGGCACGGACTATCCCGCAGCGGCGCGACGCTCAGGCGCATTGGTGGGTGTTTCCTGGAATATTGCCTCCTATCCTGGGAGTGAATCGGAAACGGCAGAAATCTGTATGAATCGACAGGGGGCTGCGCAAGATTGTATTTCGATTACACCGGGGTCCACTGGAAATACGCCCTATTTCAATCATCCCGTTTTGGGTTATGCAAGTTTCATCGTCGTCAAACATTCAAGAACCGGCGGGCCTCTGATGGGCCATCCAGCAGGAAATGACTCCGTCACTTTCCACGTCCGGTACTGACCCCCCCTCAACCTGCCGACGTGTTCGGCAGGATTCTCTCAGGAGATACCACTATGCGTATTGGTCCTAGTCCTGCAGCCCCCCTTGCAACCCCCGCAACCTCGCAACTGTTGCAAGCCGCTCACAAAACAGAAGCCCCAGTTAAACCTACTGCGTCTGTCACGGTTGCCATCAGCGGCCAGACACAATTGAGGGAGCGAGTATTCAATTCTTATCCCGATTTCGAACCACCGTTTCTGGACATCAAGAAAGCGGGCATGGTGTTGAAGCCGGAGCTTTATCTCAACATGGAGGACAGAGCACTGTTGGCAGAAATGTATGAGTTTGCTCAGTCCGAAAATATTCACCTGAACTACGTGGATCATTTAGGGCGTGAGCTTGCCGAATATCGGGGAAGTGATAACGGCGTGCACAGGCTTCCCCATAACCGAGGGGGCATGTTTGACATGCAAGGGCATATGCTTTCCTACACTTTTACAGACGTAGATGCCCGTGCGGCACAGCGCGCGCGCGACAATCCGGATATCGCTACAACCCGCCTGGACAACGGGTTTCTAAGTTTTCAAACGGACGATGACTACAGTTCAATGTCTCACTGCGACTTTGATTTCCTTGATCTTATGATCAGCCGGTTTTCGGCGTCCCCTGAGTCCGCCGTTGTTAGCGGGCGTTTTCAGACGCACCAATATCTGAACAAAAACTATATCGAACATGTTTCAACGGAGGTTTATGACTTCCGGAACCTGTCAGGAAAAAAAGGCGACCCTGACGTCGCTGACAAACCAGCATCCAAAGCCTCTGACCCCGTCCCAAGTGTCGACCTCTCATCCAGTTTCCGCCAGGTCATGCGCCAGCACCTACAGAAATCCGGCCTGCCCACGCTTTTTGAGACCTTGATGCGCATGGGCCGCTAACCCCTCAAAACTCCGTACTCAACGAAGCACACGCTTCAAGCCCGGGCGGCGCCGAGGTGACTCGGTTACGCCCGGTGCTCTTGGCGTCGTACAGCGCCATGTCGGCTTCGTGCAGCCACATGCCGGCGTCGGTGAGGTGCGGGCCGTAGGCGGCGATGCCGATGCTCAGGCTCAAATTCAGGCCGGGGAGGCTGCTGTGGTGATGTTCGTGAACGGTGCGGCGCAGGCGTTCAAGGATGTCGGTGGCCTGGGCCAGGGTGGTGTCGGGAAGGATCACGCAAAATTCATCGCCGCCATAACGCCCCGCCAGATCTGTTTCCCGCAGGCTTGAAGTCAGCGCGCCGCTCAGTTGCTTGAGTACGTTGTCGCCGATGATGTGACCGTAGGTGTCGTTGATGGTCTTGAAATGGTCGATGTCGATCAACGCAACACTGTTCTGCCGCTTCTGGCTCTGGCAGCTGCTGAACTCTACCCGCAACAAGTCCTTCCAGGCACCGTGGTTCATCAGGCCGGTCAGGCTGTCGGTGGCGCTGAGTTTTTCCAGGACTTTCTTGCTCTTGGACAGTTGTACGGCCACGCGATAGCAGACCAGGCCGATGGCCATGGGGTAGATCATCAGCATTGGCAGACAGGCATAGACCTGCACCTGGGTGATGGCCGGAAACAGTTCGGGCCGGAAGATGCCGTATGCCACCGATGCGCCTGCCACTTGCGCCAGGGTGCCCACCAGGAACATCCGCGGCCCGCCTGCGGCGATGTTGTTCATGGTCATCATCGACAGGGCGGTGACGGCGGGTAGGGGGTTCAAACCCATGGCGCCCGCCCAGAATCCTCCCGCCAGCGAGTCGTAAATCAGATTGCGGCGCTCGGCCTTATAAGGGTGTTTTGAAAGCCTGGCCAGAAGATAGGCGATGTGCGGCCAGGCGTAGCCGTTCAAGAGCATCAGCAACCAGACCCAAGTGGGCGGCTGCATGGGGGACAGCGCAGCGGCCACGCTGAAAAAGCCAATACCCAGCCCGATACTGCGCGGCATGTGCATGCGTCGGGCAAACGACAGACCTTTGCGGGTGGAAGTGTTCATAGCTCTTCCCCGGGTAATGACGCAGCGTCCCGACTGAAACATCGGCCACAACGAACGACCCTGAGTGTGGGCCGGTCGTTGAGCTCAAGGAAGGGCTAATTGCCACTATTTGTCGAAAAATCGTCGCCGACTGTCGGCTCGTCCAGACGCGCCAAGCGGGGCTGCGGCAAGCGTAGACCATTCAGGCCGCGATGCGGTTCTTATCGCTCCATCTGCCTGGGATTGTTTTCCTGCCATCTGTGCCTTTACCCGCCACCAGCCCTGGGATGCAATGGCGCTTGGGATCGACATCGATCTCCCATCATCAGCTGGATGCGATCTGACAAAATATTTCACCGATCCCTTGTCAGACGCTGCGCCATTGGCGAGATTACCCGCCGAATTTCGCATCATTTCAAAGGATCGGTTGATGCCTCAACAACGCTTTATCCCACGTCTTGCCTGCCTCGCGACATTGCTCGCGCCTTTTACGCTCCATGCTTCGGAGCCTGTGCATGTGCTCACCGGCACCCTCGGCAAATCCCCCATCGTCGTTGAACTGGATCTGGCAACGCCCGACAACATCAACGGACGTTACTTCTATGAGAAGTACCACAAGGATTTGGCACTGTCCGGCAAGCTCAACGGGCAGGATCTGACACTCACAGAGGGTTTGAGCTACGACGAAAACCCTGATCTGCCGACGCTGCATCTGCACAAGTCCTCAGACACCACCTGGACAGGGGAGTGGAGCAGCTCCAAAGGCAAATCCTTCAAGGTGCAGCTGACCGAAGAAACCGTCGCTGCGCCCGATGCCTCGGCGGAGCCCGGCTGGCAGGGCATCTATCGCGAATCGGCTTACGACTATCTGCGCCTGAGCCAGCTCACGCTCAAGGCCGACAAGAAAGAGACCTTCATGGGCCACGGCCTGCAGTGGTGGGTCGAGCCAGAATCAGGCATCACCTTTTTCGAAATCACCTCTGGCTACGCCCCCGAGCAAGCCGCACGCATCAACCGGCAACTGCGCTCGCGCCTCTGGCATGAGGTCGTCAGCTATCACGAATGCATGCTCGGCGGCAGCCGCATGGGGGGCGATTTCGAGCAGTCGGTCAGCCCGCAACTGATGACCCCCGGCATCGTCAGCCTGAACATCTCCACGTCCTACGACTGCGGTGGCGCACACCCGGATGTCGGCGACTCGCCACTCAATCTGGACGTGACCACCGGCCGGGAACTCACCCTGGAAGACGTGCTCTGGGTCGGCGAAGGCAAGCCATTCCACTATGTGCGTGATGAAAAGGGCGGTACGAGTTTCGACACCTACTCGGACTACCGCAGCAACACCTTCGCCCCCTGGCTCGTCAGCCAGCTGCAAGCTGCCCACCCCGATGAGATGAAAGTCCCCGAAAGCGAAGACGACTGCGACTACACCGACGAATCGGTCTGGGATTTCCCGTCCTGGTACTTCACCGAAAAAGGCCTCTACGTCGGCCCCTATTTCGCCCGCGTCATGCGCGCCTGCGAAGCGCCTGAATGGTCAGTGGTGCCCTACAGCGCAATCAAGGCGCACCCGGGGGGCGTGAAGGTGAAATTGCCGGAGTGAAGGCGTTGACCTGAGGTGATTGCTGCCTTTAAGGCAGCAATCGCTGCCAAAAAAGCAGCATTGCTCACTTGCTCCCTGTCACACCCTTCACCACCACCCCATGAGCCTTAGCGTCTTTGGCCAGCGAGATCACGTTGACCATTGCCGTGCGGGTACCTGAGGCGGCGGCGATGGTGGTGCTGAGGACTTTTCCGCCTTCGACGTTGCCGGAGATATCCAGCTGACGAAGGCCGAGGCCTTTTCTGACGATCTTCTTCTCGCCGAGCTTGGTGAAGTCCTTGTAGCTGGACTGCTGCTGCACCAGGGTCTCGGCAATGATGGTGTCCAGGGTCTGGGTGTCGTTGGAGGGGACGCTCTTGCCGTCCGGCAGCGGCGTTTCGGTGATGATCACCACGCGTTTGGCGGGCTTGTTCATGTACAGCGAACCGGTCACGCCTGCGGCTTTGGCCTTGTCGTCGATCTCTTCCATCGGCCCCTGGACGTAGTCCTTCGGCAGATAGAACACGAACTTGCCGCCCAGCATCGAGACCTTCTGACCTGTAGGTTTGGCCGGCGCCTTTTTCGCGGTTTTGGACGAATGCGTGGTTTTGCTCGACTTGGCAGGGTGTTTGGTTTCAGTCGCCGCATGCGCACCGGCAGTGCCCAGGGCAAAGGCCAGCGCCGTACAGATCATGGCGGATTTCAAGGTGAACAAGCGCATTCCTACCCCTTTAAAGGCTGAGTCCTACACGGAGGGTAGGCATTTTGCCTGAGGGCTGTTGCTGATGGGTAGGAAAGCGATCAGCCGACACCGAGTGCTGTAGGGGCGCGCTTGCCCGCGATAGCTTTTTCGGTAATGCATGGGGACCGTCACAACGGCGTCGAGGGCAAGCGCGCTCCTACATGAGACCGTTCAACCGTTTTCAGAACACGTTAATCGGGTGATCCACAATCACGCTGAAACCCACCGGCCCTTGCGTAAACCCGGACTCGACCCCCCCACAAACTCCTGTCACCACTCTTTGCTGTCCTGCTTGCCGTCGTGCCGATCGTGATTGAAGTAATAGTTCTTCAAACCGAGATTGAAACTCGACCCCTCGATAAAACCGTCCTTATCACTCGCGCATCATCGGCATACACCGCAGTGGTCGTCATCGCCGTCATGGCAGCGAATAGCGTGCTGAATTTGAAAGAGGCTTTCACAGATTACCTCAGTAGACTTTTAATGACATTCGGCAGTTGTTATATGGATGCAGCCTTATTGTTGTCATACGGTCCAACACGTTTTCGCGCTCAAAAAAAAGCCGCTAGGGAAAGCGGCTGAAGTTTGGAGCCTTGGGGCGCCACGTCGGGAGCAACGGCGTGGCAGATACAACCAACAGAAACACAAAGGAGAAACGAGAGAAACGTGAAGTCATGTACAGGTCAGGCGTGTTTGGCATTCTCCACTTGAGGGTTATAGGTCGAGGCCTGCTGGGTGTTGTCCTGCGCCTTGGCTTTGGCAGCCAGGGCTTCCTCGTGCCGTTCGAAGTTCGTATGAATCGCTTCATTACGCGCCACGAATGCAGAAGACTCTCCCGCCAGAACAATGGGTGAAGCCATTAAAGAAGAAACAGCCAGAGCACTGATAATTCCGATGGATTTAAACATTTGAGTCAACCTTCTTGCGTGTGCAAGTTCGATTAGGTGAGGCCACTGTAAGAAGTCAGTGACCGTTGATCAAATGAAACCCCTTTAAATATTGTTTAGCGAAAATGTTAGGTGGGTTCAGGGAATATTAACGCCATCCCATCGCGCGCGATCCCACGGCTACTCGCTATCGACTGCGTCGTCAGTTGTGTCAAATTGACTCATACCTACTGATCTCCCTGCGTGAGACAAACACCCTCGAGCCCCCGTCCTCGGCGCGTCCGAATCGCCATCCGCCCAAGGGCATTGACATCCACTCTGGTTTGGATTGTTATCTGTCCACGTTTCATGGAATGTGGACACTGGAGCTGCTGCCCGTAATGAAGAGTCAAGATATCCTGCTGCTATTCAAATTGGTCGGCCTTCACGTTCTGCATCAAGGCGGGTCAGAAGGGCTCGATCTGTCGGCAGACGGGCTGGAAATCGACATTTCAGAACAGGACTATCCCAGTGGCTCCTGCGCACCATCGCCCCTTGAACGAATCCCCTATTGCTACTCCCTGCGAGCACTCGCCGACTCACTGGGCCTCAGCAAAAGCGAAATCTCCAATTCGCTCACTCGTTGCCGCGAGGCGGGCCTGCTGACGACCGATTACGAGTCCTTGCTTCCAAGTGTGAATCGAAGAGCGTTGCTCAGTATTTCCGAGCATGCACTCAAGTACTTTTTTCCGGTAAAACCCGGAGCGCTGACAAGAGGTATTCCAACAGGGTTCGCATCGCCGGTGCTGGCAAAACATCTCAAAAGCGCGGGAGATCAGATTCTCGTCTGGCCGGACCCACACGGCAAAGCGAAAGGGCAGGGCGTAGAACCGTTGTACAAAAGCGTCCCCTATGCGGTGAAGCAGGACCGCCTCCTGTATCACTACCTCGCGCTGGTGGACGCCATTCGCCTGGGCGGCCCCAGGGAGTCAGCGGTGGCAATCAAATTACTGAAAACAGGGATGGGGTTATGAGCGCAGCGGCCGATCACAGCTTCGACATGCTCAGTCATGTGGCAGATGGCCTGGGCGATGAACTGCTCGCGCAGGTGGCATTCATTGGCGGGACAACGACGTGGCTGCTCTGTACTGACGACGTGGTTCTGGATGACATCCGCTATACCGACGACGTCGATCTGGTCATTGAGTTAGGCGCAATCGCCGACTGGCAGCGACTGACCGAGCGTCTGGCCAGCAAAGGTTTCAAGATTACTCAGGAGGACAGCGACGTCACCTGCAGGTTTCGGTTCAACGACCTCATTGTGGATGTCATGCCTTCACTGCCTGAGGTCCTCGGTTACGCCAATCGTTGGTTTGTGGATGGCCTGACTCACGCCGATACGGTCGAGTTGCCTTCCGGTCATCGCATCAGAATCTTCAAATCAACGTATTTTCTTGCCACCAAGCTCGAAGCATTCAAAGGGCGGGGCGACGGAACGGCGTATCACAAAGACTTCGAGGACATTCTGATTCTGGTCGACGGACGTGAGGCATTGTTGGCTGAAGTCAGCAGTTCTGAGCCTGAACTGCGCGCGTATGTCGCGAAGGGGATGGCCGAGCTACTGGCGCTCGACACCGCACCTTATGCCATTGAAAGCTCAGGCTCGGTCAGGGCCAATCCAGGTCGCGGCAAGCTGATCTTCGATCGGTTCAAGTCTCTGGCAAGCCTCTGATGATGTATGTCGTACGCTCGGTTCAAGGCGCAAGTCGGAATTCCAACGGGGATCGAGCGGGTGCATCCCACAGTGGGACGACTGGCATTTTCGTCATCGCTGATGGCACCAGCAAACCCGGAAGCGCGGAGTTGGCGCAGGCGTTGCAGCCCTCGCACTGCTCAGCGCCTTCACCGTTTCTGCAAAGGAAACCCGCCTCACCGATGCCGCTATCGCGCAGATCCTCATCGAAGACTCCATCGCCAACTACTCCGGCAACTGCCCATGCCCCTACAACTCAGCCCGCAACGGCAGCCGCTGCGGCAAACGCAGCGCCTACAACCGCGCAGGCGGGTACGCGCCGTTGTGCTTCAAGGAGGATGTGTCGAAGGAGATGGTTCAGGAGTATCGGCAGCGCACGAAGGGGTGATGTTTTGGGTTGTTGCCGCCGTGGAGCAAGACGGCGGCTTCACAGAATCCTGATGCTGCGTAGGACGTCTCCGAAGCTTCAGTAAGGTCTGTCTGTTTCATCCGAGTCTGCATTCCTCAATGCGAATCTCACCTTCAGAATCCAGTCCCTCATCACTAGAGCTAAGGGGGAGGGGCGATGACAATCCCTATGATTTTCGGCCTCGGCATGACAATCAACTGGCTGCTGATCTACACGCTCAAACCCCGAGCATAGCGAAAATGGTTGGGCTTGGGGCTGCTGATTTTTGGGGGCGTTGCGATGTTCAAGCTCAAAGGTCAGAGCAGTGAAACGTCCCTGTTGTTTTTCATTGCCTTCATGATCGGATGGTCTCTGTTCTCGGCTCGCGACCAGTTCGCTCAGGAAGAGGACTGAACCCGATGCTCTTCATCCTCGGAATCTTCCTCACCTGCGCCGCCTACTACCTGCTCGACCGAAAACTCATTCACAAAGCTCCTCGGAAATGGACCGGCCTTGCCCTCATAAGCATCGGAGCCACAGCGACCTTCACGCTTGATTCGCATATAGACGGCTTCTTCATTTGGGGCTTCGTCGTCGCTTGGTGCATTGGTCTGGAGCTGTTCTTCAACTGTGAGAAGTACAAGGATTACTACTGGTAGGTCTTGCCACTCGGCTCGGTATAAAGGGGCTGCGCGATTGACCGCTGCCCTATGAACGAGGATCTAAGGTTCAAGGCCTGGCTGGCAACGAAAGGTCCTGCCTGTAAGTGCGCTCAGGATTGATGACCATCCGCCCAACCTGCCGATCCAGTTCAGGGCTGTGATACAGGTCCAGGCACTTGAGCAAATCGAACCTGACGCCTTTCCTCTCAGAGTCCGCCAACGGGTTGTGATAGTCCCGCGCCAGAAACTCATCCACCAACCCGCTGATCTCGTCCGGGGCTTTTTCAAGGTCGTAATACGCCCAGTCCCGTAATGCGCTGACACTGCTTCCCGCGTCGATAGCCGCTTGCTTGTTGCCTTTGTAGGCATTCGCGATGCAGGTAGCCAGAACCATGTCCTTGTAGTTCTGCGCGTAAGTGCGACTGGCTGCTTGGGGGATTGAGGAGGTTGCGCAACGGCGTCTCCGATCGATGCGAAAATGAGCGCCGCTATGGCAGCTGAAAAGAGACTCCGGTAATCGGTCACGGCAGGCTCCAGAAATTGGCTCGATCGGTTCGTTGCTTCTGGCGAGTTGAAATAGCACTGATCGTAGCACTTGAGGCCATCGAACAACGTCGCATGCCCCTGTGCATCGGACCAACCGGAAACCTCAAAAAGGATCACGCCTTTCTGGCCTGAAAATGCCCCAGCAGGTGGGAATTTCACAACGTCAGGATTTCCCCAGCGCTGTCGCAAGAACCCGATCAGATCCCTGACCCGAAAGAAATATTGGCGCTTATCTGCCCCGGATACGGTCTGACCCCGAACAGTTGGAACGGCTAAACCCGCTTCATTGAGGATATAGCTCATCCGCACAGCGCAGGTGTTACTCCAACGCTGAGCAGGGTCTGGGTTATTGATGTTCTTCTCGACGTAGCCGCCGATTATTTCCGACACCCTGCTGCCAGATTGAGAAGGGTCATAGATTCGCTGCGAGGCAGCCCAAGCGTAAGAAAAAAGAGGGCGAGTCATCTCGTATCCAGGATCAGCTTGATGTGAGCTCGTGACGCTACCAGCGTTTTCGGTTAACTCACCTCGCTCCCAAAAATCAGGACAAGTCGCACTTGGCTAAGGGGATGCGTCCTACCCACACGTCATCCCAATCTCAACACCTGAATCGCCAGTCTCCACCAAGGCGCATGCGACTTGCGCTCGCCGATATCAGCTCGCACCTCATCCACCGCCAACACCTGCGGCATATCCCGCAAGCGAATCCACGGCTCGCTCTGCCAATGCAGCATGCTCACCGACAACCCCGGCCACTGCAGAAAACTCACGCAGGGATGACAGGCCGCCGGCGGCACCGCCTCATCCCGCAGACACGGCACCACCTCATGGGTAATCCAGCGCCGCAACGCCCGATTCTCCCCGTGGTAGTGATACGTCAACAGCGCATACACCGCCGACTCACTCACCACCAACGCCTCCTCCTCACCCTGCCCATCGACCAGCGTCACCACCCGACGCTGATCGGCATCCAGCTTGCGCGTCGTGCGCTCGTTCAACGGCCAGCCCATGAGACGGCCAAGGTCGCGGGCGCAGAACCAGGCTTCGGATTCCAGGAGGAAAGTGCGTAGGGGGCGGTTGTGGCGGTGGAAGGTGGTGGGGGAGAGGGTCTTGGGCATGTCCGTATCTCTTCTTGATAGCCTTCCATGGCTAAGGGTGTCGGGAGCTAAGAAACCCCAAAGTAGTAAACGGGCCGGACGTATTCCCCTGACGGGTCTTTTATTAGCCCACTCCCGACATAGCAGAGATTTTACGACGCGCAGGCAAGAGCCACAGGCGCAAAAAAGCCGCATCTATCGGGAGCGGGCTGGCCGCTACTTTTTGAGTTTCTGCTGCGTTTCTTAGGCGCCGACGCAGGGTAGGTGCCGAAGCACAGCGCATCAAGCGCCGATGCTGTAGGACGTTTCTGAAAATTTCGAATCGAGCACACCTTTACCCATTAGCGACTCTGGCAGCTAATTCGTTGGTGAGGGTGATCTCAGCGGAATTCGTGAGCAGCGCTTGGTTCTCGCTGTTTGGCGTCTCAGATCCGCTGTACGTTTTTTCCATTGATTTGAACGAATTGATGTGTGAAAGGAGAGCCATCGCGCTCGGCTGATCAAATGAGTTATGCGGGACGAAGATCGGCTTGTCTGCCCAGTTTTGGTATTCGCTCTCCCTCAATGCCTCAGCCAGCCTCACAACTTGATGGTCTGGATCGATCCGCAAAAGCCCGAGATCAAACAGGGTATGGATATCAGCGCGAAGCAGCAGACCATTACTGACCACATTGGTATCGGCACCTTGATAAGGAACGATGTGCGCTGCCTCTAGCAACGCTTCTATAGCGCAACCTGTGACGGCGCACTTACCCTCATAGGCCTTGAGCAGCGCCGCTCTGAATTTGGCCTGGCCTTGCCGGCGCACTACAGAGGCGAGGACCTTTTGCCGAGCGTCGATGATGTCCCCAGGATCGAACTCGCCTGAAACCTCCAACTCCGCCTCGATGAAAGGAATGCTCAGCGTTGGGCTACTGGCTTGGCGAAGCGTGAATTTAGTCGGGCCTGAGCCTTCATCACTTTGATAAAGAAACTTGCCCTTATAGGTGAAGCCCGCGCCTGGGTGCTCGTACTTTTTCGTTCGGTAGAACAACAGCAGCTCTAAGCCGCGTACGACGTGCTCCCTGATGAGGTAGTCGGTAGCGCCTTGCGTCTGGCCTTCCATGTTCAACACGTCGTCAATCAGCACGTCGTTGTACTGGGTGCGGTCGGCTGTCTTGTGCTCTGTGACAAAGATCCACACGGAGTCGTAGGCAGCGGGTTTGAAGATTCCGTTGTTGATGCTCGAAGCTGTGATGGCGAAGAGTGCGCGCAGGTCGTCGCGGGTGTAGACACGACCTTCCTCAAGCGACTGCGATGCGTATGAGCCAGTGAGCACCTGCTGCGAGTTCTTTTCCGCCACGTTGTAGTTCCTTTCCATGTTGCCTGTAGGAAAAGGGATGTTGCTTCAGTGTGAAGCGTTGTTACAACTGGTTTCAGGATGCCAAGACAGATATACGGGAGGGTTGAAGCGGAGCGTCAGTGCGGGCGTGTATCGGACTGGGAGGCGGAGCTTGAGCAGCTGTGCTCCGACGCAGCGTGTGGGAATGATCATCAAATCTTTGTAAGACATCGCTGAAACATGACAAAGCCAGAAACAACATCAATCACGAGGCTATCTTTATGACAGCGATCGGGAGGCGCTCCCTCGCAAGCTGCTCTTGCTGCAATAGGAGTGCGATAACTCAGGTACATGCTTTCGTGTGTCCGATATCGGGCGGCAATAGAGCTGTTCACTACTCAAGGAATGAAAGGAAAACTTCATGGGCCGCTTACGTACAAAAAGCTTCTTGATCTTCTTAGACCCTGACGCACCCACCTCTCGGGATGAGGCGCACGAACCGAAATACTCGTTCGATCGCACCGTGCGGTTCCGCTCCGATGGTCATCTGGGCATCACTGCAGTGCTTACAGGCTCGCTATGACGAACAGAAGAACCAGTATGTTTCGGATGGCTCCCAGTCCGGGAGTCTTTGGGTCAAGGTCATCGATGGCTGGACCGAGAATGGTGACTGGGGCGGCTACCTCCAGATCACTTCTGCTACCGACAAGGGGATGTACATCGATTCCAGTGACGGATGGGGTCAAGCCCGTCGGCTCCAAAATGGATCAAGTCATCTTCTACGACAAGGGCAATTATTACGAGATCTGGCAACAGTGTGGGAAGAACGATCGACCGCTCATCCTAGAGGGTGGGCGCCTTAGGTTCGTCGAAGGGGCGACGCCTGCTAAGTGGAATTTGGAGGATTCAACCTGGGAGGTATAACCGACAAAGATGGGCGGTCGCCGCATCTGATCTCTGGTTGCTAACGAACCTTTGGGTACCTTCATTTAAAAGAAAAGGGCCGCTATCTCTGGCAGCCCTTTCATTCAAATGCAGGGATCCGGGATCAAATCAATCCCAGCTCAACGCCCCACCCGTTTGATACTCAATCACCCGAGTCTCAAAGAAGTTCTTCTCTTTCTTCAAGTCCATGATCTCGCTCATCCATGGGAACGGGTTGGTCGTCCCTGGGTACTCTTCCTTCAAACCAATCTGCGACAGGCGGCGGTTAGCGATGAACTTCAGGTAGTCCTCCATCATCGCGGCGTTCATGCCCAGTACGCCGCGGGGCATGGTGTCGCGGGCGTATTCGATTTCCAGCTGGGTGCCTTGCAGAATCATTTGCGAGGCTTCTTCCTTCAATTCGGCGTCCCACAGGTGTGGGTTTTCGATCTTGATCTGGTTGATCACGTCGATGCCGAAGTTCAGGTGCATGGATTCGTCGCGCAGGATGTATTGGAACTGTTCTGCGACGCCGGTCATTTTGTTGCGGCGGCCCATGGAGAGGATCTGGGTGAAGCCGCAGTAGAAGAAGATGCCCTCAAGCACGCAGTAGTAGGCGATCAGGTTGCGCAGCAGTTCTTTGTCGGTCTCGACGGTGCCGGTGTTGAATTCCGGGTCGGAGATGGCGCGGGTGTATTTGAGGCCCCAAGCGGCTTTTTTCGCGACCGACGGGATCTCGTGGTACATGTTGAAGATTTCGCCTTCATCCATGCCCAGCGATTCGATGCAGTACTGGTAGGCGTGGGTGTGGATCGCTTCCTCGAAGGCCTGGCGCAGGATGTACTGGCGGCATTCAGGGTTGGTGATGAGGCGATACACGGCCAGCGCGAGGTTGTTGGCAACCAGGGAGTCGGCGGTGGAGAAGAAGCCCAGGTTGCGCATGACGATGCGGCGTTCGTCGTCGGTCAGGCCTTCCGGGTTTTTCCAGAGGGCGATGTCGGCCGTCATGTTGACTTCTTGCGGCATCCAGTGGTTTGCGCAGCCGTCCAGGTACTTCTGCCAGGCCCAGTCATACTTGAATGGCACGAGTTGGTTGAGGTCGGCGCGGCAGTTGATCATGCGCTTTTCGTCGACGGCAACGCGGGCGGCGGAGCCTTCGAGTTCGGCCAGACCTTCGGCGATGTCGAGTTTGTCCAGCGCGGCTTTGGCGCGGGCGACGGCAGCGGAGTCGTTGGTGTTGACGGCGCGTGCTTCGCGAGCGGCGGCACCACCGGCGCTGTCGAGTTTGTCCATGGCGACTTCAGAAGCGTGGCCGGCGTTGGCGCCTTTGGCGGGTTCAGCGGCGTCTTCTTTGTCGAATTCGTCCCAGCTCAGCATGACGTTGAGTCTCCTGCGTGAGGGTCAGTGGTAATGACTGACCTGATGGATCTTGAGTGTTGGTTGCGTATCAGGCGTTGCACGCAAAGAACATGAATAGGTGAGGGGTGACCCTCGGTGTTTCTTTATTGCTGAAGCGGTCGGGCTTCAGTGCAGGCTCTGGCAATCGGGTGATTGTGCGGGCCTCTTCGTGAGCAAGCTCACTGCCACCCGTTGGGTGGAGACATCGGATTGCGGTCAGCCAGAACCCCAAGTGGCTCCTGGAGACCGCTATCGCGGGCAAGCGCGCTCCTACAGGAGGAGCGCGTTTTGCCTTATTGGCAAGCCTCGCAATCCGGCTCATCAATGGCGCAAGCCTTTGGCACTGGCGCTGGGCCGGCGGGTGCTGCTTCGGCTGGACGCGGGGCGGTGATCGCCGAGTCGTCCGGGCCGTGGCCGCCACTGGAAACGGCGTTGAGCTTGCCGGTGTTGATGGTCGATTTCTCGGTGCTGGTCGCGGCCAGGGCACGGAGGTAGTAAGTGGTTTTCAGGCCACGGAACCACGCCATGCGGTAGGTCACGTCCAGTTTCTTGCCCGATGCGCCAGCGATGTACAGGTTCAGGGACTGAGCCTGGTCGATCCACTTTTGGCGACGGCTTGCAGCGTCGACGATCCAGCGGGCTTCGACTTCGAACGCGGTGGCGTAGAGGTCTTTGAGCTCTTGCGGGATGCGCTCGATCTGCTGAACCGAACCGTCGTAGTACTTGAGGTCGTTGATCATGACCGAGTCCCACAGATCGCGAGCCTTGAGGTCGCGAACCAGGTACGGGTTGATCACGGTGAATTCGCCCGACAGGTTCGATTTCACGTACAGGTTCTGGTAGGTCGGTTCGATCGACTGCGAAACGCCAGTGATGTTGGCGATGGTCGCGGTCGGTGCGATGGCCATGATGTTCGAGTTACGAATGCCTTTCTGAACGCGGGCACGAACAGGCGCCCAGTCCAGGGTTTCGGTCAGGTCGACGTCGATGTACTTCTGGCCACGGGCTTCGATCAGGATCTGTTGCGAATCCAGCGGCAGCACGCCTTTGGACCACAGCGAACCCTGGAACGTCTCGTAGGCACCGCGCTCGTCCGCCAGATCGCAAGAAGCCTGGATCGCGTAGTAGCTGACGGCTTCCATGGAGCGGTCGGCGAATTCGACGGCAGCGTCGGAGCCGTAAGGGATGTGCTGCAGGTACAGCGCGTCCTGGAAGCCCATGATGCCCAGACCGACCGGACGGTGGCGGAAGTTGGAGTTCTTCGCCTGCGGCACGGAGTAGTAGTTGATGTCGATGACGTTATCGAGCATGCGAACGGCGACGTCGATGGTGCGCTTGAGCTTGTCGGTGTCCAGCTTGCCGTTGACGATGTGGTTCGGCAGGTTGATCGAGCCCAGGTTGCAGACCGCGATTTCATCCTTGTTGGTGTTCAGGGTGATCTCGGTGCACAGGTTCGAGCTGTGGACCACGCCCACGTGCTGCTGCGGGGAACGCAGGTTGCACGGGTCTTTGAAGGTCAGCCATGGGTGGCCGGTTTCAAACAGCATGGACAGCATTTTGCGCCACAGGTCTTTGGCCTGGATGGTCTTGAACAGCTTGACCTTGCCTGGGTACTCGGTCAGCGCTTCGTAGTACTCGTAGCGCTCTTCGAAGGCCTTGCCGGTGAGGTCGTGCAGGTCCGGGACTTCGGATGGCGAGAACAGGGTCCACTTGCCGTCGTCGAAGACACGCTTCATGAACAGGTCAGGGATCCAGTTGGCAGTGTTCATGTCGTGGGTACGACGACGATCATCACCGGTGTTCTTGCGCAGCTCGATGAACTCTTCGATGTCCATGTGCCAGGTTTCCAGGTACGCACAGACAGCGCCTTTGCGCTTGCCGCCCTGGTTTACCGCTACAGCGGTGTCGTTGACCACTTTCAGGAACGGTACGACGCCTTGGGATTTGCCGTTGGTGCCCTTGATGTACGAGCCCAGCGCGCGAACCGGAGTCCAGTCGTTGCCCAGACCGCCTGCGAATTTGGACAGCATGGCGTTGTCGTGGATGGCGTGGTAAATGCCCGACAGGTCATCCGGAACGGTGGTCAGGTAGCAGCTCGACAGCTGTGGACGCAGGGTACCGGCGTTGAACAGGGTCGGGGTCGAGGCCATGTAGTCGAAGGACGACAACAGGTTGTAGAACTCGATGGCGCGGTCTTCACGGGCTTTCTCTTCGATCGCCAGGCCCATGGCCACACGCATGAAGAAGATCTGCGGCAGTTCGAAACGCACGCCATCCTTGTGGATGAAGTAACGGTCGTACAGGGTTTGCAGGCCCAGGTAGGTGAACTGCTGGTCGCGCTCGTGGTTGATCGCCTTGCCCAGTTTTTCCAGGTCGAATTCGGCCAGGACAGGGTTCAGCAACTCGTACTCGATGCCTTTGGCGACGTATGCCGGCAGGGCCTTGGCGTATAGGTCGGCCATCTCGTGGTGAGTGGCGCTCTCGGCGACGTTCAGGAAGCCCAGGCCTTCGGCACGCAGGGTGTCCATCAACAGGCGCGCGGTGACGAACGAGTAGTTCGGCTCGCGTTCAACGAGGGTACGCGCGGTCATCACCAGCGCGGTGTTGACGTCGGTCAGCGCGACGCCGTCGTAGAGGTTTTTCAGGGTTTCGTTCTGGATCAGGTTGGCGTCGACTTCAGCCAGGCCTTCACACGCTTCGGTCACGATGGTGTTCAGACGGCCCATGTCCAGTGGCACCAGGCTGCCGTCTTTGGCAGTGATGCGGATCGATGGGTGAGCCTGAACCGGCACTTCGCCGCCACGACCGGCACGCTCTTTGGAGCGGTCGTTACGGTAGATCACGTAGTCGCGAGCCACTTTTTGCTCGCCAGCGCGCATCAGCGCCAGTTCTACCTGATCCTGGATCTCTTCGATGTGGATGGTGCCGCCCGAAGGCATGCGACGCTTGAAGGTCGCGGTGACCTGTTCGGTCAGGCGGGCAACGGTGTCGTGGATACGCGACGACGCAGCGGCAGTGCCGCCTTCAACTGCGAGGAAAGCCTTGGTGATGGCGACGGTGATCTTGTCATCGGTGTACGGAACAACGGTGCCGTTACGCTTGATCACACGCAGCTGACCCGGTGCGGTCGCGGACAGGTCCTGCTGGGTCGCACCTGTCTGCGGCGCAATGGCCGGCGAGTTCTCGCGAGTTGTGTCTGTTTGCATGGGTGTCTCCACGTTCTCTATGTTTGTTTGGGCACGGTTGAGGTACCCACCGTTCCGTCTTGAGGCAGTTGACCGACGAGTGTCGATCCAATGACTTCAAAACGGATGGGAAGGCTGAAGGATTGCCGACCCTGGCTTTGAAGTCCAAAAGGGCGCGGCTCTATGGCTCGGCACCCGATAAAAACCTGTTCAATATGCGTTTTCTGTGTTGCAACACTTGTACCGTAACGCGCAGATCATGAAGCGTGCTGTCTGCCATTCGCGTGTGAGCGGTCAGGCGGTGAAACAGGGGGTGTGTCAACCCGTTTGGCGCGAGAAAAAGGCTTGAAATCTCTCGGTCACTTGTGTTTGGTTTTTCTGCAAAACCCCTACATGTAGGGTCTGGCTGAGCAACGAGGTACTAGATTATGTGCTCGTGACACTAAATGCAACGTACGAACTGTGGATAAGTCTGTGTGTAATGTGTGTGGGAATTGGGGAAACCGCGCGTAGGCCGCGTAGTCACTGGGATGGACCGCCGATCACTGTTTTTTGCAGGGATATTTAGACCAGGCGGTTTTTTTGAGGTCGCGAACTCAATCACAAACACCGAGCCGCTCAAGCGCGGGTGAGAGATGTTTTCCACCCTCAAGGTTCGCCGATTAGTATGACGGCCTTGCGTCTGTGCAGGTCCCCTGTGGGAGCGCATTCATTCGCGAAGCCTAGGCATGGCCGACATGGATGGAGTGAGCGTACGGCCCATCGCGAATGAATTCGCTCCCACAGGAAAGGCGTCGTCCTGCACCTTCTATTAATAAGAACAACCCGGGAGAGACACACCGTGCAGCAAGAGCCCTGGCAGGTGCTGATCGTCGAGGACGACCTTCGGCTGGCCGAACTGACCCGCGATTACCTCGAGAGCAACGGCCTGAAGGTTTCCCTTGAAGGCAACGGCGCGCGGGCGGCGCAACGTATCGTCGATGAGCAGCCGGACCTGGTGATCCTCGACCTCATGCTGCCCGGCGAGGATGGCCTGAGCATCTGCCGCAAGGTGCGCCACCAGTACGACGGGCCGATTCTGATGCTGACCGCGCGCACCGATGACAGCGATCAGGTGCAGGGGCTGGACATGGGCGCCGACGATTTCGTCTGCAAGCCCGTGCACCCTCGGGTGTTGCTGGCGCGCATTCATGCCCTGTTGCGGCGCAGCGACAGCGCCGAACCTGCAGCGCAGGAATCCCGGCGTCTGGTGTTCGGCCCGCTGACTGTGGACAACGCCCTGCGCGAAGCCTGGCTCAACGAGCAGACCATCGAATTGACCAGCGCCGAATTTGACCTTTTATGGCTTTTGGTGACTAACGCCGGGCGCATTCTGTCCCGCGAGGAGATCTTCACGGCCCTGCGCGGCGTCGCCTACGACGGCCAGGACCGCTCCATCGATGTGCGTATTTCCAGAATCCGCCCCAGAATCGGCGACGACCCCATTCATCCGCGCCTGATCAAGACGGTGCGCAACAAGGGCTATCTGTTCGTGCCGGAAGCGGCCAGGGACATGAATCCGTTCATGCTCAACGGTTAAACCATGAATTCCATTTTCCTGCGTATTTATGGCGGCATGCTGGGCGTGCTGGTGTTGGTCGCGCTGTTGGGCGTGCTGACGCTGCACGTGGCCAACAAGGTGCGCGGCGAGCAGTACCGCGAGCAACTGGCCCACGGCACCTTCACCCTGATGGCCGACAACCTCAAGGCCATGGGCAGCATCGAGCGCACCCGCGCCCTGGCGGTGTGGGAGCGCTTGCTGGGCATTCCGTTGATGCTGGAGACCAGTGAGCAGGCGCACCTGGACGGCGGCGCGCGCAATCGCCTGAGCCGCGGCCAAGTGGTGGTCGAGCAGACCGGCCCGCATGCCGCGCGGGTGTTTCGTGAGGTTGAACCAGGCGCCTCCGGCAAGCCCGGCAGCGCGCTGTTGCTGACCGGCGAGGTGCAGCAGATCAGCGAGCAACTGGCGCGGGCGACCATCTTTCTGCTGCTCGATGAACTGGTGCGTTTCCCTGTCGATGAGCAGCCCATTCGCCTGGAAACCCTGCGCCTGAGCAAGGGCTTTGGCTTTGACATGCACCTGATCAAGCTTGAGCAGGCCGACGTCGACGATGACCAGCGTCGGCGCATCGACGAGGGCGACACGGTGATGGCGCTGGGCAAGGGCGGCGATTCGATCCGCGTGCTCTCAGGCGTTGGCGAAACCCCGTGGGTGCTGGAAATTGGCCCGCTGTATCAGCTCAACCCCTATCCGCCCGAGTTGCTGGTGTTGATCGCGTTTCTCGGCCTGTGCCTGATCGGGCTGGTGGTGTATCTGCTGGTGCGCCGTCTGGAGCATCGTCTGCGCGGCCTGGAAGCGGCCGCCACGCAGATCGCCCAGGGCAGCCTCGACACCCGCGTGCCGGCAACCGGCGCCGATTCGGTGGGACGGCTGGCTTCGGCGTTCAACGGCATGGCCGAGCATTTGCAGCGTTCGCTGACCATCCAGCGCGAGCTGGTGCGAGCGGTGTCCCATGAGTTGCGCACGCCGGTCGCGCGCCTGCGCTTTGGTCTGGAGATGGTCAGCGACGCCAGCACCCCCGAGGCGCGGCGCAAGTACTTGGTGGGCATGGACAACGACATTCAGGATCTCGACAAGCTGGTGGACGAGATGCTGACCTACGCGCGTCTGGAGCAGGGCTCGCCGACCCTGAGCTTCCAGCGCATCGATCTCGACGCCCTGATCAATCAGGTGATCACTGAACTTGCGCCTTTGCGCGCCAACGTGCGGGTGACTCGGGGCACCTGTGTGTCAGTCAACGATGACCCCTCCGATGAGCCGCAGGCCTGGGTCGAGGCCGAGCCGCGTTATCTGCATCGGGCGTTGCAGAATCTGGTGGGCAACGCCATGCGCCATGCCGAATCCGAGGTGCGGATCGGCTTTGAGTTGAGTCAGGAGCGCTGCCGCATCGACGTCGAAGACGATGGCCCCGGAGTGCCGGAAAGCGCCTGGGAGCGGATTTTCACCCCGTTCATGCGCCTGGACGACAGCCGTACAAGGGCGTCGGGCGGGCATGGCTTGGGCTTGTCCATCGTGCGGCGGATCATTCATTGGCACGCAGGGCGAGCCTTGATCGGACGCAGCCAGGCCTTGGGCGGCGCCTGTTTCAGCCTCGCCTGGCCGCGTCAGCAGAGTGATGTGTGAGCAGCGGTTTATTCGAAGGGCCACTGGCCGTGTTCGGCACAACCTGGCTGCGCGACGAGTCGCGACCAGTGGTGGCGCTGCCCGATCTGTTGCGTGATGAAACCCTGGATCGCCTGTTGCTCAAGGTGTATGGCGCGCAACTGATGCCCGACCAGTTGCCGGTGCTGGTGTCGCAGTGGTTCAAGTTCTACTCGATGCAGCTGATTGCGCCGGTGGTGGTCGCCAGCCTGATTCACGGCGTGGGCTGGCCGCTGCAGCTGGATCGGCTGGAATTCGCCCTGCATGAGCGGGGTTTTCTCGATGGGGTGAGGTTTGAGGGCGAGGCGTTTCGAACGTCACCTTCATCTGACCCATTCGATCGATTCGCGCCACTGCTGGACAACCTGCAACAGGTCATCGAGCGGCTCAGCGTGTATGGCGAAGTGGCGGCAGGGGTGTTGTGGGGCACGGCCGGGGATTATCTGGAGACCTGCCTGCGGCAACTGGCCGAGGTTGATCGTGAAGCGAGCGATATCGGCTACGGCCTGTTACGCCAACGCCTGCGAACCAATGGTCAGCGTAATCCATTGTTCAATGCCATTTCCTACAAGCAGGGGCCAGATGGCCAACCCCTGAGACAGCGGCGCAGTTGTTGTTTGAACCATCGGGTTGAGTGGGTGGGGCGGTGTGAGCATTGTCCGTTGGGAGAGTCAGAAATCGCAGGTGGTCGCTAACCTGTGGGAGCGAATTTATTCGCGATGCGGGTTACCGGGCGATAGATCTCTGTCGAATGTACCCACCTCTCGCGAATGAATTCGCTCCCACAGGGGTCATGTGCGCCGTGGTAATCCCCGTTCAGTTGGCAATCGCCACCAAGCTCAACAACTGCCCCCCCTCCACACTGAACTGCGCCTGCAATTGCTTGCCGCTGTGCCACTCTTCGGACAAATCCATCTTCAACCGCAATCGCGCGCTGCCGTTTTCCGACCATTCCAGCAATTCGGCGTCTTCGAAATAAAAGCGTTTGAGCACGAGGGGGTAGAGCGCCTTGAACAGCGCTTCCTTGAGGGAGAAGGTCAGGGTCACGAGCAGCGCGATCTGCTGTTCGGGGCCGGCGGCCATGCGTTGCAGTTCAGGGGCGGTGAGGATTTCCCCTGCCAGCCGCGTGGCGCGTTCGCTGTTAATCACCTGCTCAACGTCCATACCCAGCCCGCGCCAGTGCTGTTTGCTGGCGACGATGGCGGCGGCCCAGCCGGTGCTGTGGGTAATCGAGCCGCACAGGTCCTGTGGCCAGACCGGCGCGCGGTCATCGCCGATCAGGGGCACATGCTGACGGCCGTCGAGCCGACGCATCGCTTCCCGCGCGCACAAACGGCCTGCGAGAAATTCGGTCTGACGCTTGGCCACCGAGCGCTGAATGCTTGCCGGTGGATCGATGAGGCAGCGTTGAAAGTCGCCATCGGCCAATTGACGGGGGTCGAACGGGCTGCTGACCAGCACCACGTTGTCCAGCGCCTGAGGCAGTGGCCAATGTGAGGTGAGGGTGGGGCAGCACGGGGGGAGGGGGATGGTTAGGCTCATGGTCAGCATTTTGCCGGGGCTGGCTTGGCAAGGAAAGCGGCAATCCTGCGCGTGGCCGCTCCCGGTCTTGACGTCAACGGGCTGGTTTCAGCTTCATCCGCAGCATCGGATAAGGCCGGCCGAGCCCGTCCACCTCAGAGCGTCCGATCACTTCAAAGCCCTGCTTTTCATAAAAGCCCAGCGCCTGCGGGTTCTGTTCGTTGACGTCCAGTACAGTCACCTCGAAGTGCTCAATCGCATAGTCCAGCAGCTTCTTGCCCAGGCCCATCCCCCGATAATCCGGGGCGATGAACAGCATTTCCAGCTTGCCGGGGCTGGTGCCGCCGAAGCCGGTGATGTGCAGTTGCGAGTCGCGGGTGCAGAACAGGTTCACAGCGTCCAGGTACTGGGTTTCCAGCAGATTGCGCAGCAGGGTGATGTAGTTGTCCGGCAGAAAATCGTGAGTCGCGCGAACCGAGGCCTCCCAGATTCGGGTCAGTTCGGCGTAATCGTGTTTCTTCGGCAGGTAAATGACCGAGTGGTGGGCCATGTCGCCTCTTCTCCTTTTTTATCGTTGTCCTGATGTGGAGACGATAGTCAGAAAAAACAAACCCCGCCGTTTGAAGGGCGGGGTTGTCAGGATCCGGCATGTCACGACCCATTCGCGAGCGAGCTCACTCCCACAGCGAGTGCAAACGCCGAACTGTGGGAGTGAGCTTGCTCACGATGCTTTAGACAGGCTCAGCCCACAGGTCGTACTCATCGGCATCGACCACGCGGCACATGACCTTGTCGCCTGGCTTGAGGTCGCGATCGCTTTCGACGAACACGTTGCCGTCGATTTCCGGGGCATCGAAGAACGAACGGCCAACGAAGCCTTGCTCGTCCACTTCGTCGATCAGCACTTCGATTTCCTTGCCGATCTTCATTTGCAGACGCGCTGCGCTGATGGCCTGTTGATGGGCCATGAAGCGGTCCCAGCGTTCCTGCTTGACGTCGTCCGGCACGATTGGCGCGTCCAGCAGGTTGGCCGGCGCGCCTTCGACCGGCGAATACTGGAAGCAACCCACGCGGTCGAGCTGCGCTTCGGTCAGCCAGTCCAGCAGGTACTGGAAGTCTTCTTCGGTTTCGCCAGGAAAGCCCACGATGAAGGTCGAGCGGATGATCAGGTCAGGGCACTGTTCGCGCCATTTTTTGATGCGCGCTAACGTCTTGTCTTCGAAGGCCGGGCGTTTCATCAGCTTGAGGATCTTGGGGCTGGCGTGCTGGAACGGGATGTCCAGGTACGGCAGGATCTTGCCCTCAGCCATCAACGGGATGATCTCGTCGACGTGCGGGTACGGGTAGACGTAGTGCATGCGCACCCACACGCCCAGCGAGCTCAGGGCCACGCAGAGTTCGGTCATGCGGGTCTTGACCGGCTGGCCGTTCCAGAAACCGGTGCGGTATTTGACGTCGACGCCGTAGGCGCTGGTGTCCTGGGAGATGACCAGCAGCTCCTTGACGCCAGCCTTGACCAGACGCTGGGCTTCGTCGAGCACGTCGCCCACCGGACGGCTGACCAGCTTGCCGCGCATCGACGGGATGATGCAGAAACTGCAGCTGTGGTTGCAGCCTTCGGAAATCTTCAGGTACGCGTAGTGGCGCGGGGTCAGTTTGATGCCTTGTGGCGGCACCAAGTCGATCAGCGGGTTGTGATCGAGCTTGGGCGGCGCTGCGTCGTGCACGGCGTTGACCACTTGTTCGTACTGCTGCGGGCCTGTCACGGCCAGCACGCTCGGGTGCACGGTGCGGATCACGCTTTCGTCCACGCCCATGCAGCCGGTGACGATCACCTTGCCGTTTTCAGCGAGGGCTTCACCGATGGTGTCCAGCGACTCGGCCTTGGCGCTGTCGATGAAACCACAGGTGTTGACCACGACCACGTCGGCGTCTTCGTAGGTCGGCACGACCTGATAGCCTTCCATGCGCAGCTGGGTCAGGATGCGTTCGGAATCGACCAGAGCCTTCGGGCAACCAAGGCTGACAAAGCCGACCTTGGGGGCGGCAGACGTGGGGACGGTGGACATTGACTAACCTCGGCGTAGGTACGCCCCGGCCTGTGGCCTGGGCATTGACTGGGCGCTTGCTGCGCCTCTGATCAAAAAGTGCGCAATTCTAGCGATGAGCGCAGCGATTGACCAGCGTTATACCGAGAATTACGACGAGTGCTGCGCTATGCTTCGCGGCGTTGCGCCCGATGACCTGTGTCGTCCGTGTGCATCGGAATTTACCGGTACGCGGCAGGTCCATCTGACAGCTGCGTATCGCGGTGCTCGAGTCATGGTTTCAGGAGTGGTAAATGGGTCACGCAACGAGTCAGGCACAGACCGGGCATTCTTCAGTCAAACCCTTGAGTTTGCTGGTGGGGGCGGTGGGAGTCGCGTATGGCGACATCGGCACCAGCCCGTTGTACACGATTAAAGAAGTCTTTGTGGGCGGCTACGGCGTACAGGCCGGGCATGATTCGGTGCTGGGGATTCTGTCGCTGATTTTCTGGGCGCTGGTCTGGGTCGTGTCCTTCAAATACATGGCGCTGGTGCTGCGGGCCGACAACGATGGCGAGGGCGGCATCATGGCCCTCACCGCGCTGGCCCGGCGAGCGTCCTCCAAGTACCCGAAACTGCAGGCGACGATGATCGTCTTTGGTCTGTTCGGCGCTGCGCTGTTCTACGGTGACAGCATGATCACCCCGGCGATCTCGGTACTCTCGGCGGTCGAGGGCATGGAGCTGGCGTTCGACGGCCTGGATCACTGGGTCGTGCCGATCGCCCTGATCGTGCTGGTGGCGCTGTTTCTGATTCAACGCCACGGCACCGCGCGCATTGGCGTGATGTTCGGCCCGATCATGGTGCTGTGGTTCGTCACCCTGGGCGTGCTGGGCATTCATGGCATCGTCCAGCAGCCTGAAGTGCTGCACGCGGTCAACCCGGTGTGGGCGGTGCGTTTCTTCATCGATCACCCAGGCATCGGCGTGGCTGTGCTGGGCGCCGTGGTGCTGGCGCTGACCGGGGCCGAAGCCCTTTACGCCGACATGGGCCACTTCGGTCGCAAGCCGATCTCCCGCGCCTGGTTTGGCCTGGTGCTGCCGGCGCTGGTGCTCAACTACTTCGGCCAGGGCGCGCTGGTCATCGAAAACCCTGAAGCGGTGCGTAACCCGTTCTATCTGCTGGCGCCTGGCTGGGCGCTGCTGCCCCTGATCGGCCTGTCCACGCTGGCGACCATTATCGCTTCGCAAGCAGTGATTTCCGGCGCGTTCTCCATGACGCTGCAGGCCATTCAGCTGGGTTACATCCCGCGCATGTACATCCAGCACACCTCCAGTGACGCTCAGGGCCAGATCTATATCGGCGCGGTGAACTGGGCGCTGATGGTGGGCGTGATCCTGCTGGTGCTGGGCTTCGAATCTTCCGGTGCGCTGGCTTCGGCCTACGGCGTGGCCGTGACCGGAACCATGCTCTGCACCACCATTCTGGTGGCGTCGGTGATGTTGCTGGCCTGGAAGTGGTCGCCTGTCATCGCCGTCCCGATCTTGCTGGGCTGCCTGCTGGTCGACGGCCTGTTCTTCGCCGCCAACGTGCCGAAAGTAGTGCAGGGCGGGGCGTTCCCGTTCCTGGCGGGTATCGCGCTGTTCATCCTGATGACCACCTGGAAGCGCGGCAAACAGCTCTTGGTCGATCGCATCGACGAAGGCGGCCTGCCGCTGCCGATCTTCATCAGCAGTATTCGCGTGCAGCCTCCCCATCGCGTGCAGGGCACTGCCGTGTTCCTGACCGCCCGCCCCGACGCCGTGCCCCACGCGTTGCTGCACAACATGCTGCACAACCAAGTGTTGCACGAACAGGTAGTGCTGCTGACGGTGGTCTACGAGGACACCCCACGCGTCCCGGCGGCGCAACGTGTCGAGGTCGAGTCCTACGGCGAAGGATTCTTCCGGGTGATCCTGCACTTCGGTTTCATCGACGAACCGGACGTCCCGGCCGCGTTGAAACTGTGCCATCTGCCCGAACTGGATTTCAGCCCGATGCGCACCACCTATTTCCTCAGCCGCGAAACCGTGGTGGCCACCAAACTGACCGGCATGGCCCGCTGGCGCGAAGGGCTGTTCGCCTTCATGTTGAAAAACGCCAACGGCAACCTGCGCTTCTTCAAGCTGCCGTACAACCGCGTGATCGAGTTGGGGACGCAGGTGGAGATGTGAGCCACCTAACGTAAGTGCAGCGCTACGGGGTAAGAACCTGATGCTGTCCACCTGTGGGAGCGAATTCATTCGCGAAAAAAGGGTCAGGCGACAGAGGCGTATCGGTCGCACTGACCCATCGCGATTCAATTCGCTCCCACAGGTGGTCGACGCCGCCCATGGCGCACGATCACCCAATCATTAAGCCTTCCGCAGGCATAAAAAATCCCCGCAGTCTCAGGAGTGCGGGGATTTTTTTATGACCGGGCTTCAGTCAGCGCTGGCAGATTCCGGCGCTTCCTTGCCTTTCCACTTGTCGATGACCGCGATCAGGCGTTTGGCCAGAGCGGGGTAGTCTTCGTCGAAGTGGTGGCCCCCTGGCAGCTGTTGCTTCTGGCCTGGGGCGGTGGCTTCGGTGCAGCCACTTTCGTCTTTCTCTTCCACGCCATACACGCAGAACACCTTGTCACCTGGCAGCTTGGCCATTTCCGGGCCGGTGGCGGCTTCCTTGCCGGACGCGCCGAGCCAGCCTTCCACGGCGATCTCGAAGCTGCCGCTGCGGGCGAAGGCCAGCAGGATGATGCCGTCAACGCGGGCCTTGTCGTCTTCAGGCAGGCGGTTGTAAATCGCAGGCAGCACGTCGGCGCCGAACGAGTAGCCGGCCAGGACGAAGTGCTTGGCACCCCATTTTTGTCGGTAGTGCGCCATCAGCTCGCTCAGGTCGGTGGCGGTCTGCTCAGGGGACTTGTGTTCCCAGTAGTAGCGCAGGGTGTCGATGCCGACCACCGGGTAGCCGCCGGACTTGGCCATGTCGCCGGCCACGTCCTTGTCCAGGTCGCGCCAGCCGCCGTCGCCGGAGAGGAACAGGGTGACGGTGTCCGATGGCTGGCTGGAAGGCACCTCCACCACAGGGATGTTCAGGCCGCCGTTGGCGTCGTCAGCAATCAGCAAATGACGGACTTCGGTGTTCAGGATCTGCGGGTACTTGATGTCGTAGTCGCTGATCTTGGTTTCGGCGTTGGGCGTATCGCGCACGAACACGGCGGTTTCGTCGTCCGGGCCGTCGTTCCAGGCCACGGTCCACTTGCCGTGGGCGGCCGCTTTAGGCGGTGCCACTTTGCACTCGGGTTGATTAAGCACGAAGTTCACCGAGATGGCCTGGGCCTTGTCGTTGTTCTGACTCGCCAGCCAGTCCCAGGCGACCGAGCCGCCCGCGCTGATCCCGGCGACGACATCCGGCGTGCCATCGAGCTTCTGCAGCGCGGCGGTGAAGGCCTTCTCCTGCAGTTGGCAGTCATCTTTAGGCAGGACGACCTGAATGACCTGAGCCGACGCATCGTAGCTCAGCGCCAGGACCTGTTTCTCGGTCAGGGCATCTTCGGTGGTCACGGCAAGGGCCACACGGGTCTTGACCTTGGTCGACGGGGTGGCGCGGATCAGCGTCGAGCCGTCATCCAGCGTCACGCGTTCAAGTGTTGGTTGTGCGGCAGGGCGGTTCCACAGCCAGAAACCCAGTGCCACTACCAGAATTACCAGGGCTGCAAGCAAAAAGCGCCAGTAGCGTTGAATCATCAGCGTTTCACCAATCCAGTCAGGCCGCCTGCAATCAGGGCAGCAGTGTCTGCCAGTGCCACCAGCGGATCGAGTCCTGCGGGCACGGCCATATAACGGGGTTCCCAGTCAGGCTGGAATTTGTCTTTGAAGCGACGCAGTCCCTGGAAGTTGTAGAGCTGCTCGCCGCGACTGAACACCATCGAACCCAGACGCTGGGTCAACGGCGCGCCACGTCGTGGCTGCAGGCCGGACAACGGCACCATGCCCAGACTGAAACGGGCATAGCCTTCCTTTTTGTAATGCAGGATCAGGCCGACCATCATGAATTCCATGGTCAGCTTCGGCGCGTCCGGATGCGAACGCATCAGGTCCAGGCTTGCCAGGTCATGCCGCGAGGTTTCCAGCAGGTTGGAAAACGCGACCGGCTTGCCCTGGAAATGGACGATGGCAATGCGGAAGTGCTTGAGGTAATCCAGGCTGAAACGGCCCAGCGAGAAGCCTTTTTCGCGCACGTTCTTGCCGGTGAGCCAGGCATCGGAAATCACTTTGAGCTCGTCCATCGGTGCTTCGCCGACTTCGTAGATTTCCAGCGAAAGACCATCGCGACCACCCCGGTTCCAGGTGTAGCGCAGGTCTTTCATTTCCTTGCCTTTGGCGTCGATGTCGAACTTGAGCAGGTCGACCCGCGCCTCTTCACCCAGCTTGATCGCCGTCAGGCCGATGTCCATGTAGAACGGCAGGTTCTCGGCGCGCACCTGATAGAACACAGGGCGGGCGTGGTGCACGTCGCACAGGTCACGGAACTGCCAGATGAGTTCGGCGCGTTGCTGGGTCGGGCCGATCGGGTCGTACAACGCCACCAGGCTGCGACCGCGATGGGCGTACATGAGGAATGCGTTGCCATCGGGGTGCAGCAGGACGGCTTTGTCGCCGGTCAGCACCAGGCCGCCATCGGGCTGGTTGGACGCCTTGATGATCTCGGCGGCTTTGGCCAGTTGAGCTTCATCAGGCAGGTCTATCTGTGGGCGAGCGGTGCGCAGCAGCCAGGTCAGCGAGACGATCACCAGCAGCACTGCACTGCCCAGCGCCGAACGCAGGCCGCGCGGGGCGTCGGCGTCGAGGGTGAATTGCCACCAGAGCTGATGGCTGTACGGCACGTCCTGATAGGCGAACAGCAACAACCAGAACGAAGCGCCCAGCACGCAGATGCTGGCCACCAGATACAGCGGCGAGAACGGCAGTTCCAGCAGGCGGCTCGGGCGATAGAACGAGCGACGGAAGATCGCCAGCAGACACGCCGTCAGCAGCAGCATGCTCGCTTCTTCCCAGTCGAAGCCTTTAAGGATCGACAGGACAGAGCCGGTGAACAGCAGGATCGTGGTCAGCATCCAGGCCGCCGACAACCGCCGACGCAGGCCCTGAGCCAGCAGCAGGCACAGCACGCCGATCAGGCTGGCGCCGAAATGCGACGCGTCGATCAGACGATGGGGGATCAGAAACCCGAGGCTTTCCAGACGTGTGTCGATTTCCGGAGTGGAACCGGAAAACAGCAGCACCACGCCGGACAGGAACACCAGCAGCGCCAGAATCGGCGCGCCGAGGCCCGATGCCACACGCATGGCCTGACGGGCGAACAGGAAGCGCTTGGCCTCGCTGAACAGCAGCACCAGACACGCGATCAGCAGCGGCAGCACCACGTAGATCAGGCGATACAGCAGCAGCGCAGCGGCCAGCGGTGCAGCGCCCAGTTCATCAGCGAAGGCGGTCAGCAGGATCGCTTCGAAAACACCCACACCGCCCGGCACATGACTGAGTACGCCCGCGGCCAGCGCCAGCAGGTACACCAGCAGAAACGCACCAAATGGCGGAGCCGATGGCAGCAAGAGATAAAGCACGGCGGCAGCCGCGGCGACGTCCAGTGCGGTGATGACCAGTTGCATCAACGTCAGACGCAGGCCTGGCAGACGCAGGGTGCGGCGACCGGCGCGCACCAGCAGGTTGTGCGGGATGGTCTGTTCAGGCAGGCGTCGACGATAGACCGCAACGCCAATGATCAGGCTGAGCACCAACACGGCAATGGCGATGGTCGCCAGCACCGGAACCGACAGATGCAGCGCCAGCGAGGCCGATGGCAGATCGCTCAGGGTCGCGAGCGCAGCCAATGGCGGCAGTGCGCAGCCCAGCGAAAGGCTGGCGAACAGGGTCATGTGAGCGACTTCGCCGGCTCCCAGGCCTAGGCGGGAATATAGGCGGTAACGCACTGAGCCCCCCGACAGCATCGACAGGCCCACGGCGTTGCCGATGGCAAACGCGCAGAAGCCGCCCATGATCAGGGACTTGGGTGGCAGGTCGACGTTGGCGTATTGACTGGCCGACCATTCATAGCCCAACAGGATGGTGAAGCCGATGGCCGTGGCGAGTACGGCGCCGCCCAGAGACGGCAGGGGCACGCTGAGCAGTGAGTCCTGCAGCGCATAAATGTCGAGTTCGGTCAGCATGTGCCGACAGGCGATCAGCGCCAGGGCGAACAACACGATGGTGACAGCCAGCCCGATAGGTTGACGATATTTGCTCACCCATTCGCGCAAGCGCGGCCGGGCAGGGGAAGCCGGAGGCAGCTCTGGAACGGCTTCATGGGTGTCGGATGGGTTGACGCGCATCAATCACTCCTTGGATCGTGCGCGACAGGATGGGGGTATACAGCCAAGTTACCAATCCCTACGCAAAAAATAATTCAGGATGTTAGCGCTTGAACGTCTAACGGGCGAATACGGCAGATACGTTCCATGACCATTGAGTCTAGGTTCAGATGCTTGGCAGCGTATCGGCCATGGACACAAAAACTATCGCGGTCGGCAACATACGGTAACAAGCGGCCCAGGCCAAATGAATCCGGCAACGACTTGTGACAAGTCTTTGGCCGAGCTGTTCGGCGCTTTTCGTCAGGGCAAAAAAAAGGCCACTCTTTCGAGTAGCCTTTCTTCAGACGTTTGGTTGCGGGAGCCGGATTTGAACCGACGACCTTCGGGTTATGAGCCCGACGAGCTACCAGGCTGCTCCATCCCGCGTCTGTGAGGCGGCATTCTACAGCCGAACGGCTATGTGTCAACCTTTAAACCTCAGGATCGACAAAATAACCGCATTCTTGCTGCTGGCACGCCTAAGTGGACGTCGGGCAAGGCTTTTATCGCGACGGCATCACGGGGCAGGGCGCCATCATTGATGAAAGATATTTCATTCATGTGACGCGGCATGTTTTTCAAACGCGCACAAAAAAGCCACTCGATTGAGTGGCTTTTTCGATGTTGGTTGCGGGAGCCGGATTTGAACCGACGACCTTCGGGTTATGAGCCCGACGAGCTACCAGACTGCTCCATCCCGCGTCTGTGTGGCGGCATTCTACAGAGGAACGCCGAGGTGTCAAGCAGAACGCTGAAAAAAGTGCTTTTTCTTCAATTGCTTAGCGGCCTTCTTCATTGGCTGGTCCCCTGTGAGGCCTGCCGCGCGGGCGTATCAGGGCAGCAACGGCGCCCATTGCTGAGTACCTCGTCAGGCGCGATGAGTGTCAGACGCCTGCGCGAATGAGATACTGCTCAACCGTTTTCCTACGACTCATGTCATGCCGCAGCGCAAAATCATCCACATCGACTGTGACTGCTTCTATGCCGCCATCGAAATGCGCGACGACCCCGACCTGGCTGGCAAGCCATTGGCAGTGGGCGGTTCGGCGGATCGGCGTGGGGTCATCGCGACCTGCAATTACGAGGCGCGGGCTTATGGCGTGCGCTCTGCGATGTCTTCGCGGCACGCGTTGACGCTCTGCCCGGACCTTACCATCGTCAAGCCGCGCATGGATGCCTATAAAGAAGCCTCGAAGGAAATCCACACGATCTTTCGCGACTACACCGACCTGATCGAGCCGTTGTCACTGGATGAGGCTTATCTGGATGTGTCTGAGTGCAGTCATTTTGCTGGCAGTGCTACGCGGATTGCCCAGGACATCCGTCGGCGGGTGTCCAGTCAGCTGCACATCACGGTGTCAGCCGGCGTGGCGCCCAACAAGTTTCTGGCCAAGATCGCCAGTGACTGGCGCAAACCCAACGGGCTGTTCGTCATTACGCCTGATCAGGTCGAAGACTTCGTCGCCGAGCTTCCCGTTTCCAAGCTCCACGGCGTCGGTAAGGTAACCGCCGACAAACTGGGCCGGTCGGGCATCATCAGTTGTGCCGATCTGCGCCAGTGGAGCAAATTGGCGCTGGTGCGCGAATTTGGCTCGTTTGGTGAACGACTGTGGAATCTGGCCCATGGGATCGATGAGCGGCCCGTGCAGAACGACAGCCGTCGTCAGTCGGTCAGCGTGGAAAACACCTACGACACCGATCTGCCGGATCTGGCGAGTTGCCTGGAAAAGCTCCCGGCGCTACTGGAAAACCTCAACGGGCGTATTGCGCGCATCGACACCCAGTACCGGCCCGGTAAGCCGTTCGTGAAAGTGAAGTTTCATGACTTCACCCAGACGACGCTGGAGCAGGCGGGGGCGGGGAGGGACCTGGAAAGTTACGAGCAATTGCTGACCCAAGCGTTCGCACGTGGTGCAAAACCGGTGCGATTGCTGGGAATTGGCGTGCGGCTGCATGACTTGCGCGGCGCCCATGAACAGCTGCAACTGTTCACCTGACGCCGACTGATCACTCGCTGCCAGCGGGCACTGCCACCAGTCGCCCGGCGTCCTTGGCCAGGGCACGCAAAAACTCGTGCTGCAGCTGCGGATCGTTGCGGGTCATTTCGATCAGTGACTGTTCCAGATCGCTGGCCTGTTCTTCCAGGCCCAGCTCCGACAGGCGTTTGACCCGATGGACCCACTGGCCCACTTCGTCGTCTTCAAGGTCGTCGTAAATCAGACCATGGGCTTCGATCAGCTTGCCGCGCAACGTTTTGCTCAGGGGCAAATTGGCGCTGGCCTGTACGTTGGTCTGTTCGTCGACGACTTTGAGGTTCAACTGGGTGATGCGGCTCAGGTCCTGTTCAGCGAACGGGCTGTCCAGCAGGTTGATGCGCAGCACGCCAATGCGATCGGTGCTGAGCTCGTTGGTGTCTTTGCCGGCCTTGATTTGCACCGGGCTTTCGCTCCAGGGCAGGCTGGTGTGCTCGACGCGGTGTTCGCGCTGGACTTCGTCGATGCCCGCGAGGTTCTGCTGGGCGCGACCATGGGACGGCGCGTTCATGAACGGGTTGATACCGGCGATGCCGTAGCTGAGCCAGTCCTTGGTCACGCTGTCCGGCAGGCTGCCGAACGTCAGCACGTTGACCACGTTGGCGCCAACGCCCGCGACGATGGCCACGGCGCCCAGCGGGATTTCGTAGATTTCCCGCCAGGGTTGATAGGGGGTGTAGCGGTCGTAATGACGGGTGACATCGTATTCAGTGATGTCGAAGGTTTTCAGCTCCTGAATGCGCACACGACGCTGAGGCAATTCGAGGGTCTTGGGTTCGCCGACGTCGATCTGAAAGCTGTGATCGAGCAGTTTGCGGTCGATCCGCTCTTCGTGTTCGCTGCGTTGAGACAGATGATTGGCGCAACCACTGACGAGCAGACTGCCACACAACGCGGCACCCGCGAGGCTTGAGGAACTTCGCTTGAACATGAGATCTCTTGGTGCAGAAAAGGCTGGACGATACCGGCGGCTGAACGGCGCGCCCGCGTGAAGCGGGCGCGCCAGGGACTCAGCGCTTGATCCGGCCCTTGATGAAGGACAGCACGTCGGCAACCGGCAAGGCCTGAGCCTCTGACTCGGTGCGGCTCTTGTACTCCAGATTGCCTTCCGCCAGACCGCGGTCGCTGACCACGATGCGGTGCGGGATGCCGATCAGTTCCATGTCCGCGAACTTGATGCCCGGGCTGGTTTTCTTGTCACGGTCATCCAGCAGTACGTCGAAACCTGCAGCGGTCAACTCGGCGTACAGCTTGTCGGTCGCTTCGCGAACGGCGTCGGTTTCGTAGCGCAGCGGGACCAGGGCGATCTGATACGGCGCCAATGCGTCGCTCCAGATGATGCCGTTGTCGTCGTAGTTCTGCTCGATCGCAGCGGCGACCACGCGGGACACGCCAATGCCATAACAGCCCATGGTCAGGGTTACAGGTTTGCCGTTTTCGCCCAGCACCTGGCACTTCATCGCGTCGCTGTACTTGGTACCCAGCTGGAAGATGTGACCGACTTCGATGCCACGCTTGATGATCAGGGTGCCTTGGCCGTCCGGGCTTGGATCGCCTTCGACGACGTTGCGCAGGTCGGCTACTTCAGGCACCGGCAGGTCGCGCTCCCAGTTCACGCCGAAATAATGCTTGTCATCGATGTTGGCGCCGATGCCGAAGTCGCTCATCAGTTCGACCGAGCGGTCGATGATGCACGGCAGTGGCAGATTCAGCGGGCCGAGGGAGCCGGCCCCCGCGCCGATGGCAGCACGCAGCTCAGCTTCACTGGCCATGACCAGCGGGCTCGCCACCAGCGGATGGTTCGACGCCTTGATTTCGTTGAGCTCGTGGTCGCCACGGATGATCAGCGCAATCAGCTTGCCTTCTTCAGCGGCATGCACGACCAGGGTTTTGACGGTTTTCTCGATGGGCAGACCGAACTGTTCGACCAGCGCCGCGATGGTCTTGGCATCAGGGGTGTCGACCAAACGCAGTTCTTCAGTCGCCGCGCCACGGGATTTCTCCCGGGGAATGGCCTCGGCTTTCTCGATGTTGGCGGCGTAGTCAGAGGTGTCGCTGAACACGATGTCGTCTTCGCCCGACTCGGCCAGTACGTGGAATTCGTGTGAGCCCGCGCCACCGATCGAGCCGTTGTCGGCCACCACCGGGCGGAAATTCAGGCCCAGGCGGGTGAAGACGTTGCAGTACGCCTGATGCATGCGGTCGTAGGTTTCCTGCAGGGAATCCTGGGTCGCATGGAATGAATAGGCGTCCTTCATGATGAATTCGCGACCGCGCATCAGCCCGAAGCGTGGGCGGATCTC
This sequence comes from Pseudomonas sp. GW821-FHT02A11, assembly GCF_059421985.1. Taxonomy (NCBI): domain Bacteria; kingdom Pseudomonadati; phylum Pseudomonadota; class Gammaproteobacteria; order Pseudomonadales; family Pseudomonadaceae; genus Pseudomonas; species Pseudomonas sp. GW821-FHT02A11. The sequence continues at coordinate 376,099 of NZ_JBWKWB010000005.1, forward strand.
GTCACGGAATTTGGTCTGGATCTGGTACATGTTGATCGGCAGCTGTTTATAGCTGCTCAGTTCGTTGCGAGCCAGATCGGTGATGACCTCTTCGTGGGTCGGGCCGGCGCAGAAGTCACGGTCGTGACGATCCTTGAGGCGCAGCAGCTCTGGGCCGTACTGCTCCCAGCGACCGGATTCCTGCCACAGCTCTGCCGGCTGGATGCCTGGCATCAGCACTTCGAGTGCCCCGGCGGCGTCCATCTCTTCACGAACCACCGCTTCGACCTTGCGCAGAACACGCAGGCCCATGGGCAGCCAGGTATAGAGACCGGAGGCGAGCTTGCGGATCATGCCAGCACGAAGCATCAGCTGATGGCTGATGACCACCGCGTCGTTTGGCGTTTCTTTTTGTGTGGCGAGCAAATATTGACTGGTACGCATGGTCGGCCGTTGTCGGTTGCTGTGACTGGGAAATGACCTGGCATTGTACGGGGGCGATACCGGTGAGTACAGGCCGCCCGCCCTCCAGAGTAGATAGGATTGGCCTTCTGGCAGGCATGAAAAAGCCCGGCACAAGGCCAGGCTTTTCAGTAACGAGTGTCAGACAGCGCGATTACAGGACCGAAATCGGGTAGTCGACGATCAGACGGAACTCGTTGATATCGCCTTCACCCTGATCGGTGTTGGCACGGTGCCAGGCTTGACGAATACGGAACGACAGGTCTTTAGCAGGACCGGTCTGGACAACGTATTTGGCCTCAAGGTTGGTTTCGTGGTGGCTACCGTCTTCACCGTACAGACCTGCGTACAGGCTGTTGGATGGAGTGTGGGTGCCATCGATGTTGGTACCGCTGATGTAACGGGTCATGAAGCTCAGACCAGGCACACCGTACGGGGCCATGCTCAGGTCGTAGCGAGCTTGCCACGAACGTTCGCCTGGGCCGTTGAAGTCAGAGTATTGAACCGAGTTCGCCAAGAAGATTGAGTCGCCACCGCGGACTTTGCCCGCATCGTTGAGCGAGATGTAGTCAAATGGTACGTCGCCGTTTACCTTCTGGAATGCCACTGTGAACGTGTGCGCAGCCAGGAAGGAGTAGGCAGCGGAAGCGGACCAGGTGGTGTTGGTGATGTCACCCAGTTCCTTTCTGCCGGTGTCACGTGTGTTATAGATGTTGAAGTCGAATGCCAGAGACTGATCGTCGGTCAGTGGCAGAGCGTAGTTGACGTTACCGTAGTACTGCTTGAACACGTCTTCCAGCTTGGAGGCATAGAACGCAACACCCAGGCTGTCAGTGATGGAGTACTTGCCGCCAGCGTAGTCAACGCTGCTGACATCAAGACTGCCCGGGCCGTAAGCGGTACCGATGGCGCCGTCACGGTTTGTGCTGTCTTGCGAAGTGCCAGAGTAGAAGTGGCCGCCTTCAACATCCAGACCTTTGATCTCGCTGCTCTGCAGGGAGATACCGCTGGCAGTTTGAGGAACCAGACGCGAGCCGCCTACAGCGAACACAGGGTTCTGAGGCTGCATGTCGCCGACTTTCAATTCGGTCTTCGATACGCGGAACTTCACAGCGCCGCCAGCCTTGCCGAAGGAGTCGTGGTTGTCGCCATTGCTGTCTACTGTCAGGTTTTGCGAACCAGAATAGTGGTTTTGGCCGTCAAGCTTGAAGCCTGCATAACCAAACGCGTCAATACCTACGCCGATCAGGCCCTGAGTGTAACCGGAGGTGTAGTTGCCCCAGAAACCTTGAGTCCAGTCTTTGGAGTCAACACCGGTGTTCTTGCGATCACGGTTGAAATAGTAGTTACGCGCCTTGACGTCCAGCTTGCTACCTTCAACAAAACCAGTTGCTTCGGCCTGGTCGCTTACGAATGCCGCAGCCGATGCCAATTGGGTACTGGCTGCAGTAACTGCCAGTGCGATTGCGCTCCACTTCATCACTCTCATCGTGACTTTGCTCCTTTGGTTTTAAGAAGAGTACCGCCGTTCACCTGTTTTTTTATCTGAACGGCTCTTTCTTTTTGGTGTCGGCGAAACTTATAGCACGCAGACATTATTGGCGATAGTTACAAACCTATCCTTTCAATTTCTTTACGGCCATGTCGCAAATCAGCTCTGTCCATGTCGCTACTGAACAGCTCCCTATCTGAAAACGTGCAACTACCGCAGTACTTTTCGACCGTCTGATGCGTGTCCGCAGTGACCTGCATCCTATCGTTTCGATCGCCCCAGGAGCTTGCTCGCCATTCTTCTATTTGACTGGTGCGTCAGGTCCGCGACCGGCGCTTGTCAGTCTTGTGTGTGACAAAGCAACAACCGTGCACAAAGTTCCCATGCAGGTGAAAAAAATGTCTGAACACCGCTAAATACTTTCAAAAACCTTCGTAATACACTGTTTTAAAAGGATAAAAAAATAGTAAAAAAAGCTGTTGTGATGCAGTCGACGCTCAGGTTACCGCCAAAAAGTGTCACTGGCGTTACCTGTTACCGCGCGCAATTGAGTAAAAGGCGGATGCGTGAGGCAAGATCAGCTGTGAGAGTGAGTCGTTTTGGTGCATCTGCGCTGTAATTCGCTTGGATTTGGGACGTACGTCCATGGCTGGGTTATTGGGCTGACTTAAAAGTCAATGTCACGGCTCTGTCGACAGGTCCAACGCCTTGATTAGAAAGGGCCGGAGCAGCGGCTTTGGGCTGATCTGCTTTGCCTCAGTGCGGACAGCTCGTGCGTCATGTCAGTGCGCAGGGCTAGCAAGCGAGCCTCGCAGGTGCGCAGGGGTTATGAGCTGCCTTGCTGACCCAGGAACAACAGCGTTCCCGCAAAATGGGCACAATCGCACCCCTTGCGTGATTCGCTGCGTATTCCCGAGTATCCTGCCCGCAATCAGATCAATGTTTCGCGTGCCGTTGCCGGCGAAACTTAACCCGACGATCAGGAGTTGTTGCGTGTTCGTGTTAGATCAGCGTTTGTTGCAGGACACCTTGCCCGTGGGAGATTTCCCACTGAGCCGATTGCTTATGTCCAATGACGCTCAATATCCCTGGTTTATTCTGGTGCCCCGCCGGGCGGATATAAGCGAAATATTCCAGCTGTCGGAAACCGAGCAGTTACAGCTATGGAAAGAAACCACGCTGTTGTCGCGTACCCTGCAGCGATTGTTCGACGCCGATAAGATGAATGTCGCGGCGTTGGGCAATGTGGTAAGCCAACTGCATATGCATGTCATTGTTCGTCACAAGGGCGACGCGGCATGGCCAGCTCCGGTTTGGGGCAAGCATCCTGCTGTGCCGTATGGGGCTGAGCAGGCCGCAGCCATTATCGGACGCTTGAAAGCGGCGCTGGCGGACGATCCGACGTTTGCCGAGGTAGCGCCATGAATCTTGAAGAGCGGGTAATGGAGCTGGAGAGTCGTCAGGCTTTTCAGGACGACACGATTCAGGCCCTCAATGATGTGCTGGTGACCCAGCAGCGAGCCCTGGAGCGAATGCAACTGCAGATGGCTGCGCTGATCAAGCGTCAGGACGAAATGGGTGGCCAGGGGGGATTCGAAGAGGATGTGCCTCCGCCTCATTATTAAAGGCATAAAAAACCGCGCTCTTGAGCGCGGCTTTTTTTTGAGGCGAGGTGATCAGCGACGCGGCAGCGCAGCAATCACGTCCTCGGCCTGCAGTCCTTTATCACGGTTCATCACCGAAAACTCGACCCGTTGGCCTTCCACCAACACGCGATGGCCTTCGCCGCGAATGGCACGAAAATGCACAAAGATGTCGTCGCCGGAGTCGCGGGAGATGAAGCCGAACCCCTTGGAGGTGTTGAACCACTTCACGGTCCCGGTATCGCGTTGGCCCACCTCATGGGGCTGCAGCGACGGCGAAGGCGAGGATCTGTAGAAGCTGACGCCCAGGTGAACGGCAACAGCAACCAGCAACGCCAGCAGGCTGACCAGCACAGCAGGTTGGCCTGCGATGGTTTCCAGCGGGACGAGCAGGGTCAGGACTTGAAGCACGACGGCCAGCACCAGCAGAGCGCTGACCAGGTTTTGCAGTTGATGACGCGGACCTTTGTTCCAGAAGGGAATGACCGGAGCGATGATCAGGTTGATCAGGCCGAACAGAGCCAGATACAGCGCATCCGGTTGGGACAGGTAAGAAGACAACGCTTCACTACGCAGGCTGGGGATGAATGACAGCAGCAGGGCAGCTGCGCCCGTTAGCAGGTGGACTATTTTCAACATTTCGATGACTCACATTAAGATGGATCACAAGGAAATAGCTGATGACGAACGGTACGCTTCTAGAAAAAGGAAAGCGTGAGGCACGCACCTCGATTCAGCCTATGCGCTACAGTCTTTCGACATTTCAGTAACGACACTTCTGTATTTAACAGCAAAGCGCAGGGCTACTCAAATCAAGCGCTTAGCGGATCTGATCGCGGGAGATGATGGCGATTTGTTTCTCGTTCGGGGTCGCCGTGCGGGGCTTGTTCCAGAGCCGTAGATGCGCGGCCTTCGGTTTTCTCCAGTGAGGAAGGACCTTCAAGCCGTGGTGCGTGGTCTCTTTTCACTCTTCGTCGGCGTGCTTGATGCAGTCAGCTTTGGAGTACAGACATCTCCTAATACCCACAGATGGCTGCGACAGCGGTGCGGTCTTGCTAGAGTGGCTGCCAGTTGCTCGCAAACCCATCATCAAGAGGACGAAATATGGCTATCGATATCGGCATCAGTGAAGAGGACCGCAAGTCCATCGTGGAAGGGCTTTCCCGCCTGTTGGCAGATACCTATGTGTTATACCTGAAAACTCACAATTTCCACTGGAACGTCACGGGGCCGATGTTTCGTACGCTGCACCTGATGTTCGAGGAGCAGTACAACGAGCTGGCGTTGGCGGTGGATTTGATCGCCGAGCGGATTCGTGCGCTGGGCTTCCCGGCACCAGGCACCTATTCGACCTACGCTCGTCTGTCCTCCATTAAAGAGGAAGAAGGCGTTCCTGCGGCCGAGGAAATGATTCGTTCTCTGGTCAGTGGCCAGGAAGCGGTAACACGTACCGCTCGCGGCATCTTCCCGTTGCTGGACAAGGTCAGTGATGAGCCGACCGCTGACCTGCTGACCCAGCGCATGCAGGTCCATGAAAAGACCGCGTGGATGCTGCGCGCGATGCTGGAAGGCAAGTAATCGGCCAGAGTGAGCGGCGTTAGTGGTCGCTCACTCCCCCTCAAACCCTTTAGGAAGACTTTTTGACGCTAAAGGCTATTTTTTGGTGTAGCTGAAACGTTAAGTCTTTGGCAATTGTCAGATTAACTAACGAGCGTTTTGGTGTGCGCCTGGCGTGTGTTTCTTGCAATAAAATACATATGTACTACCTGCGTAATACCTTCTGAGTTTTTCAAGTTTTCCTCGCGAAATTCATCCTGTAATTGTGGTGATGTCCTACATGTCACGAGTGTTGCATCTGCTGGCTAACCCCTTGTGAATAGGGCTTGATAGGCATGTCAGTTATTTGATTTCAAATGTTTCTAAGGTCATGTTCTATCAGTGTTCAGGAGGATTCATGAATCAGGATGCCGCACGGGAGGTCAGGGATGCGCCCCGATGTTTCAAAGTTCACAATGACCTGTTCGTCGAGAACTTCAATATGGGGCTGGCGCAACCTCAATCGCGTTCAGTCAGGTTAAACGGGTTGGCCACATGCCTGCGTCTGGAAGGAGTGTATTGGAACATTCTGTCTGAAATAGCCAGCAGCAACAGTTGTTCGATCAACGCGGTCTTGTCCTACGTCGACAGGGAGGTTCATCTGCGATACGGGGGTGTGAAGAACTTCAGCGGTCTGATTCGCGTCGTCTGCGTCACCCATCTGTTGAAGCCTGAAGGCTTCCAGTTGTCGGCTGTCTGATCCTGCAAGGCCCCTATTCCAGCGGGTGCGCCCAAAGCGGGCCCGCTTTAGACGATGGTCGCCTGCCTGCGACAGCCCAAGCGGCAGGCGACTTCTTGCCCCACAGCGGCCAGCGCGGCTGCACAGCCTTGATTAACCCTATATAATCCCCCGCCTTACTCTGGAAGGCAGGCTGACCGTCGGGTTGAACTGCATGCCACGGCTCCTGCACCATTGCGCACTGGCGACGGGCGAGAGCTCCACCGAATTCCGAATGACGAGAAGTGAATACACGATCATGATGCGCAGCCATTATTGCGGCCAACTGAACGAGAGCCTGGAAGGCCAGGAAATTACCCTTTGCGGTTGGGTCCACCGCCGTCGCGACCACGGAGGGGTGATTTTCCTCGATATCCGCGATCGTGAGGGTCTGGCTCAAGTGGTCTTCGATCCGGATCGCGCTGACACATTCGCCATTGCCGACCGCGTGCGCAGCGAATACGTCGTCAAGCTGACCGGCAAGGTCCGCGCTCGTCCTGCCGGCGCCGTCAACCCGAACATGGCCTCCGGTGCCATCGAAGTGCTGGGTTACGAGTTGGAAGTGCTGAACGAGTCGGAAACCCCGCCGTTCCCGCTCAACGAATACTCCGACGTCGGCGAAGAGACTCGCCTGCGTTATCGCTTCATCGACCTGCGTCGTCCGGAAATGGCAGAGAAGCTGCGCCTGCGTTCGCGCATCACGTCCAGCATCCGTGGTTTCCTCGATGGCAACGGCTTCCTGGACGTCGAAACCCCGATCCTGACCCGCGCCACCCCTGAAGGTGCTCGCGACTATCTGGTGCCGAGCCGCACCCACGCAGGCAGCTTCTTTGCCCTGCCGCAATCGCCTCAGCTGTTCAAGCAACTGCTGATGGTCGCCGGCTTCGACCGCTACTACCAGATCGCCAAATGCTTCCGTGACGAAGACCTGCGTGCCGACCGTCAGCCTGAGTTCACTCAGATCGACATCGAGACCAGCTTCCTCAACGAAGAAGACATCATGGGTCTCACCGAGAGCATGATTCGCAAGCTGTTCAAGGAAGTGCTGGATCTTGAATTCGGCGACTTCCCGCACATGACCTTCGAAGAAGCCATGCGCCGTTACGGTTCCGACAAGCCAGACCTGCGTAACCCGCTGGAACTGGTGGACGTTGCCGATCAGCTCAAGGAGGTCGAATTCAAGGTCTTCAGCGGTCCGGCCAACGATCCGAAATGCCGCGTGACGGCTCTGCGCGTTCCAGGCGGGGCGAGCATGCCGCGCAGCAAGATCGACGATTACACCAAGTTCGTCGGCATCTACGGTGCCAAGGGCCTGGCGTACATCAAGGTCAACGAGCGCGCCAAAGGCGTTGAAGGGCTGCAGTCGCCAATCGTCAAAAACATCCCTGAAGCGAACCTGAACGTGATCCTGGATCGCGTGGGTGCGGTCGACGGCGATATCGTGTTCTTCGGCGCCGACAAGTTCAAAGTTGTCAGCGAAGCGCTGGGCGCCCTGCGTATCAAGCTGGGCCACGACCTGAACCTGCTGACCTGCGAGTGGGCGCCGATGTGGGTCGTCGACTTCCCGATGTTCGAAGAAAACGAAGACGGCAGCTTCACAGCGCTGCATCACCCGTTCACCGCGCCGAAGTGCTCGCCCGAAGAGCTGGAAGCCAACCCGGCGACTGCGCTGTCGCGCGCCTACGACATGGTTCTGAACGGCACCGAGCTGGGGGGCGGTTCGATCCGTATCCACCGCAAGGAAATGCAACAGGCGGTGTTCCGTCTGCTGGGCATCGCCGAAGACGAGCAGCAAGAGAAATTCGGCTTCCTGCTCGACGCGCTGAAGTACGGTGCACCGCCGCACGGCGGTCTGGCGTTCGGTCTGGACCGTCTGGTCATGCTGATGACCGGCGCCCAGTCGATTCGTGAAGTCATTGCCTTCCCGAAAACCCAGAGCGCTGCAGACGTCATGACTCAGGCACCGGGCGTCGTCGATGCCAAGGCGCTGCGCGAGCTGCATATCCGCCTGCGCGAAACGCCAAAGGCTGAGTAAGCCGTCAGGGGAGGGGGTGAGTCACTCAGGTGATTCGCCTCGGGCCCACGCCTATCGGGCACAGATTCGAGTGAAGCGCTGCCGTTAGACTGATCGAGCGGCAGCGTGCGTGTTTCAAGGTTTGGAGCGTGTTATGGCTGGTCATTCCAAGTGGGCGAACATCAAGCACCGCAAAGAGCGTCAAGATGCCAAGAAAGGCAAGATATTCACCAAGTGGATTCGTGAGCTGACCGTTGCTGCCCGCCAGGGCGGTGGTGATCCGGCGTCGAACCCTCGTCTGCGTCTGGCGCAGGATAAGGCGCTTGGCGCCAATATGAGCCGCGACATCATCGATCGGGCGATTGCCCGTGGCGCCGGTGCAGCTGATGCCGACGATATGGTCGAGCTGGGCTACGAAGGTTACGGCCCGGGCGGCGTTGCGGTCATGGTCGAAACAATGACCGACAACCGCAACCGCACGGCGGCGGCGGTGCGTCATGCGTTCAGCAAGTGTGGCGGTAATCTGGGCACCGACGGCTCGGTAGCCTACCTGTTCGAGCGCAAGGGGCAGATTTCCTTCGCGCCGGGCGTTGATGAGGACGCGTTGATGGAAGCGGCGATGGAAGCCGACGCGGACGACGTCGTGACCCACGAAGACGGCTCCATCGATGTGTTCACCTCGTTCGCCGACTTCTACGCTGTGCGCAACGCGATGGAAGCGGCAGGGTTCAAGGCAGCAGATGCGGAAATCGTCATGCAGCCGACCACCAGCGCCGTGCTGGACCTTGAAATGGCAGAAAAGGTACTCAAGCTGATCGACATGCTCGAGGATCTGGATGACGTACAAAACGTTTATTCCAACGCGCAAATCCCGGATGAGGTGATGGAACAGCTTGGCTGACCGTCACCCTCGTCTGACATGAGGCCGGAGGCACCGAGCGCTGATTCGATCAACGCTAGGGTCCTTCGGCTTCTGCCTTTATGCTGCATTCAATTGTGCGTATCACTTCCCAAGCTGCAGGCGTTATGACTCTTATTCTAGGTATCGATCCCGGTTCGCGAATCACCGGCTTTGGCGTGGTGCGAGACACCGGGCGCGGCTGCGAATACGTCGCTTCGGGTTGTATTCGCACCGGCAGCGGGTTGCTCCACGAACGGCTTCAGATCGTCTATCGCGGCGTGCGTGAGGTGATTCAAACTTACGGGCCGATGACCATGGGCATCGAAAAGGTGTTCATGGCGCGCAACGCCGATTCGGCCCTCAAGCTGGGTCAGGCCCGGGGTGCAGCCATCGTGGCTGCGGCGGAAGAGAGTCTGGAGATTTCCGAATACACCGCCACTCAGGTCAAGCAGGCCGTCGCGGGGACGGGCGGGGCGAGCAAGGAGCAAGTGATGATGATGGTGATGCATCTGCTGAAACTGACCCAGAAGCCTCAGATCGACGCCTCTGACGCACTGGCAATTGCGTTGTGCCATGCTCATACCCGCTCAAGTCTGATCCCCCACGGTCTGAATACCGCACGCAGTCGCGCTGGGCGGCTACGGCTCTGATAGCATCATCCGCTTATAAATTTTCACTTGCAGCTCACGTGAGTCCTGCAAACATGGCGACCAGGGTTTTAGCCCGGTCCCGGGCAGTAACGGGCTACTGGAAAGGATCTGATACGTGATTGGACGTTTGCGCGGTGCGCTGGTCGAGAAGCAACCCCCGCACCTGGTGCTTGATGTCAATGGTGTGGGCTACGAAGTCGAAGTCCCCATGACAACGCTCTATCGACTGCCACATGTGGGTGAGACGGTGACGCTGCACACCCATCTGGTGGTGCGCGAAGACGCCCATCTGCTGTTCGGTTTTTATGAAAAGCGTGACCGCGAGATGTTTCGTGAGCTGATCCGCCTCAACGGTGTAGGGCCGAAACTGGCGCTGGCGTTGATGTCGACCCTGGAGGTCGATGAGCTGGTGCGGTGTGTGCAGGCCCAGGACACCTCGGCGCTGACTCGCGTACCGGGCGTTGGCAAGAAGACCGCCGAACGCCTGCTGGTCGAGCTCAAGGACCGATTCAAGGCCTGGGATGCATTGCCGGGCGCATTCGCACTGGTGTCCGAAGGGCCGGGGGCGCCGCTGCAGGTGGCTACTGCCGAGTCCGATGCCATCAGCGCGCTGGTTTCCCTTGGCTACAAGCCCCAGGAAGCCAGCAAGGCGATTACGGCCATCAAAGACAAGAATCTGAGCAGTGAAGACCTGATTCGCCGCGCACTCAAGGGGATGCTGTAAGTGATCGAAGCCGACCGCCTGATCGCCGCCACCGGGCGCGATCGTGACGAGCAACTGGACCGCGCCATCCGGCCGCTGAGCCTGGCCGACTACATTGGTCAGCCCACAGTGCGCGAGCAGATGGAGCTGTTCATTCAGGCCGCTCGCGGGCGCAGCGAAGCCCTGGACCACACGCTGATTTTCGGCCCGCCGGGGTTGGGTAAAACCACACTGGCCAACATCATTGCCCAGGAAATGGGCGTGTCGATCAAAAGTACCTCGGGCCCTGTGCTGGAGCGTCCGGGTGATCTGGCAGCGATCCTGACCAATCTCGAACCCCACGATGTGCTCTTCATCGACGAAATCCACCGCCTGTCGCCCATCGTCGAGGAGGTTCTGTACCCGGCGATGGAGGACTTTCAGCTCGACATCATGATCGGCGAGGGCCCCGCGGCGCGCTCGATCAAGCTCGACCTGCCGCCCTTCACCCTGGTCGGTGCCACGACCCGCGCGGGCATGCTGACCAACCCCCTGCGTGACCGCTTCGGTATCGTCCAGCGTCTTGAGTTCTACAGTACGGCGGATTTGGCGACGATCGTCTCGCGCTCGGCCGGCATTCTGGGTCTGCATATCGAAGATCAAGGCGCGTTCGAGATCGCGCGGCGTGCGCGAGGTACGCCGCGGATTGCCAACCGCCTGCTGCGACGGGTGCGCGATTTTGCCGAAGTGCGTGCGAAGGGGCAGATCACCAAGGACATCGCTGATCTGGCGTTGAACCTTTTGGACGTCGATGAACGCGGGTTCGATCATCAGGACCGGCGCTTGCTGCTGACCATGATCGAGAAGTTCGATGGTGGCCCGGTGGGGGTCGACAACCTCGCGGCGGCGATCAGTGAGGAGCGCCATACCATCGAGGACGTGCTGGAACCCTATTTGATTCAGCAAGGCTATATGATGCGCACACCCCGCGGCCGTATGGTCACGCGCCATGCGTACCTGCATTTTGGTTTGAACATCCCATCCAGGATGGGCGAGCGGGCGATGCCCGATGAACTGGCCGACGATGCTGACGAATAAAAGTGACAGCGATCGATCTATTCGGTCGTTTGATGGTCTGACGGGCAGTCACGGCAAAGTGGCGACCCGCGTTGGGTGAAAAACGATGAAAAACAGTTGCCTGGCCGGATTGGCAACCTGAGGAGTAAGCACTAGAGTATGCGCGCGCAAAACGGGGCTCAGTCGTTCGCACATCGCTGTCGCGTTTATTACGAGGACACCGATGCTGGCGGCATCGTCTACTACGTCAATTACCTGAAATTCATGGAACGGGCTCGGACCGAACGGCTGCGGGATCTGGGTTTTGCTCAGTCTGCAATGGCCGGGAACGAGAACCTGCTGTTTGTCGTGCATTCCAGTGAAGCGCGGTACCACAAGCCGGCACGGCTGGACGATGAGCTTCTTGTCAGCGCCGAGGTGATCGAATTGAACCGTGCCAGCCTGCGCTTTCAACAACAAGTCAGGCGGGCCGCGGATGATGTGCTGCTCTGCGAAGGGCAGTTTTTGGTGGCGTGCGTACGCGCCGATAGTTTGAAACCCCGGGCCATTCCCCAAACTCTGCGCGCGGCCTTTGCCGACCAGAGCGGCGCGGGCACACATTCAGAGCAGGAGATACAGCGTGGAAGCTAACGTCGTCGACCATACCTCCATGTGGAGTTTGGTCAGCAATGCCAGCGTGGTGGTTCAGTTGGTCATGCTGATCCTGGTGGCCGCATCGGTCACCTCGTGGATCATGATCTTTCAGCGCAGCTCGATGCTGCGTGCCGGGCGCCGCGCGCTTGACAGTTTCGAGGAGCGCTTCTGGTCGGGTATCGACCTGTCCAAGCTGTACCGCCAGGCGGGCAGCAACCCTGACCCGGATTCGGGCGTCGAGCAGATCTTCCGCGCCGGTTTCAAGGAATTCTCCCGTCTGCGTCAGCAGCCAGGCGTTGATCCTGATGCGGTCATGGAAGGCGTTGCACGTGCCATGCGCGTTGCGATTTCCCGTGAGGAAGAAAAGCTCGAGCAGAGCCTGCCCTTCCTGGCGACCGTTGGCTCCACCAGCCCTTATGTCGGTCTGTTCGGTACCGTGTGGGGGATCATGAACTCCTTCCGCGGGCTGGCCACTGCCCAGCAAGCCACCCTGGCCACCGTTGCACCGGGTATCGCCGAAGCACTGATCGCGACCGCCATCGGCCTGTTCGCCGCAATTCCTGCAGTAATCGCCTATAACCGTTTCGCCGCCCGTGGCGAGAACCTGATCGGCCGTTACTACACCTTTGCCGACGAATTCCAGGCCATCCTGCACCGTAAAGTGCACACCAGCGAAGACTAAGCAGGTATTTCCCAATGGCTTTAATCGCTCGCGGCCGACGCGGCAAACGCAAGCCGGTCGCCGAAATGAACGTGGTGCCTTACATCGACGTGATGCTGGTACTGCTGGTCATCTTCATGGTGACGGCTCCAATGATTAACCAGGGCGTGAAAGTCGATCTGCCCAAGGTCTCCAGCGAGGCCTTGCCGCAGGACAACAACAATCAGGTCCTGACCATTTCGATCAAGGCTGACAAGACCTACTACTGGAACCTTGGCAGCGAAGTCGATACCGACAAGCAGATGGACAAGGCCATGACCTTGCCGCAGCTGACCAGTGCCGTGACCAAGATCATCGCGGCCGGTCGTGAAGCGGGCAAACAGACCCAAGTGTTCATCCGTGGCGACAAATCCGTTGATTACGGTGCCGTGATGGGCACGATGGGCGGGTTGCAGAAGGCCGGAGTCGGGAACGTTGGTCTGATTACCGAGGCGCCCTGATGCAGCCGATTCGAGAGCCGTCAGCCTCGGAAAGCTACTTCTGGCCCTCGGTCTGGGCTGTGGCACTGCACGTCCTGATTTTTGGCCTGCTGTTCGTCAGCTTCGCAATGACGCCGGAGCTGCCTGAAGCCAAGCCTATCGTTCAGGCCACGCTTTATCAGTTGAAGTCCAAGAGTCAGGCGACGACCCAGACCAACCAGAAGCTTGCCGGTGAGGCAAAGAAATCCGCTGCGCGACAGACAGAAGTCGAGCAGATGGAGCAGAAAAAAGTCGAGCAAGAGGCCATAAAGGCGGCGGAACAAAAGAAAGCCGACGCCGCTCAAAAAGCCGAAGAGCAAAAGGCCGAGGAAGCGAAGAAAGCCGAAGAGGCCAAAAAAGCCGATGACGCCAAGAAAGCCGAAGCCAAAAAAGCGGACGACGCCAAGAAAGCCGCAGAAGAGAAACAATTGGCTGATATAGCCAAGAAGAAAGCCGAAGACGACGCGAAGAAAAAAGCCGAGGAAGACGCCAAGCGCGCCGCTGCCGAGGAAGCCAAGAAACAGGCTGCCGAGGACGCGAAGAAGCAGGCTGCTGAAGACGCGAAGAAAAAGGCCGCCGAAGACGCGAAGAAAAAAGCGGCTGAGGATGCCAAGAAAAAAGCCGCTGACGACGCCAAGAAGAAGGCCCAGGACGCAGCCCGTAAATCAGCCGAAGAGAAGAAGGCGCAAGCATTGGCCGACCTGCTCTCCGACAAGCCGGAACGCCAACAGGCACTGGCCGACGAGAAGGGTGATGAGGTCGCGGGTAGCTTCGATGACTTGATTCGTTCGCGAGCTGCCGAGGGTTGGGCACGCCCACCTTCTGCACGCAAAGGCATGACAGTCGTATTGCAGATCGCCATGTTGCCGGATGGAACCATCAGTTCGGTAGCGGTCAGCAAGTCCAGCGGCGACGGTCCGTTCGACAGTTCGGCAGTGGCTGCGGTCAAGAACATTGGTCGTTTGACAGAAATGCAGGGGCTGAAACCTTCGGATTTCGCACCTTACCGGTCATTCAAGATGACATTCACACCTGAGGATCTAGCCTTGTGATTAACCTTCTTCGAGGATTGCTTGTCGTTCTATGTTGCGCAGCGGGTTTCGCCGCTGCCGACGAAAAGAACATTCTGGTCACAAGCGGCAGTGACCGCGCCACGCCTATCGCAATCGTGCCTTTCGGCTTGCAGGGCGGCAGCGTACTGCCAGAAGACATGGCCAAGATCATCAGCAACGACTTGCTGAATTCGGGCTACTACTCGCCTATTCCAAAGGAAAACATGATCAGCCAGCCGAGTCAGGCCAGCGAAGTCATTTTCCGTGACTGGAAAGCGTTGGGTGCCCAGTACGTCATGGTGGGTAGCATCTCGCCCGCTGGCGGTCGTCTGCAGGTCCAGTACGCGCTGTTCAACGTCGCCACCGAGCAGCAGGTGCTCACCGGCAACGTGTCGGGCACGACCGATCAGCTGCGTGACATGGCGCACTATATTGCTGACCAGTCATTTGAAAAGCTGACCGGCATCAAAGGTGCGTTCTCCACCCGCATGCTGTACGTCACGGCCGAGCGTTTCGGTACCAACAACACCCGTTACACGCTGCAACGTTCGGACTACGACGGTGCTCGCGCAGTGACCCTGCTGCAGTCCCGTGAACCGATCCTGTCGCCACGTTTCGCACCGGACGGCAAACGTATTGCCTACGTGTCGTTCGAACAGAAGCGTCCGCGCATTTTCGTGCAACACATCGATACCGGTCGCCGCGAGCAGATTACCAACTTCGAAGGCCTGAACGGTGCGCCGGCATGGTCCCCGGATGGCAGCAAGCTGGCGATGGTGTTGTCCAAAGACGGCAACCCTGAAATTTATGTGATGGACGTGGCTTCGCGTCAATTGAGCCGGGTAACCAATGACGCTTCCATCGATACCGAACCGTTCTTCGGTAAAGATGGCTCGACCATTTATTTCACGTCTGATCGGGGTGGCAAGCCACAGATCTATAAATCCAGTATCAATGGCGGCGGCGCACAGCGCGTCACGTTCATCGGCAACTACAATGCGGCACCCAAGTTGTCTGCCGATGAAAAGACGCTGGTCATGATTCACCGCCAGGACGGCTTCACCAACTTCAAGGTGGCAGCTCAGGATTTGCAACGTGGTAGCGTAAAAGTTCTCACGGACAGCAACCTTGATGAGTCGCCTACTGTTGCGCCCAACGGCACCATGGTAATCTACGCCACCCGCCAGCAGGGCCGGGGAGTCTTGATGCTCGTGTCCATTAACGGACGCGTAAGGCTCCCGCTTCCTACCGCTCAAGGCGAAGTCAGAGAACCTTCCTGGTCCCCTTACCTGAACTGACGCGGCGCTTTACGTTTTACTTAACACACTGGGGTTCATTAGGAGTTTCACGATGGAAATGCTGAAGTTTGGTAAATTTGCTGCGCTGGCTCTGGCCATGGCTGTAGCTGTAGGTTGCTCGTCCAAAGGCGGCGACAATGCCGGTCAAGGCGCTGCTGTAGATCCAAACGCTGGTTACGGCGCTAACTCGGGTGCCGTTGACGGCTCGCTGAGCGAAGAAGCTGCTCTGCGCGCAATCACCACTTTCTACTTCGAATACGACAGTTCCGACCTGAAGCCAGAAGCCATGCGCGCTCTGGACGTTCACGCCAAGGACCTGAAAGCTAACGGCGCTCGCGTTGTTCTGGAAGGTAACACTGACGAACGCGGTACCCGCGAGTACAACCAGGCACTGGGCGAGCGTCGTGCGAAAGCCGTTCAACGCTACCTGGTTCTGCAAGGCGTATCGCCAGCTCAGCTGGAAGTGGTTTCCTACGGTGAAGAGCGTCCAGTTGCTACCGGCAACGACGAGCAATCCTGGGCTCAAAACCGTCGCGTCGAACTGCGTAAGTAATTTGACATGCGAACGTGCCGCCGTGCTTTAACCGTTTTGGCTCTCACCCTTCCTCTTGCAGCGATGGGTGCGGTTCCTGTGGTCGATGACAACTCTGGCTCTGCTGGCAGCAGTTATCCGCCATCGGGTTATGGTACGGCGGGCGCCTACGCCGGAGGCGGGGCTACGGCCCAGCCTTCGGCGCAAGGTCAGCTGTTCATGCAGTTGCAACAAATGCAGGATGAAATTTCGCGCTTGCGCGGAATCGTCGAAGTCCAGCAGAACGACATCCAGCAGATGAAGCAAGAAGCGCTGGATCGTTACAAGGATCTCGACTCCCGCATCGGAGCTGGGGGCGCACCTGCCGCACCGGCTGCCAACAATTCTTCGTCCGACGGCGGCGTCAATGCCGGCGGAACACCTGTCGCACCTGCTGCCGGCGCAGCTGCTGGACAGGCGTCGCAGGCCAGCGCAGAACCCGGTGACCCGGCGAAAGAAAAGCTCTACTACGACGCTGCTTTCGATCTGATCAAGGCCAAGGATTTCGACAAGGCCAGCCAGGCGTTCTCTGCGTTCCTGCGCAAATACCCGAACAGCCAATACGCGGGTAATGCCCAGTACTGGTTGGGCGAGGTGAACCTGGCCAAAGGTGACCTGCAAGGTGCCGGTCAAGCGTTCGCCAAAGTGAGCCAGCTATACCCCAAGCACGCCAAGGTGCCTGACTCGCTCTACAAACTGGCAGATGTCGAACGCCGCCTCGGTCACACCGACAAGGTGAAAGGTATCCTGCAACAAGTTGTCGCCCAATACCCTGGGACCTCGGCAGCCCAACTGGCTCAGCGTGACCTGCAGCGTCTCTGATCGTCAGACGGTTTGACCCCCGATTCAAGAAAGCCGCGCGTTGCGCGGCTTTTTTCGTTAGAATCTCGCACCCGAAATTCCGGTATTGATTACGCTTCTGTAGATTCTGCGAGCGCAGGGTGTACAGAGGTGCCTGACGGAGGCGGATGGCCTGTTTAGCCGTTACGCCCGTGGCCCTTATGCAAGACACATTACGCATCACCGAAGTTTTTTACTCGTTGCAGGGTGAAACGCGCACGGCAGGTTTGCCTACTGTATTCGTGCGCCTCACCGGCTGCCCTCTGCGTTGTGGCTATTGCGACAGCGAATACGCCTTCACGGGCGGCACCATTCAAACTCTCGACTCGCTTATTGAGCAGGTTGCGAGCTATCGTCCTCGTTACGTCTGCGTGACTGGCGGTGAGCCCCTGGCCCAGCCCAATGCCATCAAGCTGCTTGAGCGCCTGTGCGACGCGGGCTATGAGGTTTCCCTAGAAACCAGCGGTGCGCTGGATATCTCCAAGGTTGATCCTCGCGTCAGTCGTGTCGTCGACCTGAAGACCCCAGGCTCTAAAGAAGTCGCGCGCAATCGCTACGAAAACGTCGAGCTGCTGACGCCGAACGATCAGGTCAAGTTCGTGATCTGTTCTCGTGAGGATTACGACTGGGCCGTCTCCAAGCTGATTCAGTACGGCCTGGAACGTCGTGCGGGCGAGGTACTGTTCTCGCCGGTTGCCCATGATCTGCGTCCCCGGGATCTTGCAGACTGGATCGTGGCGGATAACCTGCCGGTAAGAATGCAGCTGCAATTGCACAAAATTCTCTGGGACGACGAGCCAGGACGCTGAAATGAGTGAACACACGATGACTGAGAAACGCGCGGTAATCCTGCTGTCCGGTGGCCTGGATTCGGCCACGGTGGTCGCCATGGCCAAAGCTGACGGCTTCACTTGCTACACCATGAGCTTCGACTACGGTCAGCGTCATCGCGCCGAACTGCAGGCGGCCGAGCGCGTGGCCAAGGATCTGGGCGTGGTCGAGCACAAGGTGATCGGCCTTGACCTGAACGGCATTGGCGGCTCGGCACTTACCGACAGCAGCATTGACGTACCGCAAGCGCCGAGCGAGGGCATCCCGGTGACCTACGTGCCTGCGCGCAACACCGTGTTCCTGTCCCTGGCCCTGGGCTGGGCTGAAGTGCTCGGCGCACGGGATATCTTCATCGGCGTCAACGCGGTGGACTATTCCGGCTACCCGGACTGCCGCCCCGAGTTCGTCGAGGCCTTCGAGCGCATGGCCAACTTGGCGACAAAGGCCGGCGTAGAAGGGCAGGGCTTCTCGATTCAGGCGCCACTGCAGATGCTCAGCAAGGCCGATATCGTCAAGGCCGGTACCCGTCTCGGCGTCAATTATGCAATGACCGTTTCCTGCTATCAGGCCGACGATCAAGGCCGTGCATGCGGTAAATGCGACAGCTGCCGCCTGCGCGCAGAAGGCTTCGCCGCAGCCGGTTTGCCGGATCCAACGAATTATTTTTAATTTTTTTTCGATAAGGTGTTGAATTACTGAGAAATTACAGTAAGATACGCACCACCACGAAGCGGGTCGTTAGCTCAGTTGGTAGAGCAGTTGGCTTTTAACCAATTGGTCGTAGGTTCGAATCCCACACGACCCACCATCTTCAAAACCCGAGAGGTCCACGTCAGTGTGAATTCTCGGGTTTTTTTTCGTCTGAAGAAAAGCGGGGCACGGGTCTGGGGCTTGGCTAGCGTGCCAGTGTCAGCCGTTTCAATTTAGCGGAAAAGTCTATTTGAACTGACGGCAGCAATCCGCAGCATGTATCCCGTCGGATGCGAATGACACCCAAGCGAGCGGACATCCCCGCGACCTGCGAAATCGATTGTTTCAAACATGGATCGGTACGGATGAACTAAATCAGCACGCCGTTAACCGCTCTCACTAAAGCCGCAGCCATGTGGTCTTTATTGACTATGGCATCGGGATGGTCTCGCTGGATGACACTGATGGGCATACTGGCCACGACCGCATCTTGTGGTTCCTGAACCAGGCACTGACCACCCGCCGCTGCCACAGCATTGGCTCCCTGTGCGCCGTCGCAGTCTCCGCCTGAAAGAACAACACAGATAACCCGTGGCCCGAATACCTCAGCCGCCGTCGTGAACAAACGGTCAGCTGCTGGCCGTGAATATCGAACCTTGGGCCCGTCACTCAGGTGCAGCAAGCCGGGGGCAACGATCTCCAGATGCCTATCGGCGGGGGCGACATAGATCCGCCCCGGCTCGATCATTTCACCCTCACCCGCATATTCAACCGGCAACGTCGTATACCGGCCAATGATGTCGGCCAGATATCCAGGACTGGAGGGCCCGGAATGGATCACGATCATGATCGCTGCGGGGAAGTCTCGGGGCAGTGCACCGAGTAAGGTTCTCAAGACATCGAGTGCGCCCTGAGATCCGCCTATCACAACGATGTCTCTTGTTGGTGCTTGAACCTGCATGTCCATGGGCGTCTCCGGTCACCTAAATCATTGACATAGTGGGCCTGCGAGCCGTTCCGTCTGATTGTGATACCTGTGGATAATGCGACGGGAAATACCCGCCGAAGGGAGCCATCTGTGGCTGCGTTCAATGTCCGCCAGTTCGAGGCTTCGGGGCTGTACCAGGGATTGAACGAGTGCAGGAGGCGGGTACGCTCAAAGGCCCCAAGGCCTGGGGAGGTGGGATGAAGGCTAGAGACTTTGCTCTTTTTTATGGCTTCTGAAATTTTTTCTGAATCCGCGAAGGTTCATCGCGAACAGGCATACCTGCAGGACGATCAATGCATAGGCATGAGCTGGCAGCCCCCAGATAATCCATAGGACATTGCTCAGAATGAAGCACCAGAATCCTGTCATTCTCCGCCGCGCTTGCTGCGAGCCAATAAGCCACGC
This sequence comes from Pseudomonas sp. GW821-FHT02A11, assembly GCF_059421985.1. NCBI lineage: Bacteria > Pseudomonadati > Pseudomonadota > Gammaproteobacteria > Pseudomonadales > Pseudomonadaceae > Pseudomonas > Pseudomonas sp. GW821-FHT02A11. The sequence goes on from NZ_JBWKWB010000005.1 coordinate 395,800, forward strand.
TGCCAAGACGGTCACCAGCATCGCCGGCCACTGCACCCAGTCAACGCTGTTCACCATGCTAACTGCTCCTGAGGCTGGGGATTGAAGCTGGCTTCATGCCGCATCGGGCTCATCTCGCTGAGTGGCTGTCCTGTTTTTCATAAAACCTCTGATATTCATCCCACACAGTATCCCGTCCAGCAAAGCGAGGGCATAAGCTTCTACATACAGCCCCCAGACAATCCACAACAGGTTGCCGAGGATAAAGCCAAGGAAAGCAAGCTTTCGCCTTTTGGCGTGCTGGGATGCTGCAAGCCATGATGCGATCAGAATCGCAACCATGGCAGGCCATTGAATAAAATCCATGGATTCCTCTAGCCTCTCGAACGCACTCATGCAGGGTCAACCAGCCCTTCGGTCACCTATCTGGAGCTTTATGGACAGGAATCGTTCAAGTGAGCCGGTATACCGCTCGGCTAACTCATATTCCAGAGAGAATGATTGGATTTGGAACTACTGACGAAGCATGGTGACAAATCGCCACCAGTGAGTTCATTAGGTGATTACCGATGCTCGAATCTCGTGCGCTAAGGCTCTTATCGACTTTCAAGGACGATGCCTCACGCGCCATTGATCCTCTCGACTTCACAACCCTGCTGCAATTGAAGGAGCGGGGTTTTGTTGAGATAGAGCTGGTAGCGGGGAAGGTTATCGGCAAGCGAACATCAAAAGGAAAAATAGCCCTCGTTAATGCCCGTTAGTGGCTTTTGTGTGAAGCGGTGCCCCATGCGATCCCAGATTTTTCAACCATGGAGGCTTGGTCAGCCCTTGTGCTGAGGCGTATCCAATTATCCGGCATTTGCATCAGATGCCCTAGGCTCATCTGCGCTGACAGCATGTTGGTCCGTCACGTATTGCGAAAAATGCACCACTACGCAAAGCACTCCGAGCGGCACTCAAAGCGCGCTGAAGATCCTTCTGCCTCAGCGGAGGTGGTTGCAAAAGTAGTTGCATGGATCAAAGACTGTTATCGAGAACGGTGTTCGCTGCCGATGCGCTCCAACCTGATCGCGACACCGTAAATTGGTAGAAAACTCGGTGAACTTTTTTGGAAAAATCGACTTCCTTATTGGCAGGGGCGCGACCACGCGTCTTCGATTTTCGAGTTGGAGGTATCAGCCATGCCACGTGGAAGCAAAGATAAGTACACCGAAGAGCAGAAACGCAAAGCGGAACATATTGAAGAAAGCTACGAGGATAAGGGCACGCCAAAAGGTGAAGCCCAGGCCCGTGCCTGGGCGACCGTAAACAAGCAGTCAGGTGGAGGTAACAAGGCAGGGGGTTCAGGTAAAAAAACATCTGCCTCTGCCAAGGCTCAAGCCAAGTCTGATTCGGGCAAGAGGGCTGCGCAAACACGCAGTGGTCATGGCCGCGACTCCAAGTCATCACTTGAAAGTCAGAGTAAAGCGAGTCTCATGACAGAGGCGCGATCTCGCAATGTGTCTGGACGCTCGAAAATGACCAAGGCCGAGTTGATTCAGGCGCTGCGAAGCAAATGACTCGAACGTTATAAAGAGGCGGGCTTAGGCGTTTCTGGAACTGGCCTGAGGGTTTGAGGCGTCGTGCTGCCTGAAGGACGTGAGCCATGAGCAAAAATATCAGTGCTGCGGATCTGAATATTGATCTGAGCCGCGATGATGAGCACGAACTGTTCAAATGGTTTATCGCCAGTTTTTTGATGGGGAAGCGGATCCGCGCGGACGTTGCCGCAGCTGCTTACCGGGTGATCATCGAAAAACATCACCGTGACACCCCGCGCAAGCTAGGCGCGTGCACCCATGGGGAATTGGTAAAAATGCTGGGCGAGGGGGGCTACGCCCGATATGACGAATCCACTGCGGCACGTTTGATCAAACTCAGCAAAAAACTGAACGATGAATACGGCGGGAAGATTGTGAACATTCGCCAGGCAAGCCATGACCAAGCGGAGTTTGAAAAACGCCTTGGGGAATTTGAAGGGATCGGCCCCAAGACCGTTGAAATCTTTATGCGTGACGCCCGGAATACCTTGTTTTGAGCGGTTCCTCGGCCGGCGGTGAGCGCTCGGAGGCACGCCTCGCAGTAAGGCTGATGCTGTTAATGAATGACGCAAAATCCCTCATTGAGTTCTGCATTGGCGGGGGCGGCATACCTGATAAAAACGTTGTCACGTTCTTCTGCTGCAGTCGCCAGGAAGGCCAGGGTTGATGTTCATGCGGGTCTTGATTTTGGTCATCAGGGCTGTCCGCCGAGGTTGATCCTCAGCGGACGCCAGCGTCAATCACCCTTTGCTGTGCTCTTTGGAGGTCGGCGGTTGTGCCACGCCTCGCGGCCCCGCAATGCCCCAGATAACGAGTCCAATCACGGGGAATACGATAATCAAAACCGCCCAGCCAAGCTTCGTGCTCGACGATTTGGTTGTGTGCCAGACACTTGCAATGGCCCAGAGGTCTACCAGCAACACGATGACGGCAATGGCGACCCACAGTAACGTTGATTCCATATCACACCTCCCAAGCCGGTCAGACGGCAGGAACAGTTGAGTTTGCAGTGGGATCGACTTCCGGCAGTGCGATGTCGTTTCCACCGGGCGTCAGGATGACTTTGCGGCACTCTTCCTGCTTTTTATCGAAAAGCTTGTAGCCCTCGGCGGCCTGCTCCAACGACATTCGGTGGGTGATGATGGCTTCCGGAGAAAGCCGCCCGGTCTCGATGTGCTCCAGCAGTTCAGGCAGGAAGCGTTGCACGTGGGTCTGGCCCATTTTGAATGTCAGGCCTTTGTCGAAAGCGTCACCAAACAGGAAACCGTGGATGAACCCGGAGTAAACCCCTGGCACGCTTACGACCCCACCGCGGCGTACGGCGGCGATGCACTGACGCAGCGCCTTGCCACTGCTGCCCTCCAGCTTCAACGTGGCGAGGATCGTTTCGGTGGTACTGCCTTTCGCTTCGAAGCCCACCGCATCGACTACACCGTCTACGCCACGCATACCAGGTGTCTGACGGATGATGGTATCGGCAGGGTCGTCGTCTTCATCAAAGTTGATAGGAATCACCCCGTACGCCTGCTGGGCGTAGGCGAGGCGGTAGGGGTGATGATCGACCATGAAAATCCGGTCGGCCCCCAGCATCCGAGCGACCGAAGCACTGAGCAGCCCCACAGGACCTGCGCCGAAGATGGCAATGCTTGAGCCTTGGCCAATCCCGGTGTTGGTTACTGCCTGATACGCGGTGGGCAGAATATCCGAGAGGAACAGCACCTTTTCATCCGCCAGCGTACCTGGAACCTTGAACGGCCCTGTATTGGCTTTCGGCACACGCACGTACTCAGCCTGGCCACCCGGAATGCCCCCATACATATGGCTGAAACCAAACAGCGCCGCGCCTGGCGGGATAGCTTTCTTGTTGATGATTGCACCACGACCGGTATTCGTCGTTTCGCAGGCTGCGAATAGATCCTGTTGGCAGAAGAAACAAGCTCCGCAGGCAATGACGAACGGGATGACGACGCGATCTCCTCGCTGAACGGCGGTGACTGCCGAGCCGGTTTCTTCCACGATGCCCATGAACTCATGGCCGAAGATGTCGCCGTGCTCAACCGTAGGAATCTTGCCGCGATACAAGTGCAGGTCCGAACCGCAGATCGCCGTTGCGGTGACTCGCAAGACGATGTCATCCGGTGCTTCGATGATCGGGTCGGGAACGGTGTCTACCTTGACGTCATGGGCACCGTGATAGGTGAGAGCTCGCATAGTGTTTTTCTCCGCTGTTTGGTGGGGTCTATAAGCAGGGGAGCGGGGCGCGGGGATTTAAGTTCAGGACTTTGACGGGGGACGTGATCAGCGGTGCATCTTCTCAGGGGAGCTCGCTTTATTTCAGGCCGGCTCTGCGACGGATGTCGGCAGTGATGGTCTGCCGGGGTAATGGGCAGGTTTGCCCAAGCATCGCTGTCAAGCTGTCCCAAGCGTTCTTGAATGTTTGGATGCTCAGGCCATTGCAACGAATTGGGCAGACGGGCGCCGATGCTGTTGGGTTGAGCGTGGCGATCATCAGGTTTTCCATCTCTGCATGCCTTCGAGCAGTCCGGGTCTACTCGTCTTAGGGTTTACGGGTAGCAGAGTTCGCGATTTATCACTGGAGAATGACCGTTCGAGAACTTCATCGAACGACGGCTCAGGCATGGATTCGAAAGCGTTGAGCCACGACTTATTCGTGGCCAAGCGAGGTATGTATGACTCATTCAGCAGGCATTCCCGGCGGTACCGAAAACGCTGTCGACTCCATTGAACCTCTGGAGCCCGGCAGGCCAGATGTGATTCCTGATCCTCACCCTGCCAGAGGGGGTGAAGCGAACAGTGAAGCAGAGATTGCGCCGGACTCTGACGACGAAGCCGGACTGGAGGAAGATACCTCCGACGTCGATGCCAATAATGAGGTTTCGACTGAGCATCCGCAGTCAACGTGATCAATTTTGGGGGGGAGGTCCGCTGCGCTGGGACGGGGAAGGACGCTCGGCCCAGCGCATCGACGTGGCTTCATGAATGCGCTTTGGTTACCGTCAGCACCACTGCTGCGATCCGTTCTGCCTGAGTGTAGTTTTCGGTCTCGAGTTCTTCACCGAACACGTCCGGATCGACCTCGCGGTACGACCAGCTGAAGCCGGGAAGATCGACGATAGGTCGGGCGTGCTGCAGGAACAGATCCACGCCATCAACCCACGGGGCGCCGGTGTAAAGCACAAGGCTGCCACCAGGGGCCAGGCGATTGATCGCCTGTTCGACGATGCGCACGGAGAGCGCAGATCCCAGCCTGTCTCCGCCATGCCGATAGGCTCGTTTCTGGGTGTCCTGCATGTACGGCGGATTGGCGACGATGAGATCGAAATCCCCTGAGGCGCTGTCGAGCAGATCACTGTGCCACGCTGACACGTTGTCAGTCTCCGCCAAAGCCGCGTTAACGGCAGTGAACCTCAGCGCAGTGGGGTTGATGTCCAGAGCCAGCACCTGAGCTTCGCGTCGGGCACGGGCGATCAGGATGGCGCCCGCTCCGCTGCCACAGCCAATGTCCACCGCCGTACGCACGGGGTGCGTAGAGGTGCGCAGGTGTTCTTCGATGGCTTGGGCGAAGCGATAGGTGTCGGGGCCGAAAAACACCGAGTCCTGTGCAACGGTGGGAAAACCTGAATGGACAAAGAGCAGGTCGTGCAGACTCGACCATCTGACATCGCTGACCCACAACCCGGCATGAGCCCTGATGACACCACTGGCAAGCAGCGCTTTGAGTTCGGCATCAGGCAGCAGCTGAGATTCAAAGGGACGGTTCCATCCGAATATGCCCCGCAGGTCACGGGCCTGCCGATTGTTATCGCGGTGGTTGTTGCGCTGATGTGTCAGCGGCGTGACGGTCGTGAACTGATACCCGTCCGCATGCAGACGCCGGCCCAGTTGCAGCAACGCCTTGTCATGGGTCTGGTCTTCCACCGCAGCGGTATCGTTTGAGGTTGTGAATGCAGGGGACTGACTCATAGCGCTAACGATCCTTCGGCAAGTTGGCGAGCGTAGGCTCGGGTGGCATGCAAACCTTCGGGGGTGCAATGGTGGGCTGGCGAAAGCAGGTCGATCAGCCGAGCCGTTGAAGGGATGGTTGGTTGAGCGGGTGCAGCCGCGGCCGCCTCGGCTCGAGGACGATTGCGAAATTGTGATCGGAACGGGTTGGCGGATTTGACGACGCCCGGTGCTTGCCAGTCCCCTGCGATCCAGTCTCGCAAGAGCTGCATTTCATACCCGCTGAAGACGCCGAACATCACAGCACCAGGCCCATCGATCAATTGCCAGAAACGGCTTTCGGCGGGATCCTGATGGCGCTTGATCCAGCCCCTGTTTTCAAGCGCTGCCAAAAATGCCCTGCATTGCCCAGGCTTGGCCAGCCATTCATTAACTGTCAGGCCGTCGAGCCGGCAGTAATCGGAATGCATGTGTTGGCCAAACGAGCGCTTGCGCTCCAGCATGGCCACCACTTCTCGTTCCAGATCGAAGGAAGCGATGACGGCCTTGGTGCCTTTGCCCAACTCGTTGAGCAGGTAGCCGTTGCGCAGCCGTGCGATGAAAGCCGGGCGGGACTCGTCAGTGGGAAGCAGACCCAGCACAGTCTTGACCGCTTTGTGCGCGTGGCCGGTGCTGGCGTTATCGATGGTGACGTGCAGCGTGAAGTAGTACGGGTCGATCCCCAGTTCGTTGAGCTCGAATGCGGTGATCAACAAGTGCAACGGCAGCTGCTCATAGCCCAGGTTATAGCCCAGCAACTCAGGCAGAAACTCATCGCCCAGATGTCCCAGCGCTAACTGAATGGCGCCCTGAAGGTAGTGTTCCTCATCAAGCGTTTCAGTGGGCGCACAGTCATGATCTGCCAATAGCTTGCGGTAAAGCACGACATGGTTCAGCGCGGGCTCGCCATCCCCGAGCTCTTCCAGATAGGTGCGAATGAGATCGCGATAGCGCCAGTCGTCACCGTGCGAGACCGCGCTGTACAGCCATGCGCCGTCGACCAGCTTGGTGGGAGCTACATGCTGCAGGAAATACAAGGCGTGAGCTTTGGTGCTGAAGAATGTCCTGCCCTGGCCTGCGTGCCGACCTTCCAGGTATTCCCGATACGAAGCCGCCACCTGGTTTGCATTTGCCTCGATCCAGGGCGTGAGGCCGTTGAGGTCGTCGGGCAAGGCGTCCGGAAAAGCTCGCGCCAGTTGCAGCTGCTTTTGCAGAAACAGGCGGAGCTCGGCCTGATCCGCATTGTGCGGCTCATGCAGGAGCGTGTGATAAATGTGAACAGGTTCGCACGAGCCTGCAGGGGTGGCAGTCAGGCGGTCAGCGACACTTCTAAGGGAAGTCATGGGGGGCCTACATAGGTCTCTTGGTATGTAGGTGAGAGACAGGGGCGCGGCGATAATTCAATGAAATGTATTCGGCCTGGACGGATGACCGGATCATGAAGCGAGAACGTGATCAGCCGCTTTTCATCGCCTCGGTGATGGTTGCGAGCGTTTCTTCCATTTCCCCCACGCAGGCCTCCAGACGCTCGAAGCTGAGGACCAGGCTCTGTCTGGAATCCACGGTCTGGTGCCCCGAGAGCTCATGAATGTGAGACAGGTGCAGCTTCGCCAAGGCCTGGATCGTACGTCGCAGAGCGTTGAGGTGCGTCACCACTGCCTCTTCAGGACTGACCGCTGTTTGGCTCATGGGAGTGCCTGGCTGATCGTCAATCAATTTTCCATACCTCGCCCCCGCCGAAAGATTGAATTAAGTCATTCGCCATGCAGTCCACCGTTCACATAACAAGGAAATCACCATGGCTATTTCAGCGCTCGAATTACGTCACATCATCGAATCGGCTTTTCTGCCCCTTGAATGCCGGTGTACCTCGCCCTCCAAGGACAAGCTGACCGTAGAAATCATTGATCGAACCACAGGCGTCAATCTTGTCGTTGGCGGAATTGATCTAGCCACACTGGGCACAAGTCGTGCGATCTCGGAACTCATTGCTGCATTGCGTACCCAGTTTGCTGGCGTTTCTCAACCCGATTCGATGCGCAGCGTACTGCTGAGTGGGTATGGCGCAAATCCAGCGAAGATGAGGGGACGCCTAGGGGCTTGATCATCGCCAGGGGGCACCCGAAGTCACGCAATGCCGTTGTCAGTGATGAATACGCCAAAACTCTTTTGACTGAACAAGAAGCGCCGCGCCTTACAGCACGGCGCTTCTGATTTCACTTCGCGGCATCACCGCCGTGGGCTTTTGCCAACGCCTTGGCATGCTCAAGATGAGTTTTCAACTTTGGCAGGGTTTCGGTAGCGAAGGCTTTGAGGTCCGCGTCCTTGCCATTGCTGGCCTCCTTTTCAAACAGGGCAATGGTTTGCTCATGAGCCTTGACCTGGTTATTGGCATAGGCCTGATCGAACGACTTGGCGCTACGCAGTTCAAGGATCATTGCCTTCGCTTTGTCGACCAGCTCAGCACTGTCGGAAACTTCAAGGTTTTTCTTGTCAGCAATGGACTTGAGCTTGGCGTTCGCAGCGGTATGGTCCTTGACCATCATGTCGGCGAAGGTTTTCACATCGGCGGCGCTTCCCTTCTCCTGAGCGAGCTTGCCAGCCTCCACCTCAGCCACGCCTTTGGCAGAGGCGTCTTCTACAAAATCATCGTTGTCCTGCGCCGCGAAGGCGCCTTGCGTGCTCAGGCCGATCAATAGAGCCAATGCGCAGGTATTCAGTACGTTCGCCATTTTTGTTTTCCTCATCATTCCATGATGGGCATTAGCGCCCATGTGCTTGTGAGCGATGACGATCCTGAACGTTCAGCATTTTTTACTCACCGGTCAGTTGGTCAGGCATTCATTCAACTATTCATTCAGATGGAGAGTGCTTACACCCACAGAGGGCTCGCCGAATCAATGGCTCAACGCCGCCGCCACTGGTCGGTCGTTGTTTCATTTCGATGAATTGCACGTCGGGGTGTGAATCCCAATTAAGCATTGCCGAAAAGCCCGATAAAAGCTGTGAGCGATTACCGATCGCAAATTGCTCGGCTCATTGTCATCTACAACTCCGGCGGCAGCGCCAGCCGTTGCCGGCTTCACATTTGATCAGAACAGGACACGCTTATGGCCTCTGCATCCCGGAACCCGTCGACGAAAGAGCAAGGTATCGAAAGCATCGATGCGCATGTTTCGAATGAGTTTGGACGTTGCGCTCGCAGCTTTGAGGCGCAGGCCACAGCCTGTGCCCGAGGCCTGCACACCACGTTGTTCATTCAGCGCTTCAAGCAAGGTTTGCTTGGCCGGTCGTAGCCTGAGCCAAGTGTTTGCCCGTGCCCTGCACGGGCTTTTTTTGGATGCGGAGCACGCTACCGGGGACCGATCGCGCCTGGAGCGCTCACCGGCTATTTATTGACCATTTCCTTGATGGTGCCCGTCGGCACACTGATCAAGGCATATTTGCCGTTGATTTGTACCCATTGCTCATGTTCGGAAGGCGCTTTCAGGTGCCGACTTTTCCAGTCTTTGACTTCCATGCTTTCGCGTTGATATTCATCGGGCACGGGATCCCCGACCTTGTATTCCCTAGCCCCTGTTCCGGGACGATCCAGCGTTACGCTGGGTTCGTCAGCCGCATAGGAAACGCTGGAAAATGCACAAAGAACAGTGATGGCTAACGCAGCGAAGGGTTGTTTGGACGTCATGAGTCATTCCTTTGGAGTGAGCATTTGAAGAAGTCGAGTGATCAGTTCTCAGGCCATAGCGCGGGTACTTGGCAGCGATTAGCGATAAATACTTGAAGCCGCCTCGATCGTTAAAAGGGCCACGCCGGCGCAGAAAATCACCATACCCAGCATCAGCCGGGGGCGAGATGTAAAACTGGCGACAGCTCGGGAGTTTTTGAGGTCATCCAAGGTTTGCATGAGGTGTGCCTCGCCTGGTCGGATCCGCAATCTGCGAACGAACGTAGGGATCCTGGTTGTGGACCCGTTGCTTAACTGAGTTCTTCAGCCCGGTATCGTTCCGAATAAACGATCACTGGCCAAGCGTGCCGACCGTACCAGCGCGCTTGCACCCAGCCTGCTGACAAAGATGGAACCTTGGCAGGTCAGACTTGCCCATTCCCTGTGTCAGCAATTTGAGACTCGACAGGAGAATAGGATGCCCAGCTCAGATGGAAAGATTCGGTACGCCGTGGTGGCCGGTGGTTCAATTTCTCAGGGCGCTTTCATGCCCGGTGTTGGCCAGACGGATAACTCGGTGATGACAGCCCTGGTCACAGGGGATCCAGTCAAGGCACAGGATCTGGCCGCGATCTACAGCTTGAAGTCTTATTCCTACGCTGAGTACCCCGATCTTCTGGCCTCCGGAGAGATCGACGCTGTCTACGTAGCGACGCCGAATTTCCTGCACACCCAGTATGTAATCCCCGCGCTTGAGGCCGGTATCCATGTTCTTTTGGAAAAGCCCATGGCAACCAACGAAGCCGAGTGCCGGGAGATGGCGGACGTTGCAGAACGGACGGGCACAAAATTCATGATCGCCTACCGGCTGCATTGTGAGTCTGGGACGCTTGGGATGATTGAACGTGTGCAAAAGGGTGAGTTCGGTGACCCTCGGGTGTTCACATCGACCTTCGCGCAAGTCGTTAAAGCCAACAACCACCGCAACCAAAATGGTTTCGCCGCTGGCCCCGTGGCGGACATGGGCCCGTACCCATTGAACATGGTGAGAAAGCTGTTCAACGCCGAGCCCATTGAAGTCATGGCATTGGGCACCAAGACGCCAGGCTCGCCACTGGACTCCTGGGACACCGTGACCGTCTCGCTGCGTTTCCCGCAAGAGCGGCTGGCTCATTTCACCGTCAGCTACACCCTGCCGGACACCGAGCGGTTCCAGTTACTCGGCACCCTGGGCGAGATCGAGGCATCGCCATGCTTCGGTTATGGCGAAGGCGTGGCGATCAGTTATCGAGCGACGATCGACGGTAAGACCACTGAGCATGTGCACCCGGTGGTTGATCAGTTCGCTGGCGAAACCGCGTATTTCTCCAGTTGCATTCTCAATGACCAGGCACCTGAGCCAGATGGCGAAGAGGGGTGGCGGGACGTTCGGGTGGTCATGGCGATAGAGCGAGCCCTCGAAAGCGGATCACCACAAAAGCTCGAGCCCTTGGAGGCCAGACGCCTGCCTCACAGCACGCAGTGTCGCAAGCTGGCACTGGCTGATGTGCCGCCTTACATCAACACCGAATCGCCAACCGAGTAATCGGTCAAGCCGACGCGCGAGCAAGCGGGCCCGCGTCGGCTTGCCACTTTGCAGAGGGCACTCAGGCTTGCATAGGCCAGAGAAATTTCCGCGAGGCGTTCAGATCAACGCCGCAGGCATTGACTGCAGTTTGCCCACGGCGGGTCTGGCAAAGAGATAGCCCTGCATCAGATCGATGCCCAACCCCAGCAGCGTGTCGCGTTCTTCAAGCGTCTCGATGCCTTCCGCCACGACGGTGATTCCGAGCCGCTCGGACACCAGCACGATGCCTTCAACAATGGCGCGCCGTACCCCATCCCGGTCGATACCCCGTGTAAGCGCCATGTCGATCTTGAGAACGTTCGGTTGAAACATCGCCAGGAAATTCAGCCCTGAATAACCTGATCCGAAGTCGTCGATGGCGGTCGTGAAACCTTGGCGCTCGTATTCCTGAAAAATGGATTTCAGGTGATCAGGATCGTCGACGCGCTCACCTTCGGTCACCTCGAACATCAGGCGTTCAACCGGGAAGTTAAACACGCGGGCAGCTTCCAATGTGGCACGAATGCAGGTTTCAGCCCTGTACACCGCGTTGGGAAGGAAGTTGATGCTCAGCTTGCAGTCGGGGAGAGCGGGCAGCCCTAAATCCGCTGCCAGTTCAATGGCCCGCACCCTGCACGCCTGGTCGAAGCGGTATCGGTTTTGGTCGTTCACCAACCCCAGGATGCTGGCAGCGGATTCACCATTGAGACCACGAACGAGGGCTTCGTAGGCATATGGCAAGCCTGTCCTGACATTAAAGATTGGCTGAAACGCCATGGTGAAACTGAACCCCAAATCATCGAGGTTGCGGCATTCAGCGCATCCAAGCGATTTGAAGGGTGTTGAGAGTGTTTGTTCTGCCATAGGGTTTTCCGGATACAACGGCTAGTCAGGATGCGCTTGCAAGGGATATTCAGAACTTCACTGTACATCGAAAACCGGCTTTATGAAGGCTTGGCAGGCTTAAACGCACGCTTTGGCAGAGGAGGCGTGTGAGGGCTGCCCAGACGCGTGCTGTGGCCTTTGAGGATTAAGGTCACTGGAGCACGCTCAACCCTGGATTGAATGTGTTCAGTTTGTGTCAAGTTTGTTGTGGTTTTTGATGTGAAAAAAATGTGCGCAAATGTGAAAAAAATGTCGAAGTGCTGGATCTTTATGCGTTAGATTCTCATTCATATTCCAAACCTCCCTTGCTTCGACTTGTAGGAACATTCCTTGAAACACCACCTCTCCGCCGGTTTTCTTCTGATTGGCGCATGCAGCGCCGTGTCCATCGCCCAAGCCGCTGACGACCTGACCTTGCCGGTCACTCAAATCCAGAGCAGCACTGAAAGCGTTGATGGCGTCAGTCAGGGCTATGAAGGAAAGGCTTCCTCGACGACGACCAAACTGGGGCTGACGGACAAGCAGACGCCACAGGCGGTGACGACCATCACGCGCCAGGAACTGGACGACTTCAAGATCAATGGCATCAAAGAGGCCTTGCGCACCGCCCCTTCGGTGACGGTTGAGCAGACCGAGACCGACCGCACAGAGTTCACCTCACGGGGCTTTGACATCAATACCTTTGAGTACGACGGCATGGGCATGCCGTTCGTTGGCACTCTCCTGGTGGGCGAGCAGGATCTGGCCGAATACGAGCAGATCGACGTGCTGCACGGTGCCAACGGCTTGATGAGCGGCGCGGGTAACCCGTCTGCGACGGTCAATTTCGTGCGCAAGCGTCCGACCGAGACGTTTCAGGCGCAGATCGACACCAGCGTGGGCTCCTGGGATAACCGTCGGGTCGATGTCGATGTATCCGGGCCGCTGACGGACACCGGCAACGTGCGCGGTCGCTTCATCTATTCCCACGACAAAGGCAACTCGTGGATGGATCGCTACAGCCACGAGCGCAACGTTGCTGCCGGGCTGCTGGCGTTCGACGTGACCGACGCCGACACCGTGACAGTGGGCTTTTCCCAGCACAACAGCGACTCCAACGGCAGCACCTGGGGCAACCTGCCGTTGGTCGACAGTGACGGCAACGCCATTCATTACAGCGGTCGCAGCAACAGCATCGGCCAGCCGTGGACGTATTGGAACCTGCACACCCAACGCACTTTTATCGAACTCAAGCACGATTTTGGTAATGACTGGAATGCCACCCTGACCGCGACTGGCGTGCAGGAAAAGCAGAACACCAACATGCTGTATGTCGGCTCCGTCACTGGCGATGACGCCCTGGCTTATGCCAACCACACCCGCAGCGAGGCTCATCAGCTACTCGGTGAAGCCAAGGTGCAGGGGCCATTCAGCCTGTTCGGTCGCGAGCATCAACTGACCTTCGGTGCCGCTTACGGGCGCACTCATCAGAAAGGCCACGAGTATGACGAAAACGAAGAAGACGGCAGCGCCTTCGATACCTCGTTCTCGGGCATTCTGGCGGGCAATACGCCCATGCCGTCGTTCGGCTTCACCAGTGATGGCCTGTCGCAGAATTTCCAGGACACCCAGAAAAGCGTATTCGCAGGGGCTCGTTTCAGCCTTGCCGATGACCTGCACTGGATCGCCGGCGCGCGCATGCTCAGTGCCGACGGCAAGGGGGAGAACTACGGTGCCCGGTACTACACTCGCGCTCACGGCAAGGTCACGCCTTACACCGGCCTGGTCTACGACCTGAACGATCAATGGAGCGTGTACGGTAGCTGGACAAAGATTTACACCCCGCAATACAACATCGGCACCGACGGTTCGCTGCTTGACCCGCTGGAAGGCACGAGCAAGGAAATCGGCATCAAAGGCAGCGTGATGGACGAGCGTCTGCACCTGACCGCCGCGCTGTTCAAGACCGAACAGCGCAACGTGGCAGTGGATGCCGGTTTTAATGGTGTTCAGGAGGTCTACACGCCAGAAGATTTCAAGAGCCACGGCGTCGAGCTGCAAGCCTCCGGCGAAGTGGGCGGCCTCGATCTGCTCGCCGGCTACACCTACGTGCGCATCGACGATGACGACGGCGAAAAAGCACGCAAATACGTGCCGACCCACAGCGTGCGTGGCATGGCGACCTATCGCTTGCCAAGCCTGCCTCAGATGAAGGTCGGCGCCCGTGTCAGCTGGCAAACGGCGGTCGAGAACGACACCAACAGTGCCATTCACCAGAACGCATATGGCCTGGTCGATCTGATGACCAGCTACGACATCGACAGCAACTGGAGCACGTCGCTGAACCTGAACAACGTCACCGACCGCAAGTACCTGCTGTCGCTGTACAACAATGCGCAAACCGCGAGCTATGGCGCACCGCGTAACCTGACGGCTTCGGTGACCTGGAAGTATTGATCCCGCGTCGCGTGTTCGCGGCGAGCTGATTGAAGCCGCCGCGAACGTTCACGCTACCTTCGCAAGCCCCTCACTCCGGCCTCAGCCCAGTCGCTGCAGGTACGCACAAAACATGTCCGCCATGGCGCTCGCATACGCGTCGATCTCGGCCTGTGTGCGCGGCGTTTGTGAGAACTCCTTGCCCACAGTGCTCATCGTGGTCTTGATCAAGTCAGCGGCCAGACGTCTTGTGTCCTGGGTCGCATCAGGCAGTACCTCCTGCATGAACCGAACGATCCCCTGTTCTCCTTCCTCCTTGACCTGACGCGCTTCAGGGGCGTGTCGGTAGAGCGGGGCTGCGTCATCGAGGGCAATGCGCATGTCGGCTTCTTCGCATTCGGAATGGATGAAGGCGTGCACCAGATTGCGCAGCCGCTGCAGGGGCGCGACGGTGGTGTCCTCGAGCAGGCGGGTCAGCAGTTCGGTGGTCTGTTTCCATTCATCGCTTTGCAAGCGGAACAGGATCGCGGCCTTGTTGGGGAAATACTGGTAGAGCGAGCCGATGCTCACACCGGCCTTTTCGGCGACGCGAGCAGTGGTGAAGCGGGCGGCGCCTTCCTTGGCCAAAACCTGAACAGCGGCTTGCAGAATGACGGAAACCGACTCTTCAGAACGTGCCTGTTTGGGCTTCTTGCGCAGGGAAATCGCGGGGTTGCGGGAATCGGTCATAGCGGCTCGGGAATGCGATTATCGAACGTGAGTAATTCGTCGCATTCTATTCCGGCATTGAGCTTTACGCACCTTTCAATTCGGAGAATACACATGAATACCCTGACCACACGCCCTGTCGCTCCTTTGCTGGAGCGCTTGTTCACCCAGGCCCAGGAGCAGTTGCCGAGGACCAGCCCGCAATGGGCTGACTTCTCTCAGGAAGACATCGCTCGCCTGATGCGCAGCAAGACTGACTATCTGGACTTCTACGGTCGCCTGAAGGATTTCCCGCTGGCCGTTTCTCGCGAGACCGGCGCGTTGCTCTACATGCTGGCGCGCAGTTGCAAGGCGCGCACGGTGGTGGAATTCGGCACATCGTTTGGCATCTCGACGCTGCACTTGGCAGCGGCCTTGCGCGACAACGGCGGTGGCCTGCTGATCACCAGCGAGTTCGAGTCGTCGAAGATCGCGCAGGCACGGGACAACCTCAAGGCCGGCGGTTTGCTGGACCTGGTGGAAATCCGTGAAGGCGACGCGCTGAAGACGCTGGGCAAGGATCTGCCGGAGTCTATCGACCTGGTATTGCTCGATGGCGCCAAGGCGCTGTATCCGGAGATTTTGAGTCTGGTAGAGAGCCGTCTGCGGCCAGGCGCCTTGATCATCGCGGACAACGCCGATTACGCACCCGATTACCTGGCGCGGGTGCGTTCGGTCGAGCAGGGGTATCTGTCGATCCCGTTTGCCGAGGATGTCGAGTTGTCGATGCGTCTGGGCTGAGGCGCTGTCGTCGGTAAGTGAACGCTCAACAGGTAACGTGATACATTCGCCGCCGCTTCGGACCGCCTGCTGTCAGCGCCTTGAAACGCGGCAGCCAGCGCGCGGCGAATGCATTATCGATGCATGCACATTGATGCGTGCACTGGGCTGGAAACTTCATGACCGTGAGGGTTTCCTGCCTTATTTGTTGCCTGTTGTTCAGGTGTAAACTCGACGTTCGCGCTTACGCGCATTCAGGTCCTGCGAACATGACACAGATTTCCGAACGCCTTCTGGTGCAGGCGCATCTAGACGCCAAGCAGTCCAAAGCTCTCACGCCGGAAGAAGAAGCCAAATATCGCCGCCTGATCGCCGACGAGCTCAAGGCGCAGGACGCGGTCCTGGTGGCTCACTATTACTGCGATCCGGTGATTCAGGCGTTGGCGGAAGAAACCGGCGGCTGTGTCTCGGACTCGCTGGAAATGGCCCGCTTCGGCAAGAACCACTCTGCCAGGACCGTGCTGGTGGCTGGCGTGCGTTTCATGGGCGAGACCGCGAAGATACTGACCCCTGAAAAACGCATTCTGATGCCGACCCTGGAAGCGACTTGCTCGCTGGATCTGGGTTGCGGCGTTGATGAGTTCACCAGCTTTTGCGACAAGCATCCCGAGCGCACCGTTGTGGTCTACGCCAACACGTCGGCTGCGGTCAAAGCCCGCGCTGACTGGGTGGTGACCTCAAGTTGCGCGCTGGAAATCGTCGAGAGCCTGATGGACAACGGTGAAAAGATCATCTGGGGGCCGGACAAGCACCTGGGCCGCTACATCCAGCGCGAAACCGGCGCCGACATGCTGCTGTGGGACGGTGCCTGCATCGTTCACGAGGAGTTCAAGTCGCGTCAACTGGAAGACATGAAGGCGCTGTACCCGGATGCGGCGATTCTGGTGCACCCCGAGTCGCCCGAGTCGGTGATCGATCTGGCCGACGCGGTGGGTTCCACCAGTCAGCTGATCAAAGCCGCCCAGACCCTGCCAAACAAGACCTTCATCGTCGCGACTGATCGCGGCATTTTCTACAAGATGCAGCAGCTGTGCCCGGACAAGGTCTTCATCGAAGCCCCCACCGCCGGTAACGGCGCGGCCTGCCGCAGTTGCGCGCACTGCCCATGGATGGCCATGAACACCCTGGCGCGCACGCTGCAGTGCTTGCGTGAAGGCACCAATGAAATCTTCGTTGATCCGGCGATCATCCCTCAAGCCGTAAGGCCGTTGCAGCGCATGCTGGATTTCACCCAGGCTGCGCGGTTGAAGCTTTCCGGCAACGCCTGACAGCAGCCACAAGCTTCAAGCTGCAAGAGGGAGCGCGGCGATCCTGCTTTTTCTTGCGGCTTGAGGCTTAAAGCTTGGAGCTGCTACTAATTCATCATTTCCTTCACTGCTCGTTCCTGAGCGATGATTTCCTGCTGCCGCGCATCGATCCGCGAGGCCAGCTGGAAGTTGTTATTAGCTCGGCGCTTGGCGAATTCCAGCTGTTGAACAGCCTGCTTGAAGTCACCCATCAGCGCGAAATATTCGGCGCGTGCCTGATGAGAGCCAATGGTGTTCCCCGAAAGGCCACGGGTGTCAGCCACCTGGTTCCAGATATCCGGATCGTCCGGACGGCTCTTGAGCAGCGTCTCCAAAGCCTTCAGCGCTTCTGGCGCCTTGGACTGCTTGAGCAATATGTCGACCTTGGCCTGATTCAGCGGATAGTCATCGGGAAACTTGTCCAGCATTCGGTCTACCCGCTGCTGGGCATCGGGGAAACGGTTGTTGGTGATGTCCAGATTGATCATGGCCAGGTTGTAGGTGATGTTGTCCGGCGCTTTGTCGATCAGTGGCTTGAGGCTGTCTCTGGCCTCGTTCAACTGGCCGCCCTTGGTCTGCGCCAAAGCCAGGCCGTAACGGGCCGCGTCGTTTTTCGGGTTTTCAGCCAGCTGTGCGCGGAAGCGCTTGGCCGCCATGCCTGGGGTTTCTTCGTAGATCAGCACCACGCGCGAGCGCATCAGCTGGTAGGCGAGGCTGTCTTCCTTGCCGCCCGGCTTGGCCTGTTCGGCACGGTTGCGGGTGTCGGCGATGCGGGATTCGGTCACCGGGTGACTCATCAGGAATTCAGGCGGCTTGGCGTCGTAACGATACTGACGGGCCAGACGCTCAAACATGGTCGGCATGTTGCGCGGGTCGTAACCGGCCTTTTCCAGATTGAGAATGCCGATGCGGTCGGCCTCGGCCTCGTTCTGCCGGGAGAAGCGCGCCTGTTCCTGGATCGCCGCTGCCTGAGTACCGGCAATCGCTGCGATCCCGGCGTCACCTGCGCCCGCTGCGGCCATCACGATACCGGCGAGCATCGCCGCCATGACCGGCACCTGCATGCGCTGCTGGGCCTGCACGCCGCGGGCGAAGTGGCGTTGCGACAAGTGAGCGAGTTCGTGCGCCAGAACCGCTGCGTACTCACCCTCGGTCTCGGCGTGCAGGAACAGGCCGCCGTTGACGCCGATGATCCCGCCGGGGGCGGCGAAGGCGTTGATTTCAGGGGTGTTGATCAGGATGAATTCCAGCCGGCGGTCCTGCACCTGACTGGTTTCGGCCAGGCGATAGACCGAGGTCTCGACGAAATCCTTGAGCTGCGGGTCCGACAGTTGCGCCACCTGCGCGCGCAAGAGGCCCAGCCAGGCGCGGCCCAGGTCGTGTTCCTGCTGGGGCGAAACGATGGAGGAACTGGCGTCGCCAAGGGACGGCAGGTCGTCTGCGAAAGCCGGGGCAGCCATCAGGCATGCGAGCGTCAGCAGTGCGGGGCGCAGAACATTCATGCACGAAACTCTGAGGCAGAAAGTCGTTACTGTAGCTGGCTCAATGGCTTGCTGACCAGAGTGAGGTATTCTGCGCAGCTTGTAGGAATGGTCTTCTTCATCTTATTTGCACATTCTGTGTAATCGGATGTGTCTGCCTGGAGAGAAATGATGTCTGACGCTGTACAGCGCCCCGCAACCTGCGACGCCGAGCTGGATGCCAGCGGCCTGAACTGCCCGCTGCCTTTGCTCAAGGCCAAGATGGAACTCAATCGACTGGCCAGCGGCTCGGTGCTCAAGGTGACGGCCACCGATGCGGGCTCGCAACGGGATTTCCGCACCTTCGCCAAGCTGGCGGGCCATGTGCTGTTGCACGAAGAAGCCGCCGATGGCGTTTACCGCTATTGGTTGCGCAAGGCCTGATCGTAACGGGCAGTTGGCGTTTTACCCCATCGTTTCAAAGGATCATCGATGTTCAAAGTGCTTCGCAACTGGATGCAGCGCTACTTCTCGGACGAAGAGGCCGTGGTGCTGGCGGTGCTGCTGTTTCTGGCGTTCACGGTTGTCCTGACCCTGGGCGGCATGCTGGCACCGGTGCTGGCCGGGCTGGTGCTGGCCTTTCTGATGCAGGGGATGGTGGTTCAGCTTGAGCGTCTGCGCGTGCCGGAAGGGGGAGCGGTCGGCGTGGTGTTCGCGTTGTTCATGGGCGCACTGGCGGTGTTTCTGCTGGTGTTGGTGCCGCTGCTATGGCATCAGCTCATCACCTTGTTCAACGAGCTGCCCGGCATGCTCGCCAAGTGGCAGTCGCTGCTGTTGCTGCTGCCGGAACGCTATCCGCATCTGGTCTCCGACGAGCAGGTCCTGCAGGCCATCGAAGCGGCTAGGGGCGAGATTGGCAAGTTCGGCCAGTGGGCGCTGACCCTCTCGCTGTCGAGCCTGCCGCTGCTGGTCAACATGATGATCTACCTGGTGTTGGTGCCCATTCTGGTGTTCTTCTTCCTCAAGGACCGTCGGATGATTGGTCGCTGGTTCCGTGGCTATCTGCCTCGTGAACGTACGCTGATTACCCGGGTCGCCGAGGAAATGAACCGACAGATTGCCAATTACATTCGCGGAAAAGTCATCGAAATCTTCATCTGCGGGGCAGTGACCTACATTGCCTTTGTCACGATGGGCCTCAATTACTCGGCGCTGCTGGCGATGCTGGTAGGGATTTCCGTCGTCGTGCCTTATGTAGGCGCGGTCGTGGTGACGGTGCCGGTGGCGTTCATTGCGCTGTTTCAGTGGGGCTGGAGCGATCAGTTCATTTACCTGATGGCGGTCTACGGCATCATTCAGACGCTCGATGGCAACGTGCTGGTGCCGCTGCTGTTTTCGCAAACCGTGAGCCTGCACCCGGTCGCGATTATCTGCGCGGTGCTGCTGTTTGGCGGGCTGTGGGGATTCTGGGGGATCTTCTTCGCGATTCCGCTGGCGACCTTGTTCAAGGCCGTGCTGGATGCCTGGCCCAGGAATGAGCCGACGGTTGCGCCGTTGTTGTGAGGCCTCGGGGTTAGCCCTGTAGGAGCGCGCTTGCCCGCGAATGCGCTGTGTCAGCGACAAATTTATTGCACAGACACCGCATTCGCGGGCAAGCGCGCTCCTACAG